>JBBTCW010000012.1:0-14664 GCA_038043025.1 Pseudomonadota bacterium | reverse complement strand
CTTAATTTCCTCTGGTCAAAAACCAGTCATACACAACTTTGGATCATAGCTCCATTATTTTCCAGAAGAACAAACAGCAGATTTTTTACAACCGTTTATCGATTTATTGCTTCAAGCGGCAGAAAAGGACTACCCGGCGCAGTTCAAAAAAATGAATAGCCTTTTGGGTGAGCATCTCTTTATGCAACCTGTTGATGCTGAAGCGGCGCTCGATCAAAGATTACGATACATGGAAGCCCTCCTGTATTTAAAACAGGGAGATGATAATATTGCAACACAGCGATTAATGGTTCGACTTTCTCAAAATCTAATGGAAATTGAGGAGATTGATTATCGAGTCGAATCGTTAGACGATCTGGCGCAAGCCTTTCCGAAAGAAATTGAACAACTTAACACACAATGCGAAGAATACCAAAAAGTCAGGGAATTCTCTCGGATTTTCTATCGAGCGCCTACACAAGTTTCCTGGGATCGCTGTCCTTTACATCTTGCCGCGGCCAAGGAATATAGCATCCCCTTACAGACGGTTGTTTAATATCTTTCACAGGAAATGTTGAACCAGTGGGTAGTGCAGAGCAGTAAAACCGATCAAATGAATCCGCTACAATTGGCTGCTTGGCATCAAGATGCAACAGGACTAATAGCGTTGTTAGAGGCGATTTCTGATGAGGTATTTGCCACTGTAGTGGATGCGCGTAATCAGTGTGGCGACACCGCTTTTCACATTGCGGCAGCAAGACAATCACTTGAGGGCTTTGCTGCTTTTGTCAGCAAGGCACAGTGCTCACCGCAGCTTTTTTCTGATATATTACTAGCTCAGTTTGTTGTTCCATTCCTTCAGCGCGGAACCAACCGTCTAACCACGCCCTTGCATTTAGTGGTCGAGCATCAGCCGATAGATAATGTATGTTTAGTCCTGCAATTACTCACGAATGAAGCACTTGGGAATGCATTTGTCATCAAAAATGATAATAAAAAAACAATTGAAGAAATTGCTAAAACGCTTAAAGATCAATCGATGCTTACTTTTTTGCAATTAGTCAAAGATTATCAAGAGTTAGTAAAAAAATCCCAGCGAGATAAAGAAGCTCCGCTTGATCTTCAAGAGTTTCGAGCAAGGTTACAACAAAAAGATAAAGCGGTCGAAATGTTTGAAAAGTTTCTTTCTTTTAGGACGGAGTCAGAGTTAATTGCTCAGTTATTAACGCCAAAAGAAGCAGAAAGTGAGCTCTCTTGCGAGAGTGGAAAGTCTTTCCAAAAAAGTGTGTAAATTCCATAGTGAATTTATATTTTTCACTCACACAAATCCATCTTAGGATCAAATGGTTTTGGATTTATTGAAAACACTTGTTCTACCGCCGCTGAAGCAAATGCGGCAATGTATCGATGCGCGCAAGTCGTCGGATGAATCGCATTGAAAAATAGATAATGTCCGCCACCCGCTGATGCGGGTAACACTGGCATCGATCCGGAACAGATTGGATTTTGCTGGGCTGTTTGGCACTGTGTTGGATCATAATCAAATTCGCTTCCGTTATTGGGACAACAGATTTCGTACCATTGCAAAACGGGCTCTTTATTGACGATGTTTTCTGATGATGCGGGAAACGCAGCGATTTCGCCGTCGCGTAACTGATTAAAGAGCGTATTGATGTCGGGTTGAATAATCGTTATGCCAGGATGATAAGATTGCAGGTTGTTTAATGATGTTTTAAGTGCGCCATTGAATCCATTGGTCAGATTGGTAAAGAGTTGTTTAATAGCATCTTTCGGATCATTTGCATGACGCGGATCGTGGTTATATAAGTAATTTAAACCATAACCTTGTTGCGTAAACCCAAGGTTTGGTAAATTATATACGGCAAAATAGCGAGCGCCCTTTAAAGTCAAGATAGAAATAGAAGATGTAATATTCATAACTGCAGTTTGAACGGTATTGGTTGCCGTTTGATTATTCGCGTTGGGATCAATGACCTCCCCATCTTGAACTTGCGCTTGCAATGCCGGTCCTAAGTTTTGTTGAATGTCATTGGGTCCAACCCAAATCACATATAGTGCATTAGGATCCACAAATTGAAAGGGGTTTGTATGTGTAACAAAATCGTTTACTCTGTTTTTTACACCACATAAAGTATTTGCCGACCAAGGTGCGGGTGGGGCAAAACTACTGTCGGGATTTACGCAAATCAGATTAGAGAACTGCCCCGCGCCCATATGTAATTGGCTGACATACCGTCCATTTTCAATAGGGTAACCGCCGCTTGGGTCGCCGCTGTACGCAAAGTCTAAACTGTGTGATGTGGTAATGTCAAAGTCAGGACATTCGTTGCCATGTGGATCATCAGTGAGACATCTTGATGGAAAAATTTGTGTGGCATCGGCTGTTAATAATCCTGCTTGTTGTAAATCTTTAACAAAAGGAACGACCCACACCTCGCCGTGTTTATAACCGCCATGTCCATCAGGAATGAAGTTTGTTTCTGGCGCTTGACCTTGAACATTAAAATGATCGTTGCCAATGTCAGATAAACTATCACCGAAAATAACGACTTTCGAAAACGGCGGAGCCGCATAGATCGAGATCGTCGAGCAGAAGACTAATGTTATCAGATATTTTAACAGCGGTTGCATGAAGGGCGGTTTCCTGTATGTATATTTAATAAAAAGAACCATTTTACCAAATTATCAGACTTTGACCAAATCAAATCGTATTGCAGCTCTGAGCAGCTGTAACCCAGTCACAGTCTGCCTTATAGCAGCTCAGAGCTAATCCGCTTGATTTTGTGAATTTTTCTGGATAGTTTCAGCAGAATTGTTAAGATTAGCTCTTCTTTTCACTATTAAGGGATATTAAATATGAGCAATAATTACCTATTCACCTCTGAATCCGTATCTGAAGGACATCCAGATAAAATTGCAGACCAAATATCAGATGCCGTCTTGGATGCTACTCTAACGCAGGATCCGAAGAGCCGCGTGGCTTGTGAGTGCTGCATTAAAACCGGTATGGTGTTGGTGGGCGGTGAAATTACTACTAATGCCTGGGTAGATGTTGAACAAGTGGTGCGAGAAACGGTTCGTGATATTGGTTATAACCATTCTGATATGGGTTTTGATTGGGAATCTTGTGCCGTATTATCGGCCATTGGCAAGCAATCACCTGATATTGCTCAGGGCGTAAACCAGACGGATACACATGAGCAAGGGGCAGGGGATCAAGGATTAATGTTTGGTTATGCCTCGAATGAAACAGATGTGCTCATGCCGGCGCCGATTCATTATGCGCATAAACTAGTGAAACAACAATCAGCGATACGTAAATCAGGCAAGCTGCCTTGGTTGCGACCGGATGCAAAGAGTCAAATAACATTTCGTTATGTGAATGATAAGCCCGCCAGCATAGAGACGGTTGTTTTGTCTACACAGCACAGTCCCGATGTTGACAATAAAACCCTTCATGAAGCGGTGATGGAAGAAATTATTAAACCTATTTTACCGGCTAAATGGGTTAGCAAAAATACAAAATATTATATTAATCCAACGGGGCGATTTGTGATTGGTGGTCCATTGGGTGATTGTGGATTAACAGGACGAAAAATTATTGTGGATACTTACGGCGGTATGGCGCGTCATGGCGGCGGCGCGTTTTCTGGCAAAGATCCTTCAAAGGTCGATCGTTCAGCGGCTTATGCAGCGCGTTATATCGCAAAGAATATTGTGGCCGCGGGTCTCGCCGATCGTTGTGAAATTCAGGTGTCTTATGCGATTGGCGTTGCAGAACCAACATCCATTACGATTGAAACATTTGGCACCGGTAAAATCAGTCACGATAAATTGGTGGCGCTCGTGCGCAAACATTTTGATTTACGTCCTCGTGGTATTATCGACATGTTAGATTTGTTACGACCGATTTATAAAGCAACCGCATCGTACGGCCATTTTGGTCGAACAGAACCAACATTTACGTGGGAAAAGACGGACAAAGCTGAGGCGTTGGCTTCGGCGATTAAAGAACGCATGACAACTGTAGCATAGGAGAAATCATTCGCGTGGAAACTGTAAAAAACTTAAAATCCGATTTTAAAGTAGCCGATATTAATCTGGCTGAATGGGGCCGCAAAGAAATGGCGATTGCTCGCACTGAAATGCCGGGGCTCATGTCATTGCGAGAAGAATATAAAGGACAAAAACCATTAGCAGGAGCTCGTTTGTCGGGTTCTTTGCACATGACGATTCAGACAGCTATTTTAATTGAAACATTAGTAGTTTTGGGCGCCGATGTGCGTTGGGCTTCTTGTAATATCTTTTCCACACAAGATCACGCCGCTGCAGCGATTGCGGCGTCAGGCGTGCCGGTGTTTGCGTGGAAGGGTGAAACCGAAGAAGAATATTGGTGGTGTGTCGAACAAACGATTTTTGGTCCGAAAGGTTGGCGTCCCAACATGATCTTAGATGATGGTGGTGACTTAACGTTGGTGTTACACGAAAAATATCCCGAGTTGTTAAAAGACATCAAAGGTATTTCAGAAGAAACCACCACGGGCGTGCATCGTTTGTATGATAGGATGAAAAAAGGCACGTTGCTCACCACGGCGTTTAACGTGAATGATTCCGTGACAAAATCTAAGTTTGATAATCTATACGGTTGCCGCGAATCGTTGGTTGATGGCATTAAACGTGCAACGGACGTGATGATTGCCGGTAAAACTTGCATTGTTTTAGGCTATGGTGATGTAGGTAAAGGTTGTGTGCAATCCTTCAAAGGATTTGGCGCAAACATTTGCGTCACTGAAATTGATCCGATCTGTGCATTACAAGCTGCGATGGAAGGATATAAAGTGGTTGATATGGATGACGCTTGTAAATACGGCGATATCTTTGTGACCGCGACCGGCAATGAGACGGTGATCACAGAAGACCATATGAAACAAATGAAAAACCAAGCCATTGTTTGCAACATTGGTCATTTTGATTCAGAGATTGATATTGCATCGATACGAAAATACACTTGGGAAAACATCAAGCCACAAGTGGATCATGTAATTTTCCCCGATGGTAAACGCATCATCGTGTTAGCCGAAGGGCGATTAATTAATTTAGGTTGTGCAACTGGACACCCGAGTTTTGTGATGTCAAATTCATTTACGAATCAAGTGCTCGCACAAATCGAAATGTGGCAACATCCCGATAAATATAAACATGAAGTTTATGTTTTACCAAAATCTTTGGATGAAAAAGTGGCGCGTTTACATTTGGATCACGTCGGGGCGAAGTTGACGAAGCTCAAACCATTCCAAGCCGAAGCGATTGGTGTTTCTATCGATGGGCCGTATAAGCCGGATTATTATCGGTATTGATATGCGCGTAAAAATATATCGGCATTTTATATTCATATTAATTTTTTTCCTGACGATGCCGATTGCCGCGATTGCGGATGTTTTGGTTAAGCCTATTGCGATTGTAAGCGCGCTGTCGCTTGAAAATGCGATGCTGGTTAGTCAGCTGCAGCATGCTACAGTACATCAATATTTAAAACGCAGATATTATACTGGGCTTTTAGATAAGCAACATGTTGTTATCGTGGCGTTAGGCGTTGGGCCAGTCAATGCAGCAGAAGGCACAGCCATTTTAATCGATCGGTTTTCTCCTTCGGCTATTATTTTTTCTGGTGTGGCAGGCGGAACGGGGAAAGTTGAACCCGGTTTTGTTGTGATGGGTAAGCGATCTATTTATTATGACTATGGCATGACGGATGCGGCGGGGAAATATACACCGACGAATACATTGGATCCAACTTCTACCTTTGTTGAACCCGGAGTAAAACAGAATCCTCTTTATTTTATGGCGGATAAGAATTTATTTAGCATCGCCAAGAAAGCAATAGGCTCCGCTAAGTTACAAACGTTGTTTTATAAGGGTAAACCCTATAAGCCAAAAGTGGTTGCGGGGACAATTGTAACGCGCAATCAATTTAGTGTTTATGGGAAAGAGCTGAATAAAATTGTGAAAGCGACGAATGCCTATGCCTTTGATATGGAGGGAGGTGCGGTTGCACAAGTAGCGTACCAACAGCATGTGCCATATTTAGTTATACGTTCGATTAGTGATACGACCGATCTTGCTATGTTTGCTATTTTACAAAAATCTGCTGCAAAAAATGCCGAGATTTTTATACAGGCAATGTTAGGAACGTGCACGAAATAACTTTCGCATCCAGCATCCCATAAGAGGCGCATCTTTTCACGTTGCTCAATCAGAAAAGCGCTTACATAGAATAACTATGCGCGCACTTTTCTTCTATCGCAACGTAAAAATCTGCACCCCTTCTGGGCGCTAGATGTAAAAGTTATTCCGTGCACGTTCCTTAAGGGAAATGACTCAAGATAAGACCGTTTCGCAACAATTCTCCCCTTAACGTGAGCGCGAATTTTTGGTGAAATGGCGGTCAATTGGCCTGGAGCCAATTGAGCGAGGAGAGACAGGATGTCGATTCCGAGCGACCGCCAAATTTCACCAAAAATATGCGGGATCCCGCCAACGGCGGGACGAACGTTTGGGGCGTCCTTTTCTTTCGCCCATTTCTTTTGGACGAGCAAAAGAAATGGGCAAAAAAATTTTTTGTTATTATTTTGTGAACAAAATAAATAGCTTTGTTTGCGCTCTCGCTACGCAATCGCGTGAAACATGCTAGCAAAGGCTACATAATAAACTATAGTTAACTTATAAATGGCACGGAGGCTGTCTATGGGTTTGCATAAGGATGTGGTGCGATTAGTGCAGGGCGATATTGCGCAAAAAACAATCAAACAATTTGCGCGCACCTGGGGTTTTTCCAAAAAATCTGAATTTCAATGCGCCGATTATTACCTCATGTTTTTTGCTGTTGCAAATTGTTTAGATGACATCTGTCGGCAAGCAAAGCAGCCGGTAAATATTTTATTTGATATTTTATCCTGTGACCAACGGCACAACGAAATTTCTGTGAGCGTCAAATATTTTGGTTTATCCGATATGCGGAGCCACTTGGCGTTTCGCTTACAATTGTTGCTTAA
This sequence comes from Pseudomonadota bacterium, assembly GCA_038043025.1. Taxonomy (GTDB): domain Bacteria; phylum Pseudomonadota; class Gammaproteobacteria; order UBA12402; family UBA12402; genus O2-02-FULL-42-9. The sequence continues at coordinate 7,612 of JBBTCW010000012.1, read as the reverse complement.
TCAAGTTTATCCCTTTGAGTGGGAAATGCTGTATGCGGCGTTTGAGACTCGTATTGAAATTGGTTACATGGATGCAGAAACGTTTTGGACGAAGACAGACGCGCTTTATAAACCCCGGCATTTTATTGCTCGATTGAAGGCGTGGTTGCGTTAATGCACAAACCCCTGCAGCTGATCAAACAACGGCACAATGCTCGCATAAAAATATCCCACGAATAATCCGGCTAAGAGACCAAACAAATGGCCTTCCCATGAAATATGTTTTTCGCCGGGCAATATAGAAAATAAAAATCCACCAAAATAATAAATCAACACAAACGCTAACGCGATGGCAACCGGTGTTTGGTTCATGGATGCATTAAGCAGCAAATAACCAAAATAACCCATGATGAGGGAACTGGCACCCACGTGAATAAAAGGGCGAGCGAGTAGCCATGTGGCTGTCCCGCTTAAAACAATAATTGAAAACGTGACGACATAAAACGTTTGCATGTCGCTTAACAAAACAAAGCTCATCATGATGAAGAGCGGAATCGAATTAAAAAATAAATGCTCTGTATTCTGATGTAAAAATGATGAAAGAAAAATGCCTGGAATCCCTGCAACATGACGGGGATAAATGCCGAGCATGAGTAATCGATTTTTCATCATGAAACGATTTACGAGTAAAATAATCCAGAGCAGCGCAATTACTTCAAAGACAAAGGGTGCATTGAGCTTAATGCTATCGATGCTTTGTTGGAGGAGGTTGCTGATGGTGTCCATGCGTGTTCCTATGCAAAAGATGGTAGCGTAATTCTTCTGGATCCCGCGGTCAAGCCGCGGGATGACAAGGTCAATCAAAACTTTCTATCATATTGAATTTTTCCCTTAAAAGTCTATAATTCAACAAGATTTGTTGTTCAGAATACTTCCCTAAATAAAATTGATTATTAATCAATAAGTTATTGATGTATTCTCAATAAAACTTTATGTGCGAAAGTGGCGGAACTGGTAGACGCGCTGGGCTTAGAACTCAGTGGGCAACCCCCGTGAGAGTTCGAGTCTCTCCTTTCGCACCATCATTCTTAAAAATTAAGAAGGTAATTTTATGCAAGTGTCCGTAAAAAAGAATGGAAAATTAGAACGTTGTTTGACCGTTTCCGTGCCGGATGAGCGTTTTCAAGAAGGCTTTCAGCAGCAATTAAAAAAGGTAGCCAAAACAGCAAAATTGCATGGCTTTAGACCTGGCAAGGTGCCGATGAAAGTGATTGAACAACAATATGGAAAAAGTATTCGACAAGAAGTACTCAATGATTTGTTACAGGCGACGTTGACTGAAGCGATGCAGCAGGAAAATTTAAAATCTGCGGGTTACCCAAAAGTGAATATCAAAAAATTCAAAGATAAGGAACCCATCGAATACGAAGCAACCTTCGAGATTTATCCTGAAATCAAGCTTGTTGATTTTGCTAAAGCCAAATTTGAGAAGGCAGTTTCAGGCGTGAGCGATAGTGATTTGGATAAAATGATTGAGAATTTACGCAAACAACGCGTTGAGTGGGCGTTAGTTGATCGCGTCGCAAAAAATGGTGATCGTGTGGTTATTGACTTTGAAGGTTTTTTGGAGGGCAAACTTTTTCCGGGTGGCTCGTCCGAAGAATTTTCGGTGGTGTTGGGATCCAAGTCAATGATTGCAGGTTTTGAAGAGGGGTTGATCGGTGTTAAAGGCGGTGATGAAAAAGAAATCTCAGTCACTTTTCCGAAAAACTATCATCAAAAGAATTTATCTGGAAAAGATGCGACGTTTAAGATAAAAGTGCGAGAGGTGTTTGAGCCTAAATTACCCGAGTTAAACGATGAGTTTTTGGAATTGTTTAATATCCAAGAAGGTGGCGTAGACCAGCTTAAATCCGAATTACGTACGACGATGGAAAAAGAATTGAAAAACGCACTGCGTGTCATCAACAAAAAAGTGGTCATGGAGCAGCTGTTTAAACTTAATAAATTCGATATGCCTAACGCGTTGATCGAAAGTGAAATCGATGGGTTCGCGCGACGCGCTCAAGAACGAGTAAAGCGAGATGACGCTAAAAAAGAGGAGCCCGAAATCGATCGTGAAACATTTCGCGAAGAAGCGACGCGGCGTGTTTCGTTGGGTTTGATCATTCATGAATATATTGCACAATCAAATTTGAAGCCGGATCCTGCGCGCGTTAGAGAAACCATTGAAACCTGGGCGCGGTTTCAAGATCGTCCTGATGAAATTGTACGCGCATTTTATGGTAGCCCGCGGCAGTTAGAACAGGTTGAGATGCTTGTATTGGAAGATCAAGCAGTTGATATGTTGATTGAATCTGCTAAAGTAAAAGAGAAGCGTTTGAGTTATGAAGAGGCCATGACCATGCAATATGCTTCACAAAGTGGCAATTAAATTAAAGGAATAGCAAAATGAGCACAATAATGGACAGTATGTTAGTACCCATGGTAGTTGAACAAACTGCGCGCGGCGAACGTTCATATGATATTTATTCTCGGTTATTAAAAGAACGTGTTGTTTTTTTGGTTGGGCAGGTTGAAGATCACATGGCCAATTTAATTGTGGCTCAGTTGTTGTTTTTAGAATCCGAAAACCCCGATAAAGATATTTCGTTGTATATAAATTCACCAGGAGGGTCGGTGACGGCTGGTTTAGCGATTTATGATACCATGCAATTTATTAAACCTGATGTCAGCACTATGTGTATTGGCCAAGCGGCGAGCATGGGCGCCGTATTGTTGGCCGCGGGTCAAGCAGGCAAACGATTTTGCTTGCCGCATGCACGCGCAATGATTCATCAGCCCTTGGGTGGTTTTGAAGGACAGGCGAGTGATATTGAAATTCACACAAAAGAAATTTTAACGATTCGTGATCGACTGAATCATATTTTGGCGAAACACACGGGGCAACCGATGGAAATTATTCGCAAAGATACCGATCGCGATAATTTTATGAGCGCCGAAGATGCGATGAGATATGGGTTGGTTGACAAAGTCCTTGAGAATCGTGCGGCATTAAAAAGCGAGGCAAAAGAAAAAGAAAAAGTTAAAGCGTAGTGAGTTCATTTTAAGAGGGCAGTTATTGTGAGCAATGATAAAGAAAAACCAAAAGGCGAAAAAATATTGCATTGTTCGTTTTGTGGCAAAAGCCAGCGGGAGGTTAACAAATTGATCGCGGGCCCGTCTGTTTATGTGTGTAATGAATGTGTCAATTTATGTAATGATATTTTAGCCGAAGAATCGAAAGATGAGCCCGGGGATAAGAAGGCCGCGTTTAAATTACCTAAGCCCAAAGAAATTTTGGAAAAGTTAAATGAATATGTGATTGGACAGGATTATGCAAAAAAAGCGCTATCAGTAGCGGTTTACAATCACTATAAACGTTTAATCGTGCACGAATCGGATAATTCGGACGTAGAGATTGGTAAAAGCAATATTTTGTTAATTGGTCCTACCGGGAGTGGAAAAACCTTATTGGCACAGACGTTAGCGCGCTTGCTGAAGGTGCCTTTTGCAATCGCGGATGCCACGACCTTGACCGAAGCTGGTTATGTGGGTGAAGATGTTGAAAATGTCATTCAAAAATTATTGCAACATTGTGATTATGATGTAAAGCAGGCAGCAAAAGGGATTATTTATATTGATGAAGTCGATAAAATATCACGCAAGTCTGAAAATCTTTCTATTACGCGAGACGTGTCGGGAGAAGGCGTACAGCAAGCGTTGTTAAAATTAGTGGAAGGGACAGTTGCATTAATTCCGCCGCAAGGTGGCCGCAAACATCCGCAGCAAGAGTTTTTACAAGTGGATACCTCGCATATTTTATTTATTTGTGGCGGTGCATTTGATGGACTCGATAAAATTATTTTAAGTCGATCGCAAAAATCAGGCATTGGTTTTGGTGCCGATATTCACAGTAAAGATGAAACGAAAAAAACGGGTGAGATTTTGCGAGAGGTGGAGCCAGATGATTTAATGAAGTATGGATTAATTCCAGAATTTGTGGGTCGATTTCCCTTTGTCGCTGTTTTACATGATTTAGATACGGATGCGCTCGTTCAGATTTTAACGGAACCTAAAAATGCCCTGGTGAAACAATATCAAAAACTGTTTGCCATGGAAAATGTGCAATTAGAATTTCACCCGAAAGCATTGGCTGAAATTGCAAAATTGGCGAATAAACGCAAAACAGGCGCTCGCGGTTTGCGATCGATTTTAGAACATTTATTGCTGGATATTATGTATGATTTGCCTTCTTTTGAAGGGGTTGAAAAAGTGGTGATTGATGAAGGATTTGTGAAAGGGAGCTCGCAGCCTTTGTTCATATACGGAAAATCAACCACGTCGGCCGCTGCGTCTGATCAGTAAGATTCGTCAGAGAGATCATCTTTATATCTTCCACGAAGTTATTATCTTGTGATATGATATGGTATTATAAGATTTAATAGGTTTTTATAATGCCAGCAAAAGAGCCAAACGTTAAAGTCCGTCCTTCAGAAATCCCTGTATTGCCCTTGCGTGATGTCGTCGTTTTCCCTGGGATGGTTATCCCCTTGTTTATTGGTCGACCCAAATCTATTCGCGCCCTTGAATTGGCCATAAAGGATGATCGACGCATTATTTTAGTGGCGCAACAAAATTCTTCATTGGATGAGCCGAAAGAAGAAGATCTCTACCAAATTGGTACGCTGGCGTCATTATTGCAATTATTAAAGTTGCCGGATGGTACCGTTAAAATATTGGTCGAAGGGGAAGAGCGCGTACAAATTAAGAAGTTTATCGATTCCGATAAATGTTTGTTAACGAATTTTGAACTGTTAAAAATTGAAAAAACAGATCATCTAAAATTAGAAGCATTTGTTCGTTCGGCCATTTCGCTGTTTGGGGAATATGTGAAATTAAACGCAAAAATCCCGGCCGAAATTATTACGTTGTTGTCTAGCATTACGGATGAAAATCGATTGTCAGATACGATTGCGGCACACTTGAATTTAAAATTACATGATAAGCAGCTTTTGTTGGAATCGTGTGATCTGCTTGAGCGCTTCCAGCGGTTAGTATCGCATTTAGAGCATGAGATTAATATTTTGCAGTTAGAAAAACGCATTAGCTCACGCGTCAAAGATCAAGTCAAAAAAAGCCAGGAAGAATATTATTTAACGGAAAAAATGCGTGCGATTCAGAAAGAAATGGAGGACATTGGCAATGTTCCGAATGAGATAGATGGATTGAAAGAACGAATTGAAAAAGCGGGTATGTCTGTCGAAGCAAAGAATAAAGCAACTGCCGAATTAAATCGATTGAAGTTAATGCCGCCGATGTCTGCAGAAGCAACGGTGTCGCGCAATTATTTAGATTATTTACTTCTGCTTCCTTGGAAGAAATGTTCTAAAATTAGTCGAAATTTAAAAGCGGCTGAGAAAACATTAAATGCGGAGCATTACGGATTAGAAAAGGTCAAAGAGCATATCCTAGAATATTTGGCCGTACAAAATCGCGTTCAAAAAATGAAAGGACCTATTTTATGTTTAGTGGGACCGCCCGGTGTTGGCAAAACCTCTTTGGGTAAATCCATTGCGCATGCAACAGGCCGTACCTTTGTGCGAATGTCTTTAGGTGGGGTGCGTGATGAAGCTGAAATTCGCGGACATCGGCGCACGTATATTGGCTCTTTGCCAGGCAAAATTATTCAAAAACTGATAAAAGCCGAAGTTCGAAATCCGCTATTTTTATTGGATGAAATCGATAAAATGAGCGCGGATTTTCGTGGGGATCCAGCGGCCGCCTTGCTGGAGGTGTTGGATCCGGAACAAAACAGTACGTTTAGCGATCATTATTTAGAAGTAGACTATGACCTATCGGATGTGATGTTCGTGACGACAGCGAACACATTGGATATTTTGCCAGCGTTGCGCGATCGTATGGAAATTATTAAATTATCGGGTTATACCGAAGATGAAAAATTACATATTGCAGAAAAACATTTAATACCAAAACAACTGAAAGAAAATGGATTAAAAAAATCCGAATTAATCATATCATCAAATGCGATCATCGATATTCTTCGACATTATACCCGGGAAGCGGGCGTGCGTAGTTTAGAAAGAGCTATTTCAAAAATTTGTCGCAAAGTCGTACGCAAATTGGCTGATAGCCAGTCAAAGAAGTTAACTATTTTACCGAGCGATTTGGAAGATTATCTAGGCGTGCCTCGTTATCGTTTTGGCAAAGCTGAAATAGAGAATCAAATCGGCCAAGTGACCGGATTGGCTTGGACAGAGTTAGGCGGCGAGCTGTTGACTATTGAAGTTGCCGCAGTGACGGGCAAAGGCAAAATACAAACGACGGGACAATTGGGCAATGTGATGAAAGAATCCATTCATGCGGCGGTCACCGTGGTGCGTACACGAGCCAGCCAATTAGGAATTTCGTTAAAATATTTTGATAAACATGATTTGCACATTCATTTGCCCGAAGGAGCTATTCCAAAAGATGGGCCGAGTGCGGGAGCGGGCGTTTGTCTGGCCATTGTATCCGTGTTAACCGGCATTCCTGTTCATGCACATGTGGCGATGACGGGTGAAATCACGTTGCGTGGAGAAGTTTTGCCCATTGGCGGGTTGAAAGAAAAATTGCTAGCCGCACGGCGAGGGGGAATTACTGATGTCATTATTCCGAATGAAAACATCAAAGATTTGAAAGAGATACCGGATAATGTTAAAGCGGACTTGAAGATTCATCCGGTTCGTTGGATTGATCAGATTTTTGAAATTGCGTTGGAAAAGTTGCCGATTCCGTTAACGGGTTCTTCTGAAGAGAAACCGGTATTAACGTCTCATCGACGCGCTCGTGATACAGTTAATAAGTCAACAGGTCGAAAAACGCATTAATTTTTGCCAAAATGAGGCTAAATGAGGCTAAATGAGGCTATCAGTGAAAAATATGGGAAAAAGGCGAATACTCACTTGCAGTCATTTTACGCTGTTGGTATAAAGGTTCCTGTGGATTGTAGTGATCAAAGGTGTTTTGGGTTAGATATTGAAAATTTAAGCTAAATATGAGGAGACATGATATGGAAAATTCAGGATTGAATAAAGCGGATTTAATTGAGCGTGTGGCAGATAATGCAAAGATTTCTAAGGCGGCAGCTGAAAGAGCTTTAAACACATTTTCTGATGCAGTCAGAGATACATTGGCGGCGGGTGGAGAAGTGAATTGGGGTGGTCACGGTACCTACAAAACTTCTCATCGCAAAGCGCGCACGGGTCGCAATCCTCAGACAGGAGAGGTGATAAATATTGCGGCGAGTGTAGCCGTGGTATTTAAAGCGGGCAAAGCGCTAAAAGACTCAGTTAATCATAAATAAGTACTTAGAAGTTTGTTGGTTAATCTTCCCCGGATTCATCTTCGTGTTTCCGGGGAAGTTTTTTTTGTGGGAAGACGGATTTTGGTTTATAGGGTGCTTAGCTCAGTGGTAGAGCGTCGCCTTTACACGGCGAGGGTCGGGGGTTCGAACCCCTCAGCACCCACCAGGACATCGTCATCCCGCGGACAAGACCAGCGGGATCCAGGCTTTGTCATCCCGCGGACAAGA
>JBBTCW010000011.1:0-19088 GCA_038043025.1 Pseudomonadota bacterium | reverse complement strand
CGCGACTGCGACATGCCACTGGCATGTCGGTTCGCGCTCACCCTCTGAGCTGAGTCTTTATTTAGCGTCTTTATTTAAAGTCTGACACGCGTTTTCTAAGGCATGTGAACAAGCACAGGTGCGTGTTTGATTTTTTGGAATTTTCGGCACTAGTTTTTCTAATAAACGTTGCACGTTTTTAATGCTCGTTTTCATCGAATCTTCTACCATCTTTGCGCTGACCGGTGTGCCGCGCCAACAATCGTAATCGGTGGATGTGGCAAAACCTAAATAACAGAATTCCAATTCGCGTGCGAGCGCGCATTCTGTTGCCATGGTCATGCCAATGACGTCGGCTTTCATCGATTCTTGGAAAAAACGTGATTCTGCGCGTGTTGAAAAACGTGGCCCTTCAATGCAAATATAAGTGCCCGTTTCATGAAATTCAAAATTTAATGTTTTGGCCGTTTCAATCGCTAATTGACGTAAATGGTGACAAAACGGATCGGCTAACGATACATGATAAACTTGATCTTTGTCATAAAACGTATTGTGACGCGATTTGGTAAAATCAATTAACTGATCACAAAAGACGATGTGACCGGGTTTGATATGCTCTTGCAAACTGCCAACCGCGCAAGGCGATAAAACATATTTAATACCGAGCTGTTTTAGCGCCCATAGATTTGCGCGATAAGGCACGGTATGCGGTGGTAATTCGTGGTATTTTCCATGACGTGCTAAAAATGCGACGCGAGTGCCAAAATAATCACATGCAATAATTGGCGCGGATTGCGAGCCAAACGGTGTGTCCATTGTGATTTGTTCGACGTTGTTTAATTTGTCTAATTGATCAAGGCCCGTACCGCTCATGATGGCGATTTCGACCGGTAAGTATTGTTTGTTAAGCATTATAGTCCACCAATGTTTGAATGTTAAAATTACTAATTTTTTCACGACCTTTTAGTTGTAAAAGTTCGATGATAAAAGAAAAACCTGTGACATGTCCCCCGAGTTTTGTAATTAATTCTGCTGCAGCATGTGCGGTTCCACCCGTTGCTAATAAATCATCAACCACTAATACATGTTGTCCGGGCTCGAGCGCATCTTTTTGTACTTCCATGACAGCATTACCGTATTCGATATCATAGCCTTTTTTGATGGTAGGGCCGGGTAATTTATTTTGTTTTCGAATCATGAAAAAACCCTTGTCAAATTTTGAGGCTAATGCGGATGCAAAAATTAAGCCACGCAATTCCATTCCGGCGATGATATCAACCCGTTCGTGTTGATAGTGCTCATAAAACTGATCCAACACATAATTCATGGCTTTAGGGTTTTTTAATATCGGCGAAATATCTTTAAACAAGATACCAGGCTCAGGAAAACCAGGAAACTCACGAATATGAGATTTTAGGTTCATGGGGAAATCCTTAAGGATAGTTAAAACAGTATTATATAGAAATAAACTTTGTATTCAAGAGATTTTTCGTTGCTTATTTTGTGACAGACCCTAAGTCATGAGCCAGTTCAATTGTAGCCCAATCATGTCAGTGTTTTGCTGGAGATTGCCAATATCGGTGATCGTAGTCGCGCCGTAGGTTTGTGTGTGATTGACAGAAGCATGCGAAGCGAAGGCATGGCTGTAACCCAAATCGAGGCTAAAGGTTTGGTTGATCTCATAGCCCAAGCCGAGGGCAACAATATATTGAGAGGCATCAGGAATAAAAATATCGCGCGTTTTGTCGTTTGTGGGTGATTTGTCATAACCGACGGCGCCACGCAATGTAAATTGATGGGTGAATTGGTAATGCGCGCCTAACACAAAGCGCCATGCATTTTGCATTTCATCTTGTAAGGTAACCGTTGTGGGGGATGAGACGCCGGCAACATTATTTAATGTGAGTGCGCCGAATTTTGTCCATTGTGTGTAGCTGATGGTGCTCATCATGGCAAAATAACTGTTAAAATCATGATAAACACTGACAACAGTTAAGGGGGGTAGATAAACGTCTGACTTGGCGCGTGTGCTGTTTGTGCCGGTGCCAGAAAAGCGGCTGTTCCCCACAATATGGTGTGTGATTTTGGCGTGATAGCTGGCTCCGATGCGCGTGTTATTTGCAATTTCCCATAAAATACCGGCATTCCAGCCGTAGGCCCAATCATCTAATTTATTGGTGACCAGCGAATCATTTGCTGTCGATGTGGTGGTATCGACGCGGTTATATTCCATTTGAAATCGTTCGACATCTGGGCCGATACCGATCGAAATCGGATTGAAAGGGCGGTAAGCGAAGGAAGGACTGATATCCGTCGTTTTAATCGTATTGTCTGTCAGAGTGTATCGCGTAAAATTGTTTTGGCTGTAGTTGGTATAGTTATTGAAAGGCGAGGCGATACTGAATCCAAATGCCCATTGATCATTGAGTGGTGCGGCATAAAGCAGGGTGGGAATAAAATTAGATTCGCCGCCTTGCGCCGTGCCCGAATTGTTAAATCCGGTGATCGCGGGGCTTGTATTTAATTGACCTTTAAATTTAATATTTGTGATGGTGCCCAATAAAGAAATCGCCATGTCTTGGTGTTTGATATGCGTGAGTCCGGCTGGATTATAATAGGCCGTTGTGGCATCGTTCGCGCTTGCGGCAGAGCCGGCGCCATCATCGCCGATTTGATTTGCGCTTTGTTGCCATAACTGAAAGCTGCCGGCGAAAGCGTAACCGCTCAAAACTAAACATCCTGTTATAAAGACAATCATTTTTTTCATAAGGTATTAAAGGTATTATAGGATAAATTTTTGTTAAATCATATCAGGATTCTATTTGTTTCAAAATCTCCGGTGTATTAATATTAATCCATTTTCCTTGATAATGTTCGCCGGTCACTTGTCGTTTGGCAATGGCGGGATTTAGGATATCAATTATTGAAAAAATATTGGATCGCGGTTGATTAAATAATTTTGGATGAAATAGACCGATGCCGCCATAGGTTAATTTCTTGTCGCTCGAAGCAATGACAATGCCGTCTTCTAATCCGAAATCACCTTGTTTATGATCGGGCGGATTATCCACCAACACTAAATGTGCAGGGTTTGGCAAGTAAGCGGGTAACTGGTTTAAGGGATAATCAGTCCAAATGTCTGCGCTGATAACTAAAAAATGTTGATTTCCCAATAAAGGTAATGCTTTTACAATGCCGCCGCCCGTGCCGAGTGGTTTGGTTTCGGTGGAATAGTGAATATGCACACCAAATTCTCTACCCTCTTTTAATGTTTTTTTAATTTTATCGGCATGTGCACAAACATTAATGACCACTTCTTTATATCCCGCTTTGGCTAAGTTTTCTAAATGATAGACGATCAAGGGGCGATTGTTGATGAGCAGCAAAGCTTTTGGTGTTTCTTCACCGATTTTTTTCATACGTGTGCCAAGGCCAGCGGCCAATATCATCGCTTTCATGTTGTTTTCCATTTTTGTTGCCAAGCGGGAATAATATATGCATTCAATAGCTTTTGAAATGCCATTAGCTCTGCATATTGATCACAAATAGTTTGGACATACTTTAACGTGCGTGGAATATATTGTAAATAAGTGTCATTGTTATCACGCAATTGTTTGCGGGCAAAGATAAAAATCGCTTTTAAATGTCGTTGCATGCCCATGAGGTCGAACCAGCGCAAAAACTGCTGTTCCGACGCATGAAATAGCTTTGTTTTTATGGCCGTTTGATAATAGGATTTAACCCATGTTAAAACCTGGTTGGCCGGCCAATCGATATAACAATCGCGCAAAAGCGACGCTAAATCATACGTGAGGGGGCCTATCATCGCATCTTGAAAATCTAAAATACCTAATTCATTATTCGGGAGCAGCATTAAATTTTTTGAATGATAATCGCGATGGATAAAAACTTTTGGTTGCTCATTTGCATTTTGTAACAGGAGATCAAATGTATTGTGCAAAACATCTTGCGGCAAGTCTAGCTCTAAATATTTTTCTAGAAACCAATGCGAAAAATTTTTTAATTCTGCTAACATCCATACTTGATCAAATGACGCCAATGTTACATCGCTTTCTGTTGCATAGGTTTGGAAAATTAATAAGTTGTGGATAGCCATGTGATATAGTTTATCCGCATTTTTTGAATTTAATTCGTTGCAATATATTTTGTTGCCAAAATCAGAGATTAACAAAAAACCTTGCGTTTCATCGGTATGAAAAATATGCGGCACGTTTAAACCTAAGTTTTTAAAGATGTTGGCGATTTGTATAAAGGGAAAAAAAGGTTCTTTGTCGTGTGGTGAATCGACCGCGATAAAACTGTCATGGTCGAGCTGTAGCCGGAAGTATCGACGAAAGCTCGCATCGCCTGCTAATGCCTGTAGGTCAATATTTGGCATATTAAGTGTTTTTGATAACCAGCATTTTAGCGCTTGTTTGCGTTGGTTCATAGCGTTTCCTGTGATATCCTAAGCCACGTGATGATAATGTGTAATTTTGCGAATTGGAAGGCCATGGCGCTGAAATCAAAACAATTATTGATGATACTTGGGATACTGGCGCCATTATGTGTTATGGCAAACTCGTCGGTCAAGCAAATTCCTTCTGTACCGGATCAATTAGGGTGGATGGTTGCCCAGACCGACAAAAATCTTTGCGGCGGTTATTATAGCGCGTTGCCGATATTCTATGTGGATAATCCGCTCGCGGCGTCACAGCAAGATAATTATGATTGGGGGGCGGATCAAACGGTATATTCGCTGAAAAGAGGCGTCTCAACTTTAAAAGGGCATGTTCGTGTAACGCGGCCGCAGCAAGAATTAACCTCCGATGTTGCGTATCTGTATCCGGATAAAAAAACAGGAAAAATTAATACCATTACAGGCATGGGCAATGTGCGATTGCGTGAACCGGATAAATTAGTGATTGCGAAAAAAGGCGATGTGAATTTGCAAACAAAAATGATCACGTTGCATGATGTATTATATCGTTTGTCGATTGGTAAAACGAAAACGGAGACAATCGAAAAACCTGAAACAAAAAAAATAGAAGATCGAATATACACGATGACGGCATGGGGACAGGCAACAAAGGCAGAGCAACCAAAGCCTGGAAAGATGGAAATGCAAAACGCAACCTATACCACCTGTCCGCCGAATGGAGATTTGTGGAAGATAAAAGCGAGCAGCATTCATGTTGATACTAAATCGGGTCGTGGTTATAGTATAAATAATCGATTTTTATTCAAGGGCATCCCTTTTTTCTATTTGCCGTATTTTAATTTTCCTATTAATAAAGATAGGCATACGGGGTTTTTGTTACCCTCTTATAGCCGTACAAGAAGCGCTGGCGTGACAATCACATTACCTTTTTATTGGAATATTGCGCCTAACTATGACGCAACGATTACGCCGATGGCGATGTATAAACGTGGTGTTTTGTGGGATGGAAATTTTCGTTATTTGACAGAAAAAAATTCCGGACAAATCGGATTAGAGTATATTTTTAATGATCGCGAGTTTCATCATTTTCAAAAAACGGCCGGCACAGATTGGGCTGACCGTCCAACTTTTAATGCCTTGCAAAACGATAGCGACAACCGACGTGCTTTGTCGTGGCAGGATCATACTCAATGGAATCCGTCCTGGTGGGGCGATGTGGATTATAATTTAGTGGGTGATGATTATTTTATTCAAGATTTTTCACGAAATATATTGGACAATAGTAATAATCAATTATTGAAACAAGCTCAAATTAATTATTTGGGAAGTCATTGGAATTTTTTAGGCAATCTGCAAGCGTATCAAACATTACATCCTGTCAATCAAGGAGATGTGAATAATCAATATGCGCAAATTCCGCAGTTACAGTTGGGCGGTGATTTTCCCGATCAATGGTTAGGCTTGGATTATGCTGTTAATACAGAGTTTGTGCGTTTTTGGATGGCGCGCAATCCACAGGATATTTCAAAGCCTTTGATAGGGAATCGAATGAGCGTAAGGCCGGCTATCAGTTTACCCCTACAGTGGCCATTTGCATTTTTTACGCCGCGTGTTCAATTGCAAGCAACAAAATACGATTTGAGTCGTACGCCCGGTAATTTGCCCGCTTCCCCCGGAATTGTTATTCCTATTTTTGATCTGTCGACGGGATTGTATTTTGATCGCAACGCTAATTTGTTTCGTCATCAGTATCGGCAAACGTTAGAGCCGCAGGTTTATTATCTGTATGTTCCTTTTCGGGATCAATTTCGCATTCCTGTGTTTAACACATCAACACAAGCGTTTAGTTATAACTCTTTATTTTTAGATAATCAGTTTGCAGGGGTTGATCGCGTGGGGGATGCTAATCAAGTGACATTGGGACTGACAACACGTTTTATTGATGATACCACTGGAGATCAAAAAGCGAGTGCGAGCATCGGTCAAATCCGATATTTTAATGATCGTAGGGTCAATGCAGAATATGGATCCTCGGCAGATTCTATTAGCTCAACGGATCAACGTTCAGTATCGCCGATTGCAGGATTGGGGACATATAATTTTAACCCACATTGGAGCGCAAATGTGGGCACTACTTGGAATTCACTGATTAATAAATTTGATAATCAAAACGTTGCTTTACAATATCAGGCGGATGCAACTCATACGATAAATGTGGGATATAATTATGTGAGGGGAGGCGATGTTATACCGGGAGAACCATCCGATAGCCCTCGGAATGATTTAAAACAGACGGATATTGGTGCCTATTGGGCGCTCAATAATCGCTGGAGTTTGATGGGGCGTTGGAATTATAATTGGAGTCATACGCGTGCGCAGGCGTTCTTATATGGCATTGCGTATGAAAGCTGTTGTTGGGCAGTGCGTTTTGTGTTGGGACGAACGTTGTTGACGATGGGGCCAGCGCCGCGATTTCATACGGAGTATGATGATCTTACTTCTTTGCAAATCGCATTTAAAGGATTGGGCGATGTGGGAACGGGCGGGTCGCCAGATGACTTTTTATCATCGGGCATTTTGGGTTATACAGATACATTTGGAAAGGATAATTAATATGAAAAAAGCATATAGGGTCGCTTTATGTGGTGTTGTATTGAGTGGTGTGATGGCATTCAATGCGTTTGGTTTTACGCCGATTAATAGTGTTGCGGCGATTGTGAATGATGGCGTGATTACACAAACACAATTAAATCAAAAAATGGTGATGATGAAGGCGCAGATGAAACGTGCGAAGTTCAAAATCCCATCGGATAGTGCATTAAAGCAACAAGTGTTGCAGCAGATGATTGACCAACTATTACAAATTCAAGCGGCGAAAAAAATGGGGATTCAAATTAGCAATACCGAGTTGAATGCTCAACTGAGTGATATTGCAAAAAACAATAAGATCAGCGTTGATGATTTGTATCAATCCGTACAAAAAGATGGCTGGACGATTGAGAGTTTTCGTGAAGAAACACGCGAAGAGTTGATGATGAAAGAATTAGAGCAGAGAGATGTGGTTGCACGTATTAGTATTAGTCCGCAAGAGGTGAGTAACTTTTTAACCATTGCGCTCGGGAGTGCTGGTGCGCTGCGCGAATATCATTTGCAACGCATCGTGCTAGCGTTACCGGATGCGCCATCGCCGGATCAAGTCAATCAAGTTAAAAATGATGCGCAAGCGATTTTCAAACAATTAAAATCAGGCGCTGATTTTTCTAAAACAGCCATTGAGAGATCGTCGGGCAGTAATGCATTGAAAGGTGGTAATTTAGGTTGGAAGCAATTAGCAGAATTATCCATGCCCGTTGCGCAAGTGGTTAAAAACATGAAGGCGGGACAGGTTTCCGATCCGATTCAAACCGTCAGTGGATTTGAAATTGTTAAGTTGTTAGCAGAACGCAATGTTGCAAAAACCACGAAAGCGCAGCGCAATCAAGTCGAGCAACTCATTTTTAATCGCAAGATTGAAGAAGGCATTGAAGATATGATTAATCAGTTGAGAGGGAATGCCTATATACGAATCCTCAGCTCAGAGGTAAGCCGGTATTCATCGTTAGAATGAGATGAGTGAGGAAGAAAAACGGATTTTTTAGAATCAGATGAACGTTTCGCGTCCTCTGAGCTGAGACATACTGGTACCTCTGAGCTTAGACATGATTGTTTGCGCTTGTCAAATGACAGACAAAATCACTTTCCCAGCATCACCGGCAGAATAATCATCTGCATGCCGCGTAGATGCAAATTGCGCTGCAGGGTCATCGGGGTCTCATTATGCAGTTGTCGCGTAAACCAACTGTCATTTTTAAGCACGAGGCGCGCGGAGAAGAAAATCGGCAACTTAAATTTTGCCTTAATCTCTTCAGAGACTTCAATGAGTTTTTGCACGGGATCTGTGCCAAAGGAGCAAAGAGATATTGCGGCGATACCGTGTTGTTTGGAATAGTTCACAAAATATTGTAATCGTTTGTCCACTTTTCGTTTTAATTGGTCGAGTGCTTTTTCGCTTTCATAACTATTTACATCGACAACGCCGCTGCTGATAAAAATAAAGTTTTTAAAATAATCTGAAAACATGCGTTGTGCCCATAGCAAGGTATGCATGCCTTCACCAATGCTATCGCCGATAAAGAATACCGCGGTCGGTAAGTCATTGTCGATAGGAGGGGCGAATTCTTGTGTGGTGGCAATGGGAAATGTAAATAGTTGATCGAGTTTTTTAATTTGTTTTTTAATGCTTTTGTAATGGTAGCTAATAGCTATACCCAGTGCAATAAAAGAGCCATTGATGAATAAAATTAACCAGCCGCCTTCCATAAATTTGCTTAAGACGATTGTAATTAAAATGCTTGCGCAAATTAAGAAGCCGACAATAGATAGTGGCAGGCGTACCATCCATTTCCAATTCGTACGATTTTTTGCCCAATAAATACATAAACCCGTGAGCGAAAAGGTAAACGTAATAAAAACGCTGGTACTATATAAAATAACTAATTCAGAAACAGAACCTTGTGTCATTAACACGATCATGACGGCTGCCACGCCAAACAAGACGACACCGTTTTGCACGACTAAGCGACTGGATAACGTTCTGAAGCGGCGAGGAACCCAGCCATCGATCGCCATGTTGGCGAGTACCGCTGGGCCGCCTAAAAATCCTGTATTAGCGCCGACAAACAACACGCATGTTTCGAGTGCCATAATGAGGATTAAAAAATAATGACCATAAGGCAATGTAGAGAGTGTTTTTTCAAAGACAACGGCGTTTAGTGTTTTGCCCGCAACGGGTCCTACATTCCATAGAAAATATAGAAAAATAATGCCGCCCGCGATCAGACCTAATGATAGAGCAATATAAAACATCGCCCATTTGCCTGTACGTACGCGCGGTTCTGCTAAGTTGTTAACATTGTTGGAAACAGCTTCTAGTCCGGTATAGGTGCCTCCGCCCAATGAATAGGATTGTAATAAAATTGCAACCATGGCGATCCAGCCAGCGGAGCCAATCAAGTGATGCGTATCAGTTATGGTTTGATGCGTGACCATGGTGAGGTTGTGGCGTTGCAACACAATGCCATAGATGATGACAGCAACATGTGTCGCCACAAATCCCAAAAAAACAGGCATTAATAATTTAATGGATTCTTTCATTCCGCGTAGATTGATATACATCATGGCAAAAATGAGGGTGACTTCTGTGATTAATTTATAATGCTGTAAACTATCAGGGAGTACGCTAAATAAAGCATCAATGCCACTGGCAAATGAAATTGAAATCGTTAAGACATAACCCAGTAACAATGCAACGCCAGAGATTAATCCAGAATAGGGGCCGATCAAGCGCGAAGCGACTTTGTATCCGCCGCCGCCGCTGGGGAATAATTCAATCACCTGGTTATACGCGAGTGCGATAATAAATACAGTCGCGAGTACCATGATGGCGATATATAGTGCGAACGATGTGTAGTGGCCGAGAGCTAAGTAAGTTTGTTCCGGGCCGTATGCAGAAGATGACACCGCATCTGCGCCAAGGCCTATCCAAGCGAACAACGCGATCAGCGAAATATGCTGTCGAGTATCCTGGCTGAGCGGATTACGCGGAGAACCGAACAATAATTTTTTAATTTTTTCAAACATTTTTTCTGTCTATATCAATCTATGATAGATGAACTATTGTAGATCAAAATAGGGAGTATCGGTATCAATTAATTAGGATATTTTGGTCTGATGTCGAACTCAGGGGTTATTGACTCCACCTCGATCCCAGTCGCTGTTTGGATTCCGGTCGGCGAAGTCGGTTATTGTTGTTGACAACAGGATGGTGGGGGAGAGGCATTGTATGCGAGGCATGCGGGGTATGCGAGTGATGCTGCCAGTAGCCATCGGCATTATGCCCGGTGGGTGGTGGATTGATAAAAGAGTGATAGATATTATGTTGTTGCAAAGAGGCGGCATTCAGCGCCTGTTTCACCGCTTCTTTGAGTGACATAGTAGCTCTGAGCTGGGGAAAGACAGTCATAGCGTGGACTTTATCGGAGTTAATGTTTTGAGTGGGTTTCTTTTGCGTTGGCGTCATAGATCCTCCTTTATCTTTGATATTCTCAGTATAGGCCAATAATTGATCGGCGCCAGGGGACTTTGGAGATTTTTTATTGTCCGTGCGTTGGTGTGGGCGATGTTGGTGGCGTTGAGGGTGGATCTGAACGTGGTGGCGGGATACTTGATCCCAAGGAGGCATCATCAGCAGTTCCTTGGTCTTGTACGCCGGCACCAGTTGAGCCACCTTGTCTTGCGACCATTGCAGACGTTGACGTTGGCATATGGGATCGTATCGTTTCTTCTGTCAGCAATTCTTTAGTGATAAAAAACTCTCGTTTTTTTTGATGCCCCGGTTTTTCCCCGCTTAAGCCAAGCGCATCAAAAAATACTTTGTCTTTTAAAATGTCTTGTAGCTGAGCTTTTAATCCTGGATCGATTGTCTCAGCCGGTGTGTCATAGATCGAATGGATTGCAAATTTAAATGTGTCTAACAGCTTTTGTTTAAAATGTGGATATGCCTCGACAACTCGATGTAAAACAGAGTCAGGCTTGCTCAGCGCAACCAGTTCCATCATTTTCAATACATACCACAATCCATCGGCTGTTTCAGTGTTGATGTCCCAAAAATTTCGGCCACCAAAAAACCCGCGCTTTTTAACGATTTCGGTTAATACCTCTTTGTTATCTTGAAAGCCTTCAAATAAACCAAAAATATCTTCAGCCGTTAAATTGTTACTTTCGACAGTTTTGGTAGAAGAAAACCAGCCTTTTGCTTTTGTTGCAAAGGATGTGTTTAAAAGACGTAGGGCTTCTGTTTGAGCTCTTGCGGCGCATGCTTGATTTTTGGTTGATACGGTGACGGTCATGTCTTCTTCAGCTGTGATCATCGTTTTGGTTGTTACCTGATTTAATGCAATCGCGAGTGTAACATGCACAGGCATATCGAGTTTTAGATATTCTGTTTGAACGGCTTTTTTGGCTTTTGTATATCGCGGGTGTTCTTCCTTAGGTGTGGGCTGATTATGATGAACGATATCAAGCGCAGCGACGAGAACAGAACGCATATTTGGCGAATTTTGTAGTAATTTAACAAAATTTTCCGTAGTAAATTGCCCAACAAAAAGATGAAAATTTTTAATATTAAATTTTTCTCTGTCATTTAAGAAATGGAGATCATCTGCGTTATCAGAGTCTTCTGGCGCAGGTATGGGCTGTGGTAATTTTTCACGCTCAGACATTTTTTTTTGTCTCCATATTATATTAATCAAGTATGGCGGCGAATTCTTAAGGAAATCTTAAATCGCTTGAAAAATATGCATTTTTTAGGCCAATTTTTTGAAAAAGGCCTATTTTTGTATAAAAAAAGACCTATTTAATATTTCCTTAAGAATTGGCTGCTACAATGCAGGCATAAAAATAATAGAAATAAGGGGTTAGTGATGCCAAGCCATTTTGAGTTTTTGAGATTTAAGCTGTTCACTCCTGAGTATCGTGCAATACATGATAATGCTTTGCGATCAGCCGAATTATTTGTCCAGTGTGCGAAAGGCGAGGCTGTGGAAGCGGCTTTTCAAAAAAAACTCTCCTTAGTAGCGCCAGATGGGACGTTAGATGCGCAAGCTGTTTCATGCTGGGAAAGAATCTATATAAACCGATTATTTGGGTTGCGTTTCGAGGGTGATGACGCGACACCCGTAACTGCACCGATGCGTATAGTGAATGAAATGTCTTCTGACCGAACGCGATATGAAGCGTTACAAACAGGCTTATCTGCGCGCAAGTCAGCGACCCCCGATTCTATTGAGCTTACAACGATTTCACATGGTTCTGCTGATTCACCTGTAGAGGTGGTGGAAGACGGTGTGCGAGAAAATGCACATGCCATGGCTGAATTATTTATAATGGCCTTTAAAAAAACACATAGAAAGTTTGAGGACTTTGATAAACATGCAACAGCAGTGAAATTAGATGATTTTATGTCTTGGGTTAAGCTGCGTAAGGAAGTAGAGTGCTCGAAAATCATGACGTGGTATAGTGATCGATATAAAGAGTTATGTGCGCAACGAGCAAAATTGTTAGAAAAAAATCCTGAGGGTAAAGAAAAATTGATGGGTGCTTGGACGCAATGTTATGAAGATGCGCTTAAAAGATTGAACATGGGCGATGAAAAAAATGAAGGTTTACGGCATTATTTCAAGCGTCAGATAAAAATGAAGCGAAGGACGGCTGACTTTTGTAAGGATTATGCTGAAGACCATAAGTCACGCGCCGACAAAGACGTTGGGTGCAATTTGGCGGAAATACGCGCCACTGTCGAGAGAACGCATAAGAAATTGCCATTAGATTTGAGTTTAGTTCTACCCACTACCCTGGCTTTTGAGTATATCGATATTGATGAGATAAAACAAAATGCAAAAGAAATGGCGAAATCTTTTGTAAAGCAGCATATTGATTTATATTTATATTGTTCGCCAGTACACACGACGGAGCAGTTTGATGAGTTGTCAAAAAATCAAGCCGAGATAATGCGGAAATTGTCAGCGTTAGTTCGGCGCGGGTTTAATTTTGATAGGTTCGTATTGGCGAAGTGTTATAATGCAAACTATGCCCGTCTTTTAGCAGATCGCGAGAACTTGTGTTATGCAGCCGATAGCGTGCCCGAAAAGCGTGAATATTTAAATCGTGTTTGGCAGAAGCATTACGAACAAGCGTTAGCGGTTGGTCGCGCCTCGCTGATCGAGAAAGGCATTCTTCAGGTCGAGGTCGCTGCTACGCCGCTGACCATGGGGTTATAAACTTTTTAGAATTTTCTGAATCTGCAGCATATCCCGATACGCTTTGGCTTTTTCACGTGGTGAACGTAATAAATAAGCAGGATGATAAATCACGATCAGTGGAATTTTTTTTTCGCCATAGTGATGGAGTTGCGTGCGCATTTTACCGATGGGGGTGTCGGTGTTTAATAAAAATTGCGCGGCGATGCGGCCGATAGCGACGATCATTTTAGGATTGATTAATGTGATTTGCTCGTTGAGATACGGCGTACAGAGTTTGACTTCGTGCGGCAATGGATCGCGATTGTTGGGTGGCCGACATTTTAAAATATTAGTGATGTAAGTCGTTTGTCGATTGAGCCCGATTGATTTCAACATTTCATTTAGGAGAAGTCCGGCGCGGCCGACGAACGGCTCTCCTTGCGCATCCTCGCTGGCTCCCGGCGCCTCGCCGATCAATAAAAGATCAGTTTGCCGATTGCCCACGCCGAATACGGTTTGAGTTCGTGTTTTTGAAAGTTCACAGAGCGTGCAGTTTTTGACCTGCAACTCAAGTTTTTCCCATATTCCCTCGGCCGTTGGGCTTATGGTTTGAATGTCCATAGTGATAGGTTTGGATTGCATGTTGCGTTTTTGCCAGACAGAGATATCCATGGCGTCTAAATAGGCTAATTGTTTGGTATTCATATAAGCGTTGGATTTTATAAAGTAGACAGGATAATATAACTCCTTCAAATAATCACTGAATTTTTGCCTGATGAAAGAAACATTACAACAATTACTGGAACAAGCGGTGTTACAACTGCAGGCCGACGGTCGTTTGCCCGCCGAGGTGCCAACTGTTTTTCGCATCGATCGCACAAAAGAAGCTAAGCATGGCGATTATTCGAGTAACATTGCATTGATGTTGGCGAAATCCGCTCAATTGTCGCCGCTTGAATTGGCGACTTTATTAGTGGATGCATTAAGCCATGCCAAGGAGATTGAGAAAATTGAAATTGCGGGGCCAGGGTTCATTAATTTTTTTGTGAAACAAAATGTTGAGCAATCCGTCATTGCAAAAATTTTAGAAGAGGGCAAAAAATTTGGCTTGAGTGATATTGGGAAAAAGCAGCGTGTCATCGTCGAATTTGTTTCGGCGAATCCAACGGGTCCATTGCACGTGGGACATGGGCGTGGTGCGGCGTATGGTTCGGTGGTTTCGGATTTATTACAAGCGGTGGGTTTTGATGTGCACCGCGAATATTATGTGAACGATGCCGGCCGTCAAATGGATATTTTGGCAACGAGTATTTGGTTGCGTTATTTAGAAATTTTAGGCGAAAAATTTATTTTTCCGGCCAATGGTTATCGCGGTGATTATATTGTGGCGATTGCGCAAGCGTTGAAGGATCAATATCAAGATACATTTAAACATCCATCCGCAAAAGTTTTTGAGCATATTCCCGCTGACGAACCGCAAGGTGGTGATAAAGACGCGCATATTGATGCATTAATTACACGCGCAAAAGAGCTATTAAAACAGGGTTATGAGACGATTCATCAGCGGGGCACCGACACGATATTAGCGGACATCAAAGATGATCTGCATGAGTTTCGCGTGGATTTTGATGAGTGGTTTTCCGAAAAATATTTATTAGAGAGCGGCGCGATTCAAAAAGGAATTGACGCATTGCGCGAGCGCGGCCATGTATTTGAAAAAGACGGCGCACAGTGGTTTCGTGCGACCAAATTTGGCGATGAAAAAGATCGCGTGCTCATGCGCAGCAACGGAGCGCATACTTATTTTGCGTCGGATGTTGCTTATCATTGGTATAAGCTCGAGCGTAGGTTTGATCGTTTGATCGATATATTTGGCGCCGATCATCATGGTTATGTGTCGCGCATTCGTGCCGCCGTCGGCGCATTAGGGTTAAAAAAAGAGGCGCTACAAATTCCGCTAGTGCAATTCGCGGTGTTGTGGCGCGATGGCAAAAAGGTACAGATGTCAACGCGCAGCGGGTCATTTGTGACGTTACGCGAATTGCGCGAAGAAGTTGGTAATGATGCGGCGCGATTTTTTTACGTGATGCGTGCATGCGATCAGCATATGGATTTTGATTTGGATTTGGCAAAATCAAAATCAAATGAAAATCCGGTTTATTATATACAGTACGCTTATGCGCGCATTTGTAGTGTGTTTCGTCAGTTAGACGAACGTCATATGATATTTGATCCAGCGGCGGGCATCGCCAGTCTCGATCGTCTAAATTCTTCCTATGAAAAAGCCTTAGTATCCTATATATCGCAGTATCCCGAAGTGATATTGAAAGCAGCGCAGGACTTGGCGCCACATCAATTAGCGAATTATTTACGCGAGCTCGCAAATCGTTTTCACGTTTATTATAATGCCGAGAAATTTATTATAGACGATGATGCGTTGCGTCATGCGCGATTAAGTTTAGTGATGGCAACTAGGCAAATTTTACAGAATGGATTGAATTTATTAAAGATATCAACACCCGAGGTGATGTAATATGCCAAAAGATTATGTGCATCGTGCGCATGGCAATTCGCGTAATTGGCGAAAGCCCGCGAGCAAGAAGTCGCCCGAAAAACCGAAAAAACATTTTCCGTGGCTTTTTATTTTTATTGTATTGATTGTGATTGGGTTGGGTGTTGCGGGAGGATTATATTTTTATAGTAAACTAAAGGATAAGATCGAAGCACCTACCGTTGATCAGCCGACGACAATCGTGAAAAAAACAGCACCACAAAAAGTGGCAAAAGAAGAAGCGCCGCCGGTACATTTTGATTTTTATAGTATGTTGCCCAAAAATACGGTCAATGTTGCAACCGATGCGACGGCATCCGCTGACAAAAAAACAAAATATATATTACAAGTCGCCTCGTTGTCTGATCCAAATGATGTGAAGGCGTTTGAAACCAAATTGAATGAAATTGGATTTCGTAGTAAAGTTGTGCCGATGATGCGTGGTCAAATGGAATGGTATCGCGTTCAAGTCGGGCCGTTTAATGAGATGAGTGATGCAAAGGCTGCGCGAGATACCTTGAGTCAGCAGGACATTAGCAGCGTGCTTTTGGAAATCGATCGAAAATGACCTTGAAAGTGGGGATAAAAGCCCTCATATCCATGGTTCATCAGACTTAAATACAGGAGAAGTATTCTTGGATCAATATAAAGGTACAACGATTTTATCGGTTCGTCGCGGGAACCAGGTCGTCATCGGTGGCGATGGTCAGGTAACCATGGGCAATGTGGTCATGAAAGGCAATGCGCGCAAGGTGAGACGGTTGTTCAACGACCAAGTGATTGCCGGGTTTGCCGGTGGTACTGCAGATGCATTCACCTTGTTTGAGCGCTTCGAGCAAAAACTTGAAATGTATCATGGCCAATTGGCACGTGCGGCCGTTGAACTCGCGAAAGACTGGCGTACGGATCGTATGCTACGTCGATTAGAAGCGTTGCTAGCGGTTGCCGATATGGATAGCTCACTTATTATTACGGGTAATGGCGATGTCATTGAGCCAGAAAATAATTTAATTGCCATTGGCTCTGGCGGTTCATTTGCGCAAGCAGCCGCGACAGCACTTGTCGAAAATACCCAATTAGATGCACGTCAGATTGTTGAAAAAAGTTTAACGATCGCGAGCAACATTTGTATTTACACCAATCAAAATTTAGTGATCGAAGAACTGACGATCCGTAAAAAATAAATTTCTATAAGGCTTTTTATGATGGCAACTATTGCTGAGATAACGACACCTTTCGTGATGACACCCAAAGAAATTGTAAGCGAACTGGATCGTTTTATCATTGGTCAAAATGATGCGAAACGTGCTGTTGCGGTGGCGTTACGCAATCGTTGGCGTCGTCAACAAGTGCCCGCTGACTTGCGTGGTGAAATTACCCCCAAAAATATTCTTATGATTGGACCAACGGGTGTCGGTAAAACTGAAATTGCTCGCCGTTTAGCAAAATTGGTTAAGGCGCCTTTTATTAAAGTCGAAGCGACTAAATTTACCGAAGTGGGTTATGTGGGGCGCGATGTGGAATCGATTATTCGTGATTTAGTGGATGCCGCTGTTAAAATGAAACGCGAAGAAGCGTTAGCGAAAGCAGCACCCATGGCGCATGATGCCGCTGAAAAAAGAATTTTAGATATTTTGTTGCCCGCGCCAGATGAGGTGATTGATGCCAATGGGGTAAAAGAAACGCACGGCGAAAACACCAAAGCCAAATTTCGCAAACAATTGCGCGAAGGAAAATTAGATGATCGCGAGATCGATGTGCAACTGTCCTTGCCATCGGTTGGCGTTGAAATTATGGGTCCGCCCGGCATGGAAGAGATGACGAGTCAATTAAGCGGTTTGTTTCAAAGCTTATCGTCGGGCGCGAAAAAGAAAACGCGTCGGATGCTTATTAAAGATGCGATGAAAATTTTAGAAGACGAGGAAGCGGCAAAACTCATTGATGATGAACGATTGAAATTAGATGCGGTTAATAGTGTTGAGCAACACGGTATCGTGTTTTTAGATGAGATTGACAAAATTACACGCAGTACCGAAGGTCATGTGCGCGGCGCCGATATTTCACGCGAAGGTGTACAGCGTGATTTATTGCCCTTAATCGAAGGTTGTACGGTGTCAACAAAATACGGCATGTTGCAAACCGATCATATTTTGTTTATTGCGTCAGGGGCGTTTCATGTTTCAAAACCGTCTGACTTAGTGCCCGAGTTGCAAGGGCGTTTGCCGATTCGTGTTGAGTTAAAAGCGTTAACTGCAGATGATTTTGTGAAGATTTTAACGGACACAAAAGCATCGTTGACGGAACAATATGCGGCATTGCTTTTAACGGAAGGCGTAAAGCTGAAATTTACTGCAGAAGGCATTCGTCGCATTGCCGAAGTGGCTTTTCAGGTGAATGAACATTTGGAAAATATTGGTGCACGTCGTTTGCACACGGTGATGGAAAGATTGCTCGAAGTGGTTTCTTTTGAAGCACCGGATTGTGTAAAGAAAAACATTAACATTGATCGACAATATGTCAACCGCCACCTAAACGAGCTGCTGAAAGACGATGATTTGAGTCGCTATATTTTATAAAAATAACCTTGCTATTAATCAAGAAGTTAGATTAGAATAATGGATACTATAGCAAGCATCAAGGAGGGTGTGACATGGTAGAGCATATGGAAGTAGATCAAGAGAAAAATAAACTTGTCGATGAGTTAAAAGTTTTTTTAGAAAAATTGCTGACGAGTTTCTTGGATAATGAGCATACACTCGATTCGTTGATTTATAAAAAAGCCAATGAACGTCCTTTTCAAGATCCCCTCATGATTTTATATAATACGACGGCTGCGTTAGATGGCTTATCAGGCAAGTTAGATAAACTTGCGCGACATAGTTCTTTACAAAGCGCAGGCATGTTTGGTCGACAAGATACACAACGTATATTAAATCAAGAAATGTCGATGTCCGACATGATTGAATTATGTGGTTCGCTCACGCGCGCTTGGACGCGTCAAGATATTAAAACGGTTGATGGTTTTGAGAGTGCTTTATATCATGTGTTAGGTCGGCATATGCCCGTAGTGAGTAGTTTAACCAATAAAGCCTATCAGGCGGAATTAGAGCAAACCCATGGCGCATTGCGAAATAAATTACAAACAGCCGATGATATCGATGTAGACATGGTCGCGGCTGATATGGGAATGGGCTATAGTTTTTAAGTTTTGTTATCTCATTATATTATCCTCAGCTCAGAGGTAAGCTGGTATTCATTGTTAGAATGGCATTTACCAGAA
>JBBTCW010000010.1:0-10704 GCA_038043025.1 Pseudomonadota bacterium | reverse complement strand
ACACAAAAATTGATTAATTTTTAAGCCTACTTATGTATAAACCCATGCTGCTTGCTGCGGGGTATTTTTATTTCTTTTATTGATCGCCTGCAAGGGGATTCACCGCACGAACGGCGACTTGTCGTGAGTGGAACTGTTCAAGGCGTCTGCTTTCGCGCCTTTACGCAACATGCCGCAAAACAACTGAATCTCACTGGCTGGATCAAAAATCTTGAAAACGGTAATGTCGAAATTTTAGCCTGTGGCAATGACGCATCTTTGGCAATATTTAAACAACAAGTAACCCAAGGCTCTACCTATGCCACCGTCGATACAGTACAATGCGAACCATTCCCATGGGAAGATCTCACGTCGAATTTAAAATTATCCTCAGCTCAGAGGTAAGCGAAGCGAAAGCTTCGCGTCCTCTGAGCTGAGACATGCTTGTTCGCAGAACGTTGTCATGCCGCGACTTGATCGCGGCATCCAGAAAAATTTATATTAAAGATTATAATAACGGAGTACCGTTATTATAATCACTGGATACCGGCTTTCGCCGGTATGACGAAAGTCTGGATACCGCAGTTAAACCGCGGCATGACAGGAAAGTGTTTTGTCATCCCGCGGCTTGACCGCGGGATCCAGAGAATATAATTTGAATCCCGCGGTCAAGCCAGCGTAGCCCGTATGAAGCGAAGCGGAATACGGGAATATTATTTCCCGGATTACATGTGCTTCGCACATTTCATCCGGGCTACACTTGCTCAATATTGACAATGAAATATTTCGACCAGGCTATATCACAACAGTAAACGCTTCGACAGTTGATTTTATAATACATAAAATTCAATTTGCCGTCGCAAATAGAGTCTGCGTAAAAATCATGTATCATGAAAAATCACGCACAATCGAGCCATTGAAACTTGAACAATCTAAAGAAGGCAATAAACTCCTTTTTGGCTACGAAACCGAAAGCGGTCTCCCAAAAAGATTTTCCATTACTGAAATTAAACAGATGGATGTTACGAATTTGCCTTATAACGAAAGAGATCGCCCCATTGAGATAAATGAAACCGGATCTGCAAAAATACATTCCATCCAAAGAAAACAAAAGAAATCTCAAAAAATCGATGAAACATTGACTGTAGAATAGAAAAAAATGGCGTCCCCGACGGGATTCGAACCCGTGTTGTCGCCGTGAAAGGGCGGTGTCCTAGGCCGGCTAGACGACGGGGACGCATATGCGCACGCAGTATAGACCATGCCAGTACTAGTTTCTATAGCGCCGACTTGCCACGCCCTCGGCGTGGTGGAGCTAATCGGGATCGAACCGACGACCTCTTGCATGCCATGCAAGCGCTCTCCCAGCTGAGCTATAGCCCCATATCCATATGAACGGCACATTCTAGGAGCCTTCTCTCCAACTGTCAACAACACTCTCAGCTGCTCTGAGCTGGGCAAACCCAGACAGAGCCTGGGTTTGCGCAGCTCAGAGCTGCATTGAAAGTAGCAGCGCACGCCGCAAGTATGATATGATGCATCGATATGATCAAATTAGAATCATCACAACCTATCGGCATCTTCGACAGCGGTATCGGCGGATTGACCGTCGCCAAAACAGTTATCGAACGATTGCCGCACGAAAACGTTATCTATTTTGGTGATACCGCCCATTTTCCGTATGGCGACAAATCAAAGAGCGCCATTCAAGAATGCACCCAACATGTTGTTGATAAGTTGCTTGACCATGATTGCAAAGTTATTCTGATTGCTTGCAATTCAGCGTCAGCGGCTGCCTATGATTTTCTCAAACAACATATTAATGATCGAGCCTATTTAATCAACATTATCGACCCCATCCTTCAATCGATTGCACAAACACATGCGCATAAAAAAATTGGCCTGATTGGAACGCGACAAACTATTGGATCCAATGTATACGGACAAAAACTGCGTGCATTGAACAGCGATATTCAACTACAATCACTGGCCACACCGCTACTCGTCTCTGCAATTGAAACCATGTTACATAACAAAAAAGTCATCCATGAAATTATTAAAGAATATTTTTCAAATGCTATTTTGAGCGATATCGACGCACTTATTTTAGGCTGCACGCACTACCCTGCTATCGAAAAAAACATCATTGAATTTTATGAGGGTCAAACCGAAATCATCAATCCATCGCATGCCGCCGCCGCACAAATCAAGCAGTTATTAGAAGAAAATAATCTGCTCAACTCTGCCGGCCACGGTCTACAACATATCTATGTATCCGATTATACGGATTCCTTTGCGCAAAGCGTAAAATTATTTTTTGATAAAGAAATTGCGGTGGAGTATTAAACGAGTTATTGCGAACAACTACGTCTCAGCTCAGAGGACGCTTCACTGTTATGACTCATGCGAACAAGTCGGTCTCAGCTCAGAGGACGCAACACGTCCATCTGATTCTAAAAAACCCGTTTTCTTCCTCATTCATCCCATTCTAACAATGAATATCAGCTTACCTCTGAGCTGAGGATTATAAGAAAGCAAGGCGACGGAAGTTTAGTCTTTCTTCCGCATCAATGAGAAAAACACAAACACTAAAAACAATGGCAATAAAATAGGAAAAAATATTGGAAATAAAATAATCGCGATCACTGTCCATACGAAAAATATAATTCCTAATATCAACGCACCGATCCCTGTCAAAATAAATAGCAACAGCACCGCTACACAAAAAATCACAGTGCCCGCCACTAAAAATCCAAACGTCGCACCTAAAAGTCCCGGCACAAAAACCGAAGTCGCCGCAATCGCTGCGATCAATACTAAAAATAAAACCAACAACCCCGAGTGTTTTTTATTTGTTTGCATATCCATACCTCCTCTATAATATATGTGCCATCGCACGTTTTAGTCGTTCAACCGTTCGCTCACGACCCATTAACGCCAACGTTTCATCGATCGGCGGCGAAATCGTATTCCCCGTCATCGCCACGCGAATCGGTTGCGCGACTTTACCTAACTTTAACTGACGCGCCTCAGACACGGCAATAATCACGTGATGAATCGCTTCTTTTTCCCACGCTGGCAATTGCGCTAATTGTGTCGCAATTTCTTGCAGCACGGGTTTTATGTCGGGCGTCAAATGCTTGCTCGCCGCTTGTTCATCGTACTGCGTCACTTCTTCATAAAAATAACGGCTTTTTTCAGCCATTTCACTTAACGTTTTGCAACGCTCCGCCTGTACGCGCACCACTTCTTCTAGCGCAGGGCCTGCCGACACATCAATTTGTTTTCGATCCATTTGCCATTGTAACTCTTTGGCCACCACTGCCGTCGGCAATGTTTTTAAATAATGTTGGTTGAGCCAACTTAATTTATCGGGATCAAATGTCGCGGGTGATTTTTGTAATTTATTAAAATCAAAAAATTCGATCATCTCTTCCATCGAAAAAATTTCTTGATCGCCGTGCGACCAACCTAACCGCATTAAATAATTTAATAACGCCGCAGGCAAAAATCCCTCTTCGCGATATTGCAGTACACCCAATGCGCCGTGACGTTTCGACAAACGCTTACCATCATTGCCTAAAATCATCGGCAAATGCACATAGATGGGCGGCTGCATGTTCAGTGCATTAAAAATATTAATTTGGCGCGGTGTATTGTTAATATGATCAGCGCCGCGAATCACATGCGTCACCTTCATATCCACATCATCAACCACCACCGCAAAATTATAGGTCGGCGTGCCATCACTGCGCACTAATACCAAATCATCTAATTCGCTATTTTGAAATTCAACTAATCCGCGCACGCCATCATCAAATCTGATGAAACCTGCATCGGGCGTGCGAAATCGAATAACAAAGGATCCCTCTTTTTTTTCTTTCAACTCCCGGCAACAACGATCATAGCGTGGTTTTTGTTTATTTTTCATTTGATCCGCGCGCAGCTGTTCCAACCGCTCTTTAGAACAATAACAACGATAAGCATGACCGCTTTTTAATAATTGATCGATGATTTCATGATAACGGTCCATGCGTTTGGTTTGATAAAAAGGCCCTTCATCATACGTTAAATGCAACCATTGCATGCTATCCAAAATCACTTGAATCGCCTGATCCGTCGAGCGCTCACGATCCGTATCTTCAATACGTAAAATAAAAACACCCTTCATCTTGCGTGCATATAACCACGCGTATAGCGCCGTGCGTAAATTACCAATATGCATCGACCCGGTTGGACTGGGGGCAAAACGTGAACGCACTGTCATAAACCCACCTCATTGTTATTGTAAAATTTGATTTAACACACACGCCAAACGATAACCCGCTAACGCGACACGTTGTTCCGCAATTTTTTGTCCAGCCGTCATATACTGCTGGCTCACGGGCGCACCAAACTGCACCCCATTATACACAAAGGTTTTAGCAATCGCTAAGCCTTCCGTTGCCCAATCCATCGGATCCATATCCTGCACCTGCGAGCCAAACGACTGCATGGGATAATCAGCCTCGATCTGGCTCGCCATGGTCCGTAAATCTAACGCTGAATCATTATATAACCCCAGCATATGATCCCATAACATATGCAAGTTAGCGGCTATAGGCGACTGAATCAAAAAATCATTGCCCCCCATATCTCCGCTTGGAAATTGCTTCGTCACTCGCGTTGACACATGCAACGGTTGATGAATATCTCCTACAAAATGCACTAAAAACCCTAAAAACATCGCTTTTTGATCCTCTGTCGAATGGGGGCTCGCGAGCGTTTTTTCACTTTGTAAAATAGCCCAAACCACATTTTCATAATCGACTTGCGGTAACGGCTGTCCATCCGGACTGAAAGGCTGATTTATAAAATGCCACCCATTAAACGCGGTCACATCATTTGATCGCAGATCATCCGCCCATGTTGCTATCTTAATAAAATTCGCCGCCGCCGCATTGCCTTTCATCAAATTATCGGCCAATTGATTAACCCGCACAACAGCAGAAGGCGTTAAATGCTCGTAAGCGATTTGTGCAACAAGTTGATGCCCAAGAGCACCCCATGCAAATAATATCAAAGGAAAAAACGATAAAAAACAAACGGAAAAAATCAAGACCACCAACGAACGAACATGACTCATCAGACACCTCCTTGTTGGTTAAATAATACCCATATTATCATAATTAATTTCAGATTGCACGAAGAACACTCATTTTGAACGCATATTTCTTATGCTAAGCTATAGCGATGAAGATAAAATTTCAACATGTCGCTGGCATTGCGATGATCATATTTTGCACTCAAACTGTGGCCGCACAGAAAACAACAATAACTGCCCCGGCAATCAACAATGAAATTACCGGCATTAGCGGCGATGTACAAAAAAATGCACTTGCGAGACTCTCCATTTTGCAAAAAGATTTTCAAAATAAACAAATCTCAGCCAAACAGGCGTATAAATTATTAGCGCAGGGCGAAACAACCATTCAAGAAGCCATCAAACCTTTTGGCTATTTTAAATCAACCGTCAGCGAACGATTGACGCAAGATGATAACAAAAATTGGCTGGCCATTTATCATGTTAATCCCGGTCCTCAATTGCATGTGACAAAACTCAGTATGACCGTCATCGGCCCTGGCAAAGATGACAAAGAAATCAATGCATTAATTCCGACACTTCCCTTAAAAGAAGGCGATGCCTTCGATACCAATAATTACAATTTAAGCATCGACAAGCTATTAGCACAGGCACATGAAGAAGGCTATCTAAAAGCAAAATTTGATGCGAACAAAATAATGATCAATCTCAATAATTA
Source organism: Pseudomonadota bacterium (assembly GCA_038043025.1). Taxonomy (GTDB): domain Bacteria; phylum Pseudomonadota; class Gammaproteobacteria; order UBA12402; family UBA12402; genus O2-02-FULL-42-9. The sequence continues at coordinate 4,924 of JBBTCW010000010.1, read as the reverse complement.
TTTATGTTCCATTACCATAACGCTTAACACAGGCCCTCAATATTATTTTGGCAATATTTCATTTGGCGAAACACCCTTAAGTGAAAAATTTTTGAGGCGTTATTTAATTTTCAAGCCCGGCGATCCATTTTCGTATGATATTCTCTTACGCTTTCAACAAAATTTATCCTCCGGCGGATATTTCAGCAGCGCCTCTGTTGTGCCAGACATCCAGAAAGCAACCCACTACCGCATCCCGATGGAAGCCAAATTTCAAATGAACAAACGCCGAGAATATAAATTCGGTATTGGCTACGGCACTAACACCGGCATTCGAGGCACCGTCGGTTATTCCATGCGCTGGGTTAATCGTTATGGTCATCAGTTTGATAGTTCTTTACAATTATCACAAATACAACAATATATTGCCGCACAATATATTATCCCTGGGAAAAATCCTTCGATCAGTAACTGGATGTTCACAACCTCTTTCTTAAGATTGACACCCAAGCGTGGCAAAAGTTTCACAAAAAGCATCGGCGCTTCGCACATCAGAAACTACGCCAACTGGCAACGCACATTAACATTAAACTACGAAATAGAACGCTATCGATTTGATGAAAACGACCCTTATAAATCATCAAAATTATTAATGCCCAGCGTCACATTCACTTATACCACTCCACGAAATGAGCTGAACGTCAAAAATGGACAACGATTTTCACTCACGATGAAAGGCGCGAGCACCGATGTTGTTTCCACCGCTACATTTCTACAACCCGAATTACAATATAAATTAATTAGCACGTTGCTGGAAGGCAATCGTTTTGTTTTAAAAGCCGACTGTGGATATACGATCGTGCATGACTTAACAAAACTTCCCTTATCAAAACGTTTTTATGCGGGAGGCATACAAAGCGTCCGTGGTTACAGCTTTAAGGGACTCGGTCCCGGAAAATATTTAGTCATAGGCAGCGCAGAATATCAACGCGAAATTGTTGGCAATTTTTATGCGGCCATTTTTTATGATATCGGCAACGCCATCAATCATGCCACCGATCCGCTCAAACGCGGCGCAGGCATCGGCGCTGTTTGGTTATCCCCCATTGGAAATATACAACTTTATGTCGCGCGCCCTTTAAGTTACGATGGCAATCCGTTGCGATTTGAATTCAGTTTGGGACCCGATTTATGATCATGAAAATCATCAAGCGCACACTATTTACAATCTTAATCACCGTGGTAATTTTGTTTTTCTTTGTCGCCATCACACCCAGCGGATTGAAATTGACGGCACTCGTTTTAACAAAAACCATGCCCGGAACATTACAAATTGAAAAAATTACCGGCACCATGGTCGGCAAAATGCAAGTTAAAAATCTCACTTATCAAAATCAAAATTTATCCATTAATTTAAAATCATTTAGACTCAACTGGACACCCCATCGTTTATTAACTGGGCGATTGTACATTGATGAGCTCTACGCGCATGACTTGCGCATTCAATTACCCTCCCAACAAAAAACAGATGCAACATCGAAACCCGAAACGCTAAATCGCTTATCTTTCTTTAAATTACCCTTTAATATTACCGTTAAAAACGCAGATCTCTCACAACTCTATATCCAACAAGACGACAAAAGTCAGCATATTAACAATATTAAACTCAGCATCCACACAACCAAAAACCAAGCAAACATTGACAATCTCTATATACGCATCACACCCTACCATTTTATATTAAACGGCAACCTACAACTCAAAACACCTTATAATACAAACATCACCGGAGAACTCACCGACTATATCACCGGTTACTATCCCATCAAATCTTCACTCGCCATAAAAGGCGATCTCAATAAACAAATGGTGTTGCTATTTAAAATAACCTCGCCATTTACAACTGACATTAATGCCACAGTAAAGCAAGCGCTGTCACAAGGCCCTATCGACATTCACGGCCACTGGAAAGATCTGCTACTCCCCGTCGGTGATTATGGCAATATCGCCAGCCAATCCGGCTCCTTAAATGTGACAGGTACGCTGAAAAAATATTCTCTGAATCTCAACACTGATGTATATGGCACAAATATTCCCTCCGGCAATTGGATGATAAAAGGGACCGGCAGTTTAACCCAACTGGATCTGTCAACCCTTCGGCTAGATACTTTGCAAGGCACTATCAATGGCCGCGTCGCATTACAGTGGGATCCCTATATTCAATGGAATACGAATCTCTCGCTCAACAACATCGACCCCGGGGCGCAATGGCCTGATTGGCCTGCCAATATCAATTGCCAAATAATTTCTGCCGGCAATTTAAACAAAACGAAACCCAGCGCATCCATCGCAATAAACAACATTCACGGCTCATTGCAAAACAAAAAAATGAGTGGTAATGTGAATATCCGCTGGCAAAAAAACGACTTGGATATTCCCAAACTTGATCTGATGATCGGCGACAATTTTTTCAACGCGCAAGGCTCACTCACAAACATTTGGAATATTCAGTGGCAAATAAATGCGCCCGACCTAACCGAAATCTTGCCCAGCGCTTCTGGCAGCATATTCAGCCAAGGCACTATATCCGGCAAAGAAACAACCCCAAAAATAGCAAGCAACACAGAAATTAAAAATCTACTATTCAACGACTATCACATTGCATCATTACAACTCAACTCTGATCTCAACCTCGCGACGAGTGGCATATTCAGCGGAACGCTCGTTGCACGTAACATTTATCGCCATAATTATGGATTGAGCAGACTCCATCTTTTGCTAACCGGCACCCCTGCTCATCATCAATTAACGGGCAATATATCCATGAAAGGTGCCCGACTAAATATAAAAGTAAACGGACAACATAAAAAAAATTATTGGTCAGAGAAAGTTAATCAACTATCTCTACAATCAAAACAATACAAACAATGGCATTTAAAATCGCCTTTCACTGTCATGGCGACACTCTCCTCTATAAAAATTAATCCTTTCTGTTGGATCGCCGATGTTTCTAATTTATGTGGGCAATTCAATTGGAACTCGCGCTTTGACTGGCAATTACAATTGCAAGGAGATCAGATCCCAAGCACATTCATCAATAATTTGCTCGCCCATCAGCTCACACTTGACACGCTATTTAAATTAAATATAAACTTACAAGGCTCTCCATCGGGCAAACCGATCGGCGCAATCAACTTATACGCCAGTCAAGGCTCGATCAGTAATAAAACTAAAAATGCAACCGCCTTTAATTTTACATCGATACGACTCGACGCACAGGCTGCACAGAAAGGATTAACGACAACATTTAGCGTAAAAAATAAACTCCAAACATTACTGGAATTAAGTGTAGAGCTACCCGATTATGACACCAACATCCCGCTCCCTTATCAAAATATAAACGGAAAACTATCCGCCTCCCTATCACCATTAAACTTTTTGCCCTTATTTATTCCAGCATTAAGCGACACAAACGGCACATTCAAATCAAACCTCAACATCAGCGGACCCATACTGACGCCCACTTTATCAGGCACGAGCACCTTATCGAATCTGTCTGCAACGATCACGCCGCTTAACATCACATTAAATAAAACAAACTTATCTCTCAAAAGCGACAACAATGATACACTCGTATTTCAAGGACAGGCCAATGCGGACAACGGCGTGCTCAATATCGATGGCACGTTGGCGCTCGACCAAGAAGATCAACCATTAACGTTAAATGTTATCGGCAATAATTTTCCGATTATCAAGAGCAATGAATATAAAATTAACATCACGCCTCATGTAAAAATAACGCATAACAAATCGAAAATAAATATTTCAGGCACAGTGAATATTCCGAGTGCGCAAATTACGCCCGAAGATTTTACCTCAACGGTTTCTCTGCCCAGTAGTACAGTGCTGATTGATTACAATCATGACTCGCCCTTTCAAGAAAATTTCGGCATTTATACAGATATCACTCTCACGTTGGGCGACGCCGTTGCATTTGGTTACGACGGGTTGCTCGCTCAACTCACCGGCGCACTCAATGTCAATAGCGCTCCCAATGAGCTCACCACAGCAAACGGAACTTTATCAGTAAAAGAAGGCTACTATCAAGCGTATAGCACCCAGCTCACCATTGAAGAAGGCAAACTCACTTACACCGGCGGCCCCATTGATAACCCTGGACTCAGCATCCGCGCCACCAAAACTATTAATCAATCTCAAAACGCGACGGCTGCAACGTCCGCCAACATCAGATCATCAACGAGTTCGACAGAAGCGCCTACTTCCCACTCAACGATGACACCAAAAAAAGTCGGCGTCAGCGTCACCGGCACCTTAAAAAATCCCATGATTAGCTTAATTTCCGAACCCAGCGGCATGAAAGATTCTGATATTTTATCTTATCTTATTTTAGGTTCTTCTACACAAAACAACTCACAAAAAGAAAGCAAATTATTATTAGAAACCGCAAAAAATATGGGCATAAAAAATGATTATTTATACAATGATATTGCTTCTACTTTTGGACTTTCTGATTTTGGCGTTGAAAACAATATGATTATGGATCCCGAAGATAGTTCGTTGCAACAAAACCCCGAATTCGTCGTCGGAAAATATTTAACGCCTCGATTATATTTAAATTATGGTGTTGGCTTAGTGGTTCCCGTTAATATCGTGCGGCTGCGTTATACTGTTTCAAAACGCGTTTCCATACAAACCGAAACCAGCGCGCTCGGCAATGGTGCCGATGTTTATTATTCGTTTCAAACGAATTAACATTCCCCGCCATTCCGGGATGACGGCTCTTTTTTTTCCCGTCATTCCGGAATTGTTGCCCCGTTGCGCAACAATGTCCGGAATCCAGCGAATCGAAGTACGCAACTAAAGCGTTCCCTGGATCCCGGATAAATCTGCTACGCAGATTTTCCGGGATGACGGAAAACAAAGT
>JBBTCW010000009.1:33400-54590 GCA_038043025.1 Pseudomonadota bacterium | reverse complement strand
GAGTCTGGGCCGTGTCTCAGTCCCAGTGTGGCTGATCGTCCTCTCAGACCAGCTATAGATCGTCGCCTTGGTGAGCCTTTACCTCACCAACTAGCTAATCCAACGTAGGCTCATCTCAAAGTGCCAGGCCTTACGGTCCCCAGCTTTGATCCTTAGATGTTATGCGGTATTAGCCACGCTTTCGCGTGGTTGTCCCCCACTTCAAGGCAGATTCCTACGTATTACTCACCCGTCCGCCACTCGCCGTCATCTCACCCGAAAGTGAGACACGCTGCCGTTCGACTTGCATGTGTTAGGCGTGCCGCTAGCGTTCAATCTGAGCCAGGATCAAACTCTTTTCGCAAACTGTCACGCAACCCGAAGGTTACGCAAAAATTACTGAAAGTCTGTACTGAAATCGACTGTATGCTCGCACGTATTACTTGTCTATATTTTTAAAGAGCTCAAGAAACCTTTACCCCAGATACTGAGGAAAGGCGATCATTCTAGTGGATCACCGTCAACTGTCAATAGATTTCTAAGGATTTATGTCGAAAAGTCGACATTAAATAAAGAACTTCATTAGTATAGCTTATTTGGTCAGTTTTGCATCTACTTTTGCCATCACATGCTGACAAGACGATTGAGAATCGTTAAAAAAAAGTCGGTCGACCACAACGCAACACTTTGCGGATCATTTAAAAAAGGCACAACATCGCGCCTTGCCTGCGAAAAATCAATCGCTTGAATCTTTTTATGCAATAATGTCACCATATCCTGGTGAGTAAGTGCCTGATCAGCAGACCACGCTTTACTTTGTATCAACCGCTCACGCAAATGGATTAAATTAACCGGCACACCACGCCCGATATACCATACAAAATCATACCAATCTCTCCCTTTAACACGCTGCTTCCAGGGACGGCATAAAATCGCGTGAATTTTCCCGGCAAAAAGATCAGGTTGCGTTAATGTTTTGACTGAAAACGAAATCGGCTGCGACAACTGTTTAGCTTCTGTGGTAAATTTGCCTGGCGGATCAATATCAACTTCCATTTTAATTTTAATCTGCTGCATGCGATGCAAGGACTTTATCATATCTGTTGGCGCCTCCACTACAAGCAACTGTTTTTTCGAGCTCGCCTTAATAAAAGCACATTGAATCGTCGATTGAATATTTTTTATTTTAGTTATCACTTGCACGTCAAATCCAAAAGAGTTGAGCTCATCCATAATAGCTTGATTGTATGATGCGAGACTAAAATCCGCGTCAGGGGCTAATAAAGTAAAATCTAAATCTTCCGAAAACCGATCTAATCCGTACAATATACGCAATGCTGAACCACCATAAAATGCAGCTTTTTCGTAAAACTTTGAACGCCAAAGTCCCAAAAGCGCAATCTCCTGAAAAATTTCTTTCAATGCATTCGTATAATCTTGTCGCGAATGACAATGATATTTTTTTAGCATGTTTTGAATGGCTTCATTCATCGTGCTGTTTTCCACTGTTTAATAAAATTGTGCAGCCATAATAACCGATCATCTCGATAAAGATGACTCAGTGCTAATAAATTTTTAAGCTTTACGGAACCCAGCACATCTTGATCCGCACGCAAATCAGAAAATAAATAGGCTTCAACATCAGATAATTGAGAAAATTTTATTTTTTTATCGTTGAGATGCAGATGATCGCACAATGCTTTTTCCAGTGAAGCCATCAAAATCTTTTGTTCGCGATCAATCACCACAAACGTAATTCCCATCGCGTATTTTTTAGCCTCTAAATACTGATAAGTAAATCGACCCACAGGTGAATCAAACACCTTCTTTCGTTTTGGCGTAATGCTTGTCACCACGCTGACACGCTCTGGAATTAATCCATAATAAGACAACGCATATTGCAATGAAATTGCTGATGGCCCATAGATTAAATTAGCCAGCAACTCTTTAGAATAAGGACTCCGCGCCACATCAGAACCAAAGACATATAACCCTTTTTTAACGCGAATCAACTCACCTGATTTTAGCCAGTTTGATATTTTCTCCCGCGGCCATGCGTAATTGGATAGCGCAGACATCAAGAAAGGATAATCTATCTCCTCTCGACCCGCTAATTTCCGCAATTGCTCAATATTCATAAAATCTCCAGTATGTGAGAAATTATCCCACATACTGGTCAAAATATCAAGTCGGCCGCAACAACCGCAGCCCATTAAAAATCACAAGCAGCGAGGCGCCCATGTCGGCGGCGATCGCCATCCAAAGCGTTGCAATTCCCATGATGGCCAAAATCAAAAAGACAGCTTTGAGCCCCACCGCAAAAATGATATTTTCTTTGATAATACGCAAGGTGCGTTTGGACAGATTGATTAACCAAGGAATTTTCGTTAAATCATCGGTCATCAGCGCAATATCCGCCGTTTCAATGGCCACATCACTTCCCATCGCGCCCATCGCAATGCCGAGCGATGACAACGCCATAGCCGGTGCATCATTGACGCCATCACCGACCATGGCGACCATTTTGTATTGTTCTAGCATCAATTTGATTTGTGCAATTTTATCGTCGGGCAACAATTCGGATTTAAATTCATCGACATTCACTTGTGCCGCAATCACTTTGGCGGTGCCTTCGTTATCACCGGTTAACATCAATAATTTTTCGACACCGGCTTGTTTAAGCATCTGCATCGCGGCTTTACTTTGTTCACGCACCGCATCCGAAATCCCTACCAAGCCACACGCATGATCATCACGCCCCATAACCACCACGGTTTGACCTGCCGCTTCTAATGAAGCCGCCGCATCACACGCCGCGCGCGCATCATCTTCATTTAATTTTTCGTGCAACAATCGATGACTGCCAATCCAATATAATTTGTCATTAACATACCCTTCGGCACCTTTGCCTTTGAGCGATTGAAATTTTTCTGACGCAAGTGGTGGAAAAATTTTTGCGCGCGCACAAATCGCACGAGCAATGGGATGCTCGCTATTCATTTCCAACGCGGCTGCCACCTGCAATAAATTTTGTTCAGAATGATCATTGAGCGGAATCACTTGCTGCACCTCGGGTTTGCCTTTCGTTAACGTGCCCGTTTTATCAAACGCAATCGCTCTTAATTTTGACGGCAATTCCAAATAAGCACCGCCTTTAATTAACACGCCAAAATGCGCCGCAGTGCTTAACCCAGCCACAATACTCACCGGCGTTGAAATCACGAGCGCACACGGACAGGCAATCACTAAAATCACTAAGCCTTCATAAAGCCAACGCGACCAAGAGGCGCCAAATACAAGCGGCGGAATCACGACAATCGCAATCGCCAACAACATCATGATGGGCGTGTAATATCGCGCAAACACTTCAACCCACTGCTCGGATGCTGCACGATTTTCTTGGGCGTTTTCAACTTGTTTAATGATGCGCGCGAGCGTTGTATCTTGAGATAATTTTGTAACTCGCATCTCAATCGCGCCTTCACCATTGATCGTCCCCGCATAAACCTCATCATTTTCTTTTTTAGACACCGGCATCGATTCACCGGTAATCGGTGATTGATTGATATGGGTAGAGCCTTTCACAATTTTGCCATCCAGCGGAATTTTTTCACCGGGACGCACGAGCGCAATTGCACCCACCTCAACGTTTTCAATCGGCAAATCTTCGAAATCATTGCCTTTAATAATCCGCGCCGTACTGGGCGCTAATGCCAATAATGCGCGAATCGCTTGACGCGCACGCCCCACACTCCAAGATTCTAACAACACCGCCACGGAAAATAAAAACGCCACTGCGCCCGCTTCAAACCATTTGCCAATCAACACAGCACCTATCACCGCAATCGTCATCAATAAATTCATATCCGGACGCAAGTGACTCAACGAATACCACGCCTTAGGAAAAATAAACCAACCACCGGCAAGAATCGCGACAACATAAAAAACCATTGCATTCAGCGGTAACGCTAACGCAGTTGTCTCCAGTCCCGTCAGCGCATCAATAAATCCATGATCCAATCCATGCACCACATAACCTATCAATAAAGATACCGCGCTCACCATCGCCATCAATGCACGACCATGATGCGCCCAAAACGCATCGGCTTTATCGGCTTTTAATGCATGCGCTGTCCACGGCACCGCTTTCATGCCCGTTTTGGCAATCACCGTCATCAATTCTGCTTCTGTCGCCTCATCGACATCAACCGTTAATTTTTCATCGATGAGATTAAAAGTTAATTGATTTTCATGTGAAATATATTGAGCTAACGCGCGCTTTAAAAGCTTAACTTCTTCCGCGCAATCCATACCTTTGATTTTAAAAACATGTTGTGTCATTTAGAATGTCTCTCAAAATTCAAAAACATTGTCATCCCGCGGCGAAGACCGCGGGATCCAGGCTTTGTCATCCCGCGGCGAAGACCGCGGGATCCAGGAAGTACAATACTGGATGCCGCGATCAAGTCGTGGCATGACAGCGGCCTTTATTTTACCGTCACTTTTGCAAACCGTCGCTTGCCCACTTGAAATACATGCGTTTCACCCACGGCAATGCGCAAATTTGCTTGCTCAAGGCGTGCTTGATCCATTTTAACCGCCCCTTGTTTTATCATGCGAATACCATCTGACGTACTCGACACTAAACCAGCCATTTTAAGTAAATGTGCAATGGGCAACCCACCCTGTTCATCTGCCGACAACGTTATTTCTTGAATATCCTCGGGCACTTCACCACGACGAAAGCGTGCAATAAAATTTTGATGCGCTTGCTTCGCTGCAACATCATCATGAAAGCGTGCGACAATTTCTTTTGCTAATTCAAATTTAACATCGCGCGGATTTGCACCCTGTTCAACGGATTCGTAAAGCCGACGAATATCGCCCGGTGAACGCAAACTTAATAAATCAAAATAACGCCACATTAACTCATCAGAAACCGACATGAGTTTCCCAAACATATCATCGGGCGCATCCGTAATGCCAATATAATTATCATACGACTTTGACATTTTTCGCACGCCATCCAAGCCTTCTAAAAGCGGCATCGTCAATACAACCTGCGGTGTTTGACCGTGTTCTTTTTGCAATTCGCGACCCATCAATAAATTAAATTTTTGATCTGTGCCACCCAGCTCAACATCCGCTTTCATGACCACCGAGTCATATCCTTGAATCAGTGGATATAAAAATTCATGAATCGCAATCGGCTGACCACTCGTATAGCGTTTATTAAAATCATCGCGCTCTAACATGCGCGCAACTGTATATGTCGATGCTAAGCGAATCATATCCGCGGCGGTTTGCTTATCCATCCATTCTGAATTAAACATGACTTGCGTTTTTTTCTTATCCAAAATCTTAAACACCTGATCACAATATGTTTTTGCATTTTGCTTGATTTCTGCTTCCGTTAAAGGCTTACGCATCACATTGCGCCCCGTGGGATCTCCAATTCGCGCTGTAAAGTCGCCGATCAAAAATAGAACATCATGACCCATGTCTTGAAACTGACGCAATTTATTGATGAGCACTGTATGACCCAGATGTAAATCGGGCGCAGTCGGATCAAACCCTGCTTTGACGCGCAAGGGCTTGCCCTCCTCCAAGCGTTTAACGAGCTCAGATTCCAACAAGATTTCATCTGCGCCTTTTTTGATCATCGCCATTATCTTATCAACTGCACTCATGGACACCCCTTATCAATCGACCGATTTATTATCAAATCATACTGATATATGCGGGTGAACTCAAATAAATAATTGACCTGGACGGCGGCAAAAGTTAAGGTACCTATCTTCATTAGCAGCAATGACAAACATCATGGATCACAAAGAAGACGATACACGGAATAGTAGTCATTTTTTTCACCCGCTCCAATTTGCGCTCTGGGCGCTGGTTATTATTATCATTTCAATTTTCGGCATTCGTTACTATCTCAATCCATTTTCATTCAGCTCATTATTTAGCAATACACCCACCTATACGCTCCTCAGCGAGGCAGAACAGTCTCCGTGGGAAACCCTCACGGTCAAACCCAAAGAAACACTTTTCACATTGTTAAAACGCGCCGGTGTTTCATCCGGCGACTATTACAAAACCATCGCACTCCAAAATGCGCAATCTCTATTGGCTCAATTGAAACCCAATCAACATATTTACGTCCTCACTACACCTGATCACACGCTAGAAAAATTAATTTATAAAAATAGCGACACGCAATATTTAGAAATTGTGTATCCAGAAAATGCACCGCCGACCGCGACCATTATCACTCAACAGGTCAGCACAAAATTAAAAAGTGCCAGCGGAATTATTCAATCTTCTTTATCAGCAGCGGCAAGTACCGCGAACATGTCTGATAATCTTACCGCGGAATTTACAAACATCTTTAGCTGGGATATTGATTTTTCGCATCAAGTTCAAGCGGGTGATAAATTTATTATTATATACAGTCAGCCCTATATTGATGGCAAAGCATCTCCCTCCGCCAATATCCTGGCGGCCGAATTTGTAACGCGTCAAAAAAAATATATCGCCATTCAATATCAAAACAAGGATAGCTCGATGGGTTACTACACGCCAACGGGAGAAAATTTAGCGAAAACATTCTTACGCGCGCCACTAACCTATAAATACGTCAGCTCTCCCTTTAATTCCAATCGCATGCACCCCATTCTACATATCGTTCGTCCACACGAAGGTGTTGATCTTGCTGCACCTGCCGGCACCCCTATTAAAGCATCTGGCAATGGCATCATTACCTTCCGAGGTCGAAAAGGCGGCTATGGCAACGCTATCATCATTCAACACGGCGAGCATTACAGCAGCTTATACGCGCACATGTCAAAATTTTCGACGCGATTTCATACGCGTAGTTCCGTTAAAAAAGGGCAGGTCATTGGATATGTGGGGCACACCGGACTGGCCGATGGATCTCATCTACATTATGAATTTCGTATCGACGGCGTACATTATGATCCGATGACCGTTAAACTTCCGCAAGCGCAACCCATTCCAACATCAGAAAAAACAGCGTTTTTAACTTACGCCAATCAAATGATGACACAACTGAATAATATTTCGGGATAGTCGATGAAAAATTTATATATAGGTCTCATGTCCGGCACAAGCATGGATGCCGTGGATGCTGTGTTAGTCGACAACGCCAATATATCACCTAGGATCATTGCAACACACAAGCATGAAATGCCGTTGTCTCTAAAAACTGAACTCTCCAAATTATGTCATCCTGATGACAACGAAATTAATCGACTCGGCGAAGCGGATATTTTAGTCGGCGAACTCTTTGCAGACGCCACCTTATCTTTATTACAAAAAGTGCAAGTTTCCTCAAAAGATATTATCGCCATTGGTAGCCACGGCCAAACCATTCGACATAGACCAGATTTAAAGTTTACATTACAAATTGGCGATCCAAACATCATTGCTGCCCGCACCGGCATTACCACGGTCGCAGATTTTCGCCGCAAAGATATGGCGCAAGGTGGACAAGGCGCGCCGCTGGCGCCGGCATTTCATCGCGTGGTTTTTCGTAGTGACAAAACAGATCGCGTCATTTTAAATATCGGCGGGATCGCCAACATGACTGTATTAAAAGCAAAGGATCCTGATTTTATATTAGGATTTGACATCGGCCCCGGCAATACGTTGATGGACGCGTGGATCAATAAGCATAAACAAGTTGCCTTTGACAAAGACGGACAATGGGCAGCCAGTGGCGTCGTCAACAAAACATTGCTTAATAAATTATTAGCAGAACCTTATTTTAAATCACCGGCACCTAAAAGTACGGGGAGGGAGAAATTTAATTTGCAGTGGATTCAAGAGATTTCTCCTCGTCGAAATGACAATGCCGCGAGCATACAATGCACGCTCGCCGAGCTGACCGCCATCACCATCAGCGACAGCATTAAAAACATCTTACCCCGCGCTGAAGTTTTAGTCTGCGGCGGCGGTGCGCATAACAATTATTTAATAAACCGATTGCAAACGTTGATGCCAAACCATGCCGTTGTCTTAACCGATGATGTCGGTTTGCCCGCGGATTGGATTGAAGCCATGACCTTTGCATGGTTAGCAAAACAGACTATCAATAAACACGCGATTGATCTCACAAAAATTACCGGATCGAAACAACCGGTTGTTTTGGGTGGGATTTATTATCCATAAAAAATCAGTGTCCACACCCCGGACAACCGGCACGCACTTTCATATTCTCGACCACAAACCGTGCCAGCTCTCCCTCGCCTAAATAATTAATCGTTTCGCCAATCAAATATTGCAAACACACGGGATCTGCAATTAATTGTATTGCATCATTTAATACGATTACGGTATCATCGGGATTGACTTCCCCATCCACTTTAATTTGAATCTGTAATCCCGCACATCCGCATCCCTCAAAATAAGCACGCAATGATTTTTCATTTGTTTCTTTTAGCATCTCTCTCACTTGATTAAGCGCTGCATCTGTCAGGGTCACCTGTGGCAACATATTTTCACCTCTGAATGGAAATTATAATGATGAACTGGATCTTACCACAAACATGCCTACTTTGTTATCAAAAAAGCGACCAACGCATCGATTTATGCCGCGACTGCGAAAATGAACTACCTTTTATCACCCATGCCTGCCTTTCTTGCGGAACCCCACTCCCCATCCACACACCCATCTGCGGTCAATGCTTACAACAACCACTTCCATACAATAATACCTTTGCATTGTTCACCTACCATCCACCGATCACAAAATTAATCTATGACCTAAAGTTTAATCGTAAATTAGTCAATGCAAAAATATTGGGCGACTTAATGGCAAAATATTTAAAATTTGAAAACAAACCCGATTATATTATTCCCGTCCCCCTGCATCATAAACGTTTGTGCGAACGTGGATTTAATCAAGCATTAGAAATCGCACGACCCATCGCAAAAAAATTTAAAGTTCCGCTGGCTATAAAAAGCTGCAAACGCATAAAACACACCGATGCGCAAGCGATGGTGCCAAAAAACAAACGAAAGAAAAATATTAAAAATGCTTTTGTAATTGATGCAAATTTTACGCCACACTCTGTCGTCATTTTAGATGATGTCGTCACCACGGGGCAAACTGTTTTAGAATTGGCGCGTGTATTACGCGACAATGGCATTCAGAAAATTGACATTTGGTGCTGCGCGAAGACTGTTATAAAATAGAAGGATCAGTCGATACGGAATGTTGAAAATTTTGCGCTGCCTGATATTTGTCATCAATATCATGACGCGCTTCCTTGATCTTCTCCGCCAATCCAATTTGATGATCAACACCAAAAAAAGCGAGCGCTGATCCAAACACCGTTGAACGCGATCTATCATGCTCTGGATGATCTGCTGCAATCCGTTGCTCTAGTTTTGAAACACCTTCCATCAGGCGATCAAAAACTTCTTTGGGTGCGGAATCTTGCTGCTCTTTAATAGCGTTCGCAATCAACTGGGTCAATGCCAACTGGTGATCTTGCCTTTGACTATTGTCATAAATCTGACTCAGCCGCGACTCTGCGTATTTCAGCAACCCACTATATTCATTATCATTTTTCAAACCATTCATTGCCTTTCTGCCTTTTCAACTTCCCTGTCCATTTAATATAGTCAATTTTTGGGAAATTGCCGGTAGAAATACTTTTACTGTATAGATTATGCGCAAAAATGCTGGTGAAAATTCATCAAGCGGGGATTATTTGATTTCATCTTTTCTCACTTGCTTAGCCACCTTATCCAAAACACCATTCACGTATTTAAAGCCCTCGGATGATCCGAATTGTTTTGTCAATTCAAGCGCTTCATTAATCACGACACGATACGGCACGTCAAGACAATGCATTAATTCGTATGTCGCTAAACGCAAAACGGATAACTCGACCGGTGTCAATGATGCCGTCGGACGATCGAGATAGGACGAAATGGTTTGATCCAAGTTTTCTACCTCCTGTGTCGCTCCTAAAAATAATAATTTAAAATATTCGATATCGATATCACCCTCCTCCTCATGCTCCGCTAAAAACTGTTGTACAATATCTTGCGGATGATTCTTTGATATCAACCACTGATACAAATTTTGCAAAGCGGCGGATCGCGCCTGTCGTCTCATTTTTGGATTCATAACACATCCTTAAAAACACTGTCATGACGCGGCTCGACCGCGGCATCCAGCGAAATCTCCTGGATCCCGCGATCAAGTCGCGGGATGACAAAGAGGCTGATAAACTGGAAACTGCTGACATAATTTTTTTGCTTTGGCTCGAATGGATTCAATCAATGTTGTGTTATCCAAATCATTTAAAATATCACAGATCCAATCAGCGAGCTGCTTGCATTCTTTTTCTTTAAATCCGCGTGTGGTAATCGCGGGCGTCCCCATACGTAATCCGCTCGTCACAAATGGTGATTGTGGATCGTTCGGTACGGTATTTTTATTCACAACAATATTAGCTGCAGACAATGCTCTTGCTGCATCTTTGCCCGTAATATGCTTATTGATCAAATCCACTAAAAACAAATGCGTATCAGTGCCGTCTGAGACTAGTTTAAATCCACGCTTTTGCATTTGCGTTGCCATCACATTGGCGTTCTTAATGACCTGCCGTTGATAGTCTTTAAATTCTGGCCGCAGCGCCTCATAAAAACAAACCGCTTTTGCTGCGATGATATGCATGAGCGGTCCGCCTTGCGAACCGGGAAACACGGCAGATTGTAATTTCTTTTCAATATCTGCATTCGCGCGCGCTAAAATCAATCCACCACGTGGACCGCGTAAGGTTTTATGCGTGGTACTTGCAACAACATCCGCAAACGGCAACGGCGATGGATGTAACCCGGCAGCAATCAGCCCGGCAATATGCGCCATATCCGCAAATAAATACGCGCCCACGTCATCTGCAATTTCACGAAACTTTTTCCAATCGACAATGCGAGAATAAGCCGAATAACCGGCGACAATCATTTTCGGTTTATGTTCGCGCGCGAGTTGCGCCACTTCATCATAATTGATCAAGCCCGTTTCAGAATGCAATCCATATTGCACCGAATGGTACAATCTACTCGAAAAATTCACCGGCGCGCCGTGCGTTAAATGCCCCCCACAATTTAACTTCATTCCCAAAATCGTATCCCCCGGCTCGAGCAAGGCAAGATACACGGCGGCATTCGCTTGCGACCCCGAATGCGGCTGCACATTGGCATAATCTGCTTTAAACAGTTCCTTCACTCGATCAATCGCCAACTGTTCAGCGATATCGACAAATTCACACCCGCCGTAATAGCGCTTCCCCGGATACCCTTCCGCATATTTGTTGGTCAACGCCGAACCCTGAGCCTCCAACACACGCGGGCTGACATAATTCTCAGAGGCAATCAGCTCAATATGATCCTCTTGGCGCTTATATTCGTCGGTAATCGCCGACCATAATTTGGGGTCAAAATCAGCTAGATGCATATTAGGTAAAAACATGGGAACCTCTCTCGTTCAAAATGAATTATAAAGGTGCTATGATACTGAATTTATCGACTAACATAAAGCAATAATTGTCCTTATGAGCGCCAGTATTTCTATCATCACACCTACCTACTGTGAAAAGGAAAATTTTCCTCGCCTGATCGACGAAATTAATGCCTTACGACCGCAATTCGACGACCTTGAGCTCATTATTGTTGATGATGATAGTCCCGACGGCACCTCTCAATATCTACAAGCATGCATGCTGCAGCATCCCTGGGTAAAATTAATCACACGAGAACATGAGCGCGACTTAAGCACAGCAGTCATTGCTGGTTTTAACCAAGCGCGCTACCCCATTTTACTCTGCCTGGATGCCGACTTAAGCCATCCTCCCAAAATCATTCCAAAAATGGTGCTTGCATTATCACAACCCAACGTGGATTTCGTCATCGGCTCACGATTTATGGATAACGCCCACACGGCGGCAAATTGGTCATGGCGACGACGATTAAATGCATTTGTCGCTAAAATACCCGCTCGCTTATTTACCTCCGCAAAAGACCCTTTGTCTGGTTTTTTTTGTTTGCGCAAAAAAACCTTTGAACAAGCCGATCCGCTCAACCCAATTGGCTATAAAATCGGATTAGAACTCATCGTCAAATGCCATTGCAAACAGATCGTAGAAATACCGATTCACTTTAAAGACCGCACAAAAGGCAAAAGCAAGTTAAACATTAAGGAAATAGTAAACTATCTGCGACATCTGTATCGCTTATGGAAAACCCTATGAGCAGAACAATCAAACCATTAATACTTTTACTCATACTCATCGCTGGCTTTTTGTTTCAACGACATTTAATACAATCAGATGATCCCTCATGGTATTTGTATGCGACGCGCGTTTTTTTACACGGCGGAAAATACTATTATGATTTATTTGAAACCTCCCCACCTACGATTTTTTATATCTATACGCCCCCCATCCTACTATCCCAATATCTATCGTTAAACATTTACACACTCTTTCAGCTCTATATATTTTTAATGGTTTGTTTCATCGCCTATCTTTGTCGCGAACAACTGATCAAAATTAATGGCAAAAATACGACCCACTTTACCCTGATCGCAACACTCCTTGTTGTGTTTTTAATATTACCAGGCAATAGCCTGGGGCAAAAAGATTATTTTTCACTATTGCTCGGACTCCCCTATTTGTTTTTAGTCGCTGCTAAAACACAATCTATCAAAACCAACACAAGCAACGATATCATCATCGGCCTATTGGCGGCACTTGGATTTTCCATCAAACCTTATTTTATAGTAATCCCTTTGATCATTGAAATTTATCTCATCCTGAAACATAAAAATATTTTTTTCTGGTTGAGAACCGAAACCATCACGCTGGTTATCATGCTTTTCATCTTGCTCTTACTCATCGTTATAACCGCGCCAGAATATTTCACCCAAATGGTTCCATTTGGCATTATTTACTCAAAAGATCGTTATGTGCCT
Source organism: Pseudomonadota bacterium (assembly GCA_038043025.1). Taxonomy (GTDB): domain Bacteria; phylum Pseudomonadota; class Gammaproteobacteria; order UBA12402; family UBA12402; genus O2-02-FULL-42-9. The sequence continues at coordinate 41,602 of JBBTCW010000009.1, read as the reverse complement.
TGGTCGATCATCCTCCTCCAACCCCCCGCACTCTTTTGTTATCTTTCTCTCATTTATGCATTTATTCTAAAAAATAAATTAAAAAATAAAACACTCATCATCATCTTATCTCTCGGAACCCTTGGTTTTCTCATCACCTACCTGATACAAAAACGCATTTGGAGTTATCATCTGCTGCCTGCTTTTTCCCTAGCAATTATTATCGTCATTCTAATGCTATCAGAACTTATTGATCAATTTTATTATTTATTGAATAAAAAAACAAACGAGCAGATGTTCAATATTATTATCTTATCCATCATGCTCCTGTTGCCACTTTTTATCATCAATCAATCCTTTAGAAGCCAAGCCATTAAATATTACCAGGCTGATTTAACACAATTAAATATGCTTATAAAAAAATACAGCCCCCATCAAACCATTTATGTATTTGACAGCGATTCTCTCACCAATATTCTGCTACAATACACCCGCGCCACCTATCGCCCCAGACTACCTATGAATTGCATGCTCGCCACTATTTTACGCGAAATACAGCTAACTCATTCACCCAACACCAAAGAAAAATTGCTTAATAAAAAACAAGCGCTAACACAATATATGATTCACGACTTTCAAGACAATAAGGCAAAATTGGTTTTTGTGGACACGCGTCGGTTTAAACCTTTTCATGAAGGCTTGCCAAACTTTAGCTACATTAGCTTTTTATCTAGGGATCAAAAATTCAAACAAATTTGGAAGCGCTACCACTTTTTAACAAATTACAAGGATCACGCGGTTTATATAAAAATGTCGTGAAAATTCCATCCTATGCAAACAATCAAAAAACACTTATCGTTACTCATTGTTATCTTGATCATTTTTACATTGTCGCTTTATTTACAATTACAAACAATTAAAAACGCAGATGCCATCTGGTTATTGCAGGCCACACAACAACTATTACAAGGCAAACATTACTATACAGATTTTATCGAAACCAATCCGCCGATGATTTTATATCTGTATATGCCAGCACAGTTTATGGCAAAAATATTTTCTATGGATGTCTATACCGCTTTTCGGCTGTACCTCTATGGCTTAATCGCATTAAGTTTATTCGGCTGTTCTATGATATTGAAACAAATCATTCCTAAAACAGATACGCTCACGCACGGCCTTTTCATGGTGATGCTGGCCTTCGTGCTGATGACGCTCTCCGCTTATTCTTTTAGCGAAAGAGAACAGTTTGCCGTTATTTTTACTCTCCCTTATTTTTTATGGGTCGCATTACGATTAACGCATAATACACCCACACGCAGTGCTTCTTTTATTGTTGGCCTATTTGCGGGACTTGGTTTCGCACTAAAACCGTATTTTTTACCGCCACTGATACTCACCGAACTTTATTTTATCCTAAAACAAAAAAACCTATTGAGTTGGATGCGCATAGAAACGCTGACGATTGGCGGCGTATTTATTGTTTACCTTATTTCTATTTTTATATTTACGCCGGAATATTTATATAAAATACTCCCTCTCGTGAATCATTTCTATCTCAATGCACAACCTTTTCCGGCAAGCGAGATGCTCGGCAATATGCTGTTTGTGTTTTGTGCTGCTGCTATTATTTTTTATCTTTTCTTATGGCCTCAGTTGCATTATCGCGCACTGGCGACCACGCTGTGGCTAGCGCTCATCGGTTACCTCATCGCTTATTTAATCGCCAGCCGCGCATGGTTTTACCATCTCTTGCCCGCGCTAAGCTTTGCCACACTCTTGTTTACGCTGTTTTTATCGGAATCTTTCTCTACCCTATTACGTACCCATCGCCATCAAAAAAAAATCTATCGAAAACAAATCATCTTAATCGTTTGTAGCGTCTTCTTCATTACCTTCATGCCGCTCTTGAGAACGGTCGTCTTTCAGTCCTTCGCCTCGTTAAAAAGACTATCCCCTAATATTCAAAACGCACAACGCATTGTGCACTTCTATAATGATGGCAAACCCATTTATGTTTTTACGGACTCCTTGCTCACGCACGCCTATTTCACCTCGTATGCACATGCCGAATCAGCCTCGCGCTTTCCTGCCCTGTTTTTTATGGCCGGCGTACTACACCAATCTGAAAAAACACAGACAAAAACAATCGCCCTTCAACAAGAGATGATTGATTTCATCGTCAACGATTTACAAAAAAACAAACCCACCTTAATCGTTATTGATAAAAACAGGACAGACTCTCTATCTCATTATCCCGACTTCAGTTATATCCAGTTTTTTTCACAAGACGCACGATTCAGAACATTATGGCAACACTATCAATACCGCACAACCATCGGCGCATTTCAAGTATTCACGCGCCGGAAAAATGATGCGTGATTTCGGCACCATAGAATCGCTTGATCGCAGATAACATCGGTAACAAAGGCGATTGTCGCGCAAAAGAAGTGGTTAAATCATCCGTCCACTGTCCCGTTTGACGATCAACCAACAGCGGAATAAGATTTTCATGCTCGTCCGGATAAAATGCTAACACCCAATTTTTATAATAAACCGCGCGCTGTTTTTCAGGTAATAATTTTTTTACTGCACTTTCTTTAAAAATAAGATGTCCCGTTTTCTGATCGATTCTAAACACATCTAACGACTGAAAAACTGCATTTTTAATAGAAATATCATGTGCTCGAATCGCCGTTGGCGTAAATTCTGTTTCAGCAAAAATCATTCTGGATTTGACGCGATTTTGCGCGCCCCGTATGAATGACAACAAAGATTCACCATCCCCCGATGCAGATGAAATACCCAACCAGCGTAACACGGTTGGCTTGATATCCACTAACGACACCAGCCCAGATATATTACCCTGTTTATTTTTCCGCGCACCAAAACGACGAAATGCCAATACATTATTATATTGTTGATAACTCAACACATCCGTACCATGTCCGCTGGATGAATCAAAAATACCTTCTGCACCGGTCAGCGCGCTGACTTGTTTAAAAAGATCTCTACGGCTACGCGAACCTTTAATATAATTTTTCTTCGCAACCATTCGCTCTCCCGACAAACCAAACGTTTCTCCATGATCCGATAACACCACCACAATCGCATTATCGAGCAAATGATTATCGCGCAAAACCGTCATATAATCTTGAAATTGCTGATCCATTTGACTGATCGCATCATGATACATACTGAAAGTATCTTTGCGCTCGCGCTCTGATGCCCAGTCATAAGGATAATGAGGTAAACAAAAATGCACGGCCAAAAACAAAGGTCGCTGACCTATATGTTTTATTTTTTTACGCAAGACATGAATAAATATTTTTGGTTCGTAAGTAACAAACGCCGCACGATTCGCAAAATTATCCGGGTAGAGGAACGAGCCTACTTTGGTATTAATCAATAAATTAGATAAGGGAAAATCATTAAATTCCCCTAAAATAAAATCGTTGATACTCGGCTTCACCCCCATAATTTGATCGAACCCGAAAGACTGAGATATATTACTAAACCGCATTTCATCCGAACCGTACACCGCATAATATCCTTGTCGCCGTAAAATATTACCCAGGGTATCCGATAAATGCAAATTATCCTGCGCAACCAGGTTAAATCGAATGCCATCATGTTTGGGATATCGACCCGTTAGAAAGCTCGACCAAGCCACAAACGTTCTCGCAATGGGTGTAATCGACTCGGTAAAATTTGTCGACTTTTTCAGAAAGGCATCAAGATGCGGCGTATTTTTCACTTGCGCATTATAATAACCAACATGATCCGGTCGCAACGCATCTATGCCAATAATAATCACGTTCGGTTGCTTTGTATTGACGATAGGGGTACTGCGATCCGTTTGATGAAACGAGAGAGCCGTTAAAATACCGATGACTATAATGCTTGATGTTTTTAGCGCCCACGATCCTCTTAAAACAAACTTAATGATTCCCAAAACGGCAAAAAAAATAACGACGCCCATCATTCCAAGCAATACAATAAGCGATGATTTAGCCAATATCGAAGGAATAACACTATACATTAAGTCAGAAAAACTCGAGTTGACATACATCAATTGATTTGCAAACAATACGGCCAACACGCTCGCAAACCAAAATAGAATACCTAAATAAAAAGTGCGATCGGCGGATAGGTTTAAAAAAAATGCCGCCAATCGAGTGACGCCCCAGCTGATCACAGTAAATAAAAAATAAAGCAGTAACTGAATACATATATAAAGAATATCCGGCCATAAAATCGTCATGGAAAGCTTGATGCGGTGATCAAGCAACAACCCCATAAAAATACCTTCACCTTTTGCGCACAGCAAAACACCTATCTGCCAAACCAAAAATAATGCCGTTAAGAACAATAGCCATAAAAACAGAGAAGAGTCTTTTTTTCGATGGTGAGAATGAGCCAAAATCATGTTAATAGGCCTTCAAATTAATGTAAAAAATTGATGCCAACCCAGCGGTTTCGCGGTAGAATATCGTATTTCTTAGACAGAATCAAAGGGTATAGGCATGCGACAATATCGACTCTTAACCGTCACAACGCTCTTGGTGTTTTTGGCAGGCTGTACCTCGTTCTCCTCGCAACAGAACACACTTCAAATTTCTAACGCCGCCGAGAATTATCTACAACAAGCCGCCAACGCCCAAGGTGATGACAAGGCCGCATACCAACTCATGGCAACCAATCAATTGCTCAACGACAGAAACCTTAACGATGCCGAACAAGTATTATCGCGCGTCCAACAACAACCGCTCAATTCAACCAACACACAGCAAAAATTAATCATTGAAGCAAAGTTAGCGTTACAACAAAAACAATCTCAAAAAGCAATAGCGATATTTCAACAAATCAAAAATCCCGCTGCACTCCCCGAAAACATTCAACAACTTTATTATCAAACGGCCTTAACGCTTTATTCGCATACCAATCGATTAGCCGATAGCGTTATCGCACAAATCCATTTAACACAACTCGCGCCAGAGGCCGATGACACCAATGAAATAACACAAAATATCTGGCATAACTTACAACGACTACCTCTTCAGCAATTGCAAACGCTTTCACAATACCATTCCTCTGATTTAGTCAATGGCTGGCTTCAACTAGCGATCATTGCAAAACAATATGCAAATCAAACAAAAAATTTAGCTGAACAGTTGATACAATGGCAACAAACATATCCAAACCACCCAGCGATCAGCTTACTGCCCAATGCCGATGCCATAAATAATATGTCGCAAGCACATGCCCCGCAGCAAATTGCACTATTGCTTCCCTTGCACGGATCATTCGCCTCCATGGGAACCGCGGTTCGCGATGGATTTATGATGAATTTTTATAACAATGCAAAATACCTCCAAAGCACGCCCACGATTAAAGTATATGACACCAGCAAAGATGATATATTAACGCTCTATCAACAAGCCCTTGATGATGGCGCGCAATTTGTGGTTGGCCCGCTTACCAAAGATAATGTCAATCGACTCGCCGAGCAAAATAGAATTACGGTACCAACGCTTGTGTTAAATTATTTAGATGCCAATCAATCGCCACCCGATAATTTAATTCAATTTGGTTTATCTCCCATGCAATCCGCTCAACAAATTGCCGCGTTTGCCTGGGCGCACGGCAGCGATCAACTGCTCACCCTCTCAGCGCAAAGTGATTGGGCTGCTCAAATTCTACAAACATTTACTGATAGCTATCGTCAACTAGGCGGAAATATTGCAATCGCTGCACAGTTTACAGACGATCAATCGATCAAGTCTGCCATTAGTTCTGCGCTGAATATTGATCAAAGCAACCAACGCGCACAAGCATTACAAGATTTATTTGGCGAACCCATTAAAGCAATACCCCGACGTCGGCAGGATATTAACGGTATTTTTCTCATTGCAACACCGGCACAAGCAAGACAAATGATTCCACTGCTTAAATTTTATTATACTGAAAATTTACCTATTTTCTCTATTTCGAATGTTTACAGCGGCGTGCCTTCACCGCGTAATGACCACGATCTTAACGGCGTTTATTTCAATGACATTCCATTATTACTGTCAGATGATTACAGCATATTACGAAACAAACTTGCGTCGCTATGGGCGTCGAACTATCAAACCAACAATCGTTTATACGGCTTAGGTTTAGATGCTGATACCCTTAGCATGCTATGGCCGCGCTTCATCGCGGCGCCTAATTTCCCCCTTCAGGGTGTCACCGGCAATCTATACCTTAACCAAAAGCAGCAAATTTATCGGCAATTATTAGATGCAGAATTTCAACAAGGTACTCCTCAAGAAATAAAATGATAAAACGATTTTCATCTTTCACCATCGGGAAAAAAGCGGAAAATCAAGCCTGCCTCTATTTACAACAACAAGGACTGCAGCTTGTTGCGCGTAATTTTTCTTGTCTCTTGGGCGAAATTGACTTGATTATGCGCGATCAAGATATACTCGTCTTTGTTGAAGTGCGCATGCGCTCTCACGCTGGTTTTATGCGTCCAGATGAAACGATCGATCATCGAAAACAAAAGAAAATCATAAAAACCGCCATTTACTATTTACAACAGCAGAAACTCACCAGTAAAATGGCTTGTCGATTTGATGTCGTTGCCATCGAACAAAAAAGCAATCAACTGCAATGGATAAAACGCGCTTTTGAGGTCATCTAATTAAATATGCAAGTTACAACATATATTGAACAACATTTCCGCGATAGCATTCAAACGAAAGCAGATGCCGCAGAAATATTAATTCCTGCCATTGCAAAAGCAGGCGAAATGATGGCGACAGCGATTAAAAACGGCCATAAAATACTCAGCTGTGGTAACGGCGGGTCAGCCTCTGATGCTCAACATTTTTCGGGTGAATTGCTAAATCGCCTAGAAATGGAACGACCGAGCTTGCCCGGTATTGCCTTAACCACTGATACAGCAGCAATAACCGCTATTGGAAATGATTATTCATATGCGGAAATTTTTTCCAAACAGCTCCACGCACTTGGGCAACCAAAAGACGTTTTATTAGCTATCACAACAAGCGGTAATTCTGAAAATATATTAAAAGCAGTTGACGTTGCTCATAAAAAAAACATTTCGGTTGTTGCATTAACCGGAAAAGATGGTGGAAAATTAGCCAATCTATTGTCGAAAGATGACATTGAAATTCGCGTTCCTGCAACAAGAACTGTTAGAATACAAGAAACACATATTTTGATCATTCATTGTCTTTGCGACTTGATTGATCAATATTTATTTAACCAGGGAGAGAAACAGCATGTTTAGTTGGAAAAGACTTATGTTCATCGCCACCTTATCAGTCGCCTTGAGCGGTTGTGTTGCTGTGGGTGCTGCCGCGGTCGGCGCTGCTGCCGCTGCTGTTATTTATAATCGTCAAAATATCAAAGCATCGATGGATGATGAATCTATCACCTATGCGATCGAAAAACGCATTAACGATGATGAAGAGCTTAAAACTGAAGCACGTATTATTGTATCAACCTATCACCGCATGGTTTTATTGGCGGGTCAAACCCCCACTGATGCGATGCGAAGCAGAGTGGTCACCATTGCAAAAAGCGTACCCGGCAGCGAACAAATTTACAATGAACTTGCAGTCGAAGCCCCTTCATCGACATTAGCAAACACGAGCGATTCATGGATTACTGCAAAAATCAAAGCAACCTTTTTAGGCAAAGCCGATTTGAAATCAGGCGAATTTAAAGTCATCACAGACAATGGCATTGTATATTTAATGGGTATTGTCACACGCGATCAAGCCGATCAAGCGGTTGATATCGCGCGACATGTCAGCGGTGTTGAAAAAGTGGTAAAAATTTTCAAATACAGAAAGCCTTATCCAGAAGAAGAAGTAGTACCAAAATAAATCCTCAGCTCAGAACGCGAACCGACATGCCAGTGGCATGTCGCAGTCGCGCGAACGACTGGCCATGGATGGCCATATCTTACAATCCTCAGCTCAGAGGTAAGCTGGTATTCATTGTTAGAATGGCATTCATCAGAAAAAATGATGAATCATTTAGAATCAGATGGACGTGTTGCGTCCTCTGAGGTGAGTGTTTTGTCATCCCGCGGCTTGACCGCGGGATCCAGTTTTTGTCATCCCGCGACTTGATCGCGGGATCCAGTCTTTGTCATCCCGCGACTTGATCGCGGGATCCAGTCTTTGTCATCCCGCGACTTGA
>JBBTCW010000009.1:0-33300 GCA_038043025.1 Pseudomonadota bacterium | reverse complement strand
TCGCGGGATCCAGAAAAATTATATTAAAAATTACAATAACGGAGTACCGTTATTGTATATAATCACTGGATACCGGCTTTCGCCGGTATGACGAATGTCTGGATACTGCGGTTAAACCGCGGCATGACAAAAGAGCAAAGCTGTCATCCCGCGACTTGATCGCGGGATCCAGGAAAATTTATATTAAAGATTATGATAACGGAGTACCGTTATTATAATCACTGGATACCGGCTTTCGCCGGTATGACGAAAGTCTTGTACCCTCTGAGCTGAGAGATACTTATATTTTCTCACACACCCGATTAAATCCGGTATTCGACATCACAATCAAATAATCACCGGCGCGCGCACTCTCTTTAACCGTATTTAATAGCTCTCTTTCATCCTTAAAAATTTGCATCGGCACGTCGCTTTGCTGCACTAATACATCAATATCCCAATCCATTTCTTCTGGGATTTTAATAAAAACTTGATCAGCCCGTTGTAGCGCATCCACCAAGGTTTCGCGATGCACGCCGCTGCGCATACTGTAAGAGCCTAATTCTAAAATCGCTATCACGCGATTTTGTTTCGCCAAATCACGCATCGTTCTTAACGTAAATGCAATCGCCGTCGGATGATGCGCAAAATCATCATAAATTTTAATACCGCGCACTTCGCCCTTATATTCAAATCGACGGCTAACGGGTTTAAACGTTTTAAATGCTTGCGCAATCGTTTTTGCATCAATACCTATATAATGAGCCGCTACACAAGCCGCCAGCGCATCATTCATATTATGCTGACCAATCACCTGCCAATCAATATGCACAATTTTTTCTGAAGCACGATAAATATCAAACGATTTGCCTGAATCTATCACGTTTTCGGCATGCCATTCATCATCTGATAAAAATTTTTGAATGGGCGTCCAGCATCCCCTACTTAAAACATCGGTAATATTTTCATCCGCGGCATTTGCAACAACCAAACCATTTTGCGGAACGATACGAACAAGGTGATGAAACTGTTTTTTTATATCATCCAACGAATCAAAAATATCTGCATGATCAAATTCCAAATTATTTAATATTTGTATCGTGGGATGATAATGAATGAACTTCGAACGCTTATCGAAAAACGCACAATCATATTCATCCGCTTCAATCACAAAATACGGTTCACTGCCCACGCGTGCCGACACACCAAAATTATTGGGAACACCCCCAATTAAAAACCCAGGATTTAATTTTGCAACATCTAACAACCACGCCAACATACTGCTTGTCGTTGTTTTGCCATGCGTGCCCGCAACTGCCAGAACTGTTCGATGACGTAAAATATTTTCATACAACCATTGCGGACCAGAAACATACGGAATATTTTCATTTAACACATATTCCATGACAACATTCCCACGCTTGATGACATTGCCCACAATGACTAAATCCGGTTTTGGCGACAGTTTTTCATAACCGAATGCAACAGAAATACCGAGCCGTTCTAATTGCGTGCTCATGGGTGGATAAATATTGAGATCAGTGCCATTCACCTCATGCCCCAATTGCTTCGCCAACACAGCGATGCCCGCCATAAATGTACCACTAATACCTAAAATGTGAATGCGCATAAATACTCCAATAACGAATAGCAGCTCTGAGCTGCTATACCCCAGTAATAGCCTGGCTTGCAGCAGCTCAGAGCTAATCCAATGATAATAAGTTATATTTTTTTATAATTCCCTGAATAATATCCGAATATTGTGGATGTTCCGCATAAAGCACTAGCTGCTCAGAAAGCAATATTGCGTCAAGCGGCTGATTTTTATTTCTCATGCTCAATCGCAACATGCGAAAATTAACATAATAGCTATTTGTATTCAGATTATGAATGTAACTTTTAACAGATTCGGTCATGTTCAAAAATCGAGCCACTTCAAATGTAGCACCAACCGGACGATTTTTTGGCACAACACCACAATCTTTCTGTCCACAATGTTGCCCAAAATAATTATTCACTTTACTCGCAAAATGCGAACGACCCCAGGCAGATTCATTAATCGCTTGCGCCGTCACGAGTGATAGCGGCACTTCATCGACAGATAATTCCAATAGATGCCAACTATTAGGGTGCTGAAAGTTTGGCGATGTAATATTATACTCACGCGCCAACCTTATCAACCAATTGGTATCGCGCAAATTTATTTTCCGATGAGCATGATATTTTTTCTCTAAAGTCAGCATGCGCTGCCGATCTGACATAATCTCTTGATTAACTGTTTTCGCGCGTGAAGAAATTTCTGAAATAAATTGTTTAGCGGAGGCATCCATAACTAGCTGCTCCACTTCATAGAAAGATACTAATAATAAAAACAACCCTAACACAATGAATGAAAGAACCAGAGATTTCCGCATGATCAACCTTTATGAACTATGACGGCGCATTATCAGTGATTTGATGCGAAAACACAATCGATCGATCGATCAGCATAGGTTTTTCTGATTCTTTTTTGAACACCGGAAATCGTCTCTGCCCATGTCGGGTTTCCCAATAAAGCACGTGCGTCATCCTTTGACATACCCAACTTCAATGTGAGCGCCTTTTTGGATAATGCCGTTTTGGCCGGATAAGTATTCAAACTATGCATAGAAGACGAATTATTTTTGGCCGAAGATTTTGGTTTACCTGAGTGACCCAACCAACTTTCAACAACCTGTCTAACGCGATGATATTGCGTCGTTAATAAAAAATCGTGGCTGGCAAATGCAGATGATGAAATTAAAACTAAAAACACACAAATTTTTTGATACTGATGCATCATCACTCTCCTTTTAAAATATCATTTCATAAAATCAAGGAGTTAGTGTATTATTACGAAAAAACTTGTTCAACAAAAATAAAAAGGACTTAATAATGAATCCAACTCTTAAAAAAATATTAATCGGCCTCGGCATTCTTGGTGCCGCTATCATTGTTGTTGCCGCACTGGCACTTGGGCACGTCATTACACTACCCGCAGCTATCTTCTCAGCAAGTGCATTAAAATTCTCTCTCGCAACGGGTTCAACCATTGGCACGAGCATTTTAGGCTATTGGACTGCGACAAAAACCAGTATTGTCGCCTGGCTAAAAAAAGCGATTTTAGGAGAACCAGAAAGTCCTGCACAATCGGCATCTGTAGAAAAGACACCACCACCGCAGCAACAACCTGCTGTTGTTATTAATCTCGGGCAACAAGTCGGTTTAGCGGCGGCTGGATCAGCAGAAGCAGAGATTGCGCGGCAAGAAGAACGTATTAAAGTATTAGAGGCTCAGCTCGAAAAATCTCAAGCCGATTTGGCTGCCGAACAAGCAGCAAAAGCGCAAATGGAAGCCGAGCTAGCTCAACTAATACACGATAGAGATTCCACCGCGTCACGACTCTACACTTATTATTTATCGGTATCACAACAAAATTATCAAGACATACAGAACAGATTTAACGAAAGCATTGCCGACATTTTAAGATTATCACAGTTAGAAAAAAAAGCAGTGATAGAAAAAATTAGCTTACATTTTCCAGGCGAGACAAACACGCTTGAAACAAGAGCCTCCAGTTTGCCAAAAAAAACTATCCCATTAACTGCAAATTTAGTCACTGCCCGAACAAGTATTATTCAACTGGAACGTGATGCTGCTTTTATGCATCTCGAAACCATAACAGATGCAAAAAAAATTACAACCAATGAGTTATTACGACGAGAAAAATCCTGGTCAGATGTTATCGCAAAATATTCCACGAATATTTATAACTTTTTAGCCAACCTCATACGAGCAACAGATAAATCAGAAAGAAAAGGTGATAGTATCATCCGCGCCCAAGTGGAAGCATTGCATAAAAAAAGAGAGATGCCCGCAGACATGGGTGCCGCAACAATCGCAAGCACTCCCGCCGGCGCTGCATTTTTTTCGCCGGCACGTTAACCAGGTAGGTTGGGCTGAGCTTCGCTCAGCGCCAACCTACATTTCGTTTAGCCCAGCCTACCGCACACTGTTCGAAAAAAATTTATTGCTGGTGCTTTTGCTGTCGCACTGCTTTTACTGGTGTTGTATTATCTTGTGATTGTGATTGTACTTGGCTCTGCATCATTATCGCATGCGCCTGCATTTGATAACTATACATACGATATCCTTGATATAGTGAGAAGAAAAATATAATCAACGACACGAGTACAATAAAATAGCCGCTCCAAATACAATATTTGACTTCTTTTTGCGCATATTTTTTTGCTTTTAATAACACTAAACAACCCATCGCCAAAGCAATCAATGAAAACAACAATACTATACTAAACATAAATCATTCTCCTGATGTAAAAGTTACTCCTATCCAAAAACTGGATCTATATATAATGGAATGAATCAAAATGGTTGTCACGCTTTTTTTTCACTAAAAGTCTCTGTATTATTGGGCATCATTTACAGACAGGAGCTTCTCATGCCTAAAAACACAAAGCGCGAAAAAAATGCATTTTACGCCATGGGCGGCGGCGTCACGCCGGTGATCAATTTTACTGCACTCGGCGTTATCGAAACTGCACGCAAACACGGCATTAAAGTGTATGCAGGAAAAAATGGCATTCAAGGGTTGCTGCTCGAAGAACTCTATGACACCAGCAAAGAAAATGCAGACACGCTACGCAAAGCGCTAAAAATAACGCCGGGCGCCGCTTTTGGAACCTGTCGTTACAAGCTCACTGATATTAATCGAGATATAAAAGATTATCAGCGCATCATCGACGTCTGCAAAGCACATAACATTGGATATTTTTTTTATAATGGTGGCAATGATTCTGCCGATACAACGCATAAGCTCGCGGAATTCAGTCATAAAATGGGGTATCCATTGACCTGCATTGCTGTGCCCAAAACAATGGACAACGATTTGCCAGTAACCGACAACAGTCCGGGGTATGGTTCAGTTGCAAAATTTCTAGCGACCGTTGCAAAAGAAACCGCACAAGATGCCCGATCCATGGCAACATTCACTGAAGTCTACATTATGGAAACAATGGGACGCCATGCGGGTTGGTTGCCTGCTGCCACTGTCCTCGCGCGAGAAAAGCCGAGCGACCCACCGCATTTAATTCTTTGCCCTGAAGTGGTGTTTAACGAAGCACGATTTTTAACGCGCGTTGAAGAGTGCGTCAAAAAATATGGCTTTTGTCATATTGTCACATCAGAAAGTTTGAAAGATAATCGCGGAAAATTTATTGCGGACACCGGGCAACGCGACGCGTTTGGTCATATTACAAAAGGCTGCATCGCACCTATCTTGGCCAATAAAATTCGGGAACGATACGGTTATACCTATCACGTCTCCGTTATCGACTACATTCAACATTCATCACGTCATTTGGGCTGCAAAGTTGATTTAGATCAGGCATACGCTGTTGGCAAAGCCGCTGTGACCATGGCAATGAACGGTAAAAACGACGTATCGCCCATTATTATCCGTAAAAAAGGTAAAAAATATGGATGGACGATTGGCGAAACAAACGTAACAAATATTGCGAATACCGAAAAAAATCTCCCACGAGAATTCATCACAAAAGATGGCATGGATGTCACAAAAGCGTGTGCCGACTATATTCGACCACTGATTCAAGGCGAGGACTTTCCACCGTTTAAAGATGGATTGCCCTATTATCCCAAGCTCAAACTTATCCAAGTGCCGAAGAAATTAAAAGACGATTATAGGCTAAAAGACCAGCGGTCTTAATCAGGGGCCATTTCGAATCCCGCCGAAGGCGGGTGAGAAATCTCGTCAATCACACTTCGATTCATGAGATTTCTCCTCCCTACGGTCGTCGAAATGACAAGCAAAAAACATCAGAATGCAACAGCTCTGAGCTGCTCGAATCTCTGAAAGCCTTGCTGTGACTAGCTTAGAGCAGCTCAGAGCTGCTCTAAACCGGTCACAGCAAGAAGGTTGACTCATTTTGGCACAACCCCTAGAATGAAAGTCCATTTAATTAATTAATGACAACAAATCCATGAAACTAGCAATCGTCTGTGGCGGTCCTTCACTCGAACGTGGAATCTCGTTAAATTCTGCGCGCTCGCTCCTGGATCACCTGGACTCGAACCAAATTCAAATTGTTCCCTTTTATTTAGATCACAACCGCAACGCGTATAAAATTTCGCGATCACAACTCTATTCAAACACGCCGTCGGACTTTGATTTTAAATTACATCAAGCTGCCTCCTCGTTAACCGAATCAGAATTTATTCAAGCTTTAAAAGAAACGGATCTTGTGTTCCCCGCCATGCATGGTGCATTTGGTGAAGACGGCACCTTTCAAACTTTTTTAGAAAAAAACAATATTCCGTTTGTGGGTTGCAGCGCTGATACATGCCAACGCGTTTTTGATAAATTCACGGCAAATGAGTTAATAAAAAAATTGGGGTTTTTTGCATTACCCTCCGCCGTATTAACAATCGATGAAAACAATCATCGCGACATCATTAAAACATTTTTTTCACAACACAACATTTCACGCGCCATTATCAAGCCTGCCAAAGGCGGATCGAGTATTGGCGTCTTCTCAGTTGAAACCATTGATGAAGCACTCGATAAAACAAAATTCATTTTTGACAGCAACATGGATACGCGCGTCGTGATTGAACCCTTTGCGGAAGGCATTGAATTCACTGTTATTGTTTTACATAATCCATTAGGTTTACCGGTGGCAATTTTGCCGACCGAAATTGAAACCGATTACACTGAACATCAAATCTTTGATTTTCGAAAAAAGTATTTACCCTCGCGCCAAGTCACTTATCACTGTCCGCCACGCTTTAACAATGAAACGATCGAAAGAATTCAACTCCAAGCCGAACAATTATTTTCAACATTAGGTTTTCGTGATTTTGCTCGCTTTGACGGTTGGGTATTCCCGGATGGCCATATTTGGTTTTCCGATTTTAATCCGATCAGCGGCATGGAACAAAATAGTTTTCTCTTTCAACAAGCTTCGCGCATCGGTTTAACACATGCCGATGTTTTAAAATATATCGTCCATCGCGCATGCGATCGATACCAGATTCCGTTTCCCCTCTCAGAAAAAATCACCACATCAAAACGAAAACCGGTGCATGTTTTATTTGGAGGCAATACGTCCGAGCGACAAGTCTCTGTCATGAGCGGCACCAATGTATGGTTAAAATTACGCGCATCAACACAATACGAACCCACTCCGTTTTTATTAGATCCTGATGGAAACGTATGGCGAGTACCCTATCATTTAGCCTTGAATCATACTGTTGAGGAAATCGCACAAAGCTGTAAATCCGCGCAAACTGAAAGAGAACGTTTAGAAAGATTTGAACGAAAAGTACGTTTACGTTTAGCGATCGATGCAAATGATACAAATGAATTCAAGGAACCCAAATCCTTTACATTAGATGAATTTATTAAATCTTCTCCCTTTGTTTTTATTGGATTACACGGCGGCATCGGTGAAAATGGCGAATTACAAAAAAAATTAACGCGGCAAAATGTTAAATTTAACGGCTCAAACAGTGAAATCTCCGCGCTTTGCATCAACAAAGCCGACACATCAAATGCCATCAAACAACTGAATTTACCCGGCATACAAACCATTGCGCATGTGGTGATGGCGCTCGATCAATGCAAATACACTTGGCAAGACTTATGCCAACAACTCGACTCAAAAACCGTTATTGCCAAGCCGATCTCGGACGGTTGTTCATCGGGCGTCGTACACTTGTATGATGAACAAGATTTTCAAACCTATGTATGCTTAATGAAAAATAAAGCCGCCGCGATTTTACCCCATACATTCAAACATCAACCACAACGCATTGAGCTCTCGCCGATACCCACAACAGAAATATTATTTGAGAAATTTATTGAAACAGATGTGATTCGTGCGACAGGGAACAAATTAAACTATCACACTAAGACAGGCTGGTTAGAAACCACTGTCGGGGTATTGCAAGAAAACAACAAGCTGCGCGCCTTCAATCCAAGCATTACAATTGCCGAAGGGGAAGTCTTAAGCGTCGAAGAAAAATTTCAAGGCGGCACGGGCATTAATATTACTCCGCCGCCTGAAAACATTGTTAAACCGAACATATTAAATTTAATCAAAACACGCATCGAGCAACTCGCCAATAAAATCGGCCTCGAAGGCTATGCACGCATCGATGCATTTATGAATACACAAACCGGCGATTTAATCATTATTGAAATTAACACGCTGCCCGGCTTAACGCCCTCAACAGTATTGTATCAACAAGCACTGGCTGAAAATCCAAAATTATATCCAAGACAGTTGCTGGAGCAGTTGATTGGGAATAAGGGGTATTTCTGAACACGGATTCCGGAATTGCTCCGCCAGCACTCTCGTCATTCCGGAATTGTTGCGCCGTTGCGCAACAATGTCCGGAATCCAGAGAATCGAAGTGCAGAGCTAAAGTATTCCCTGGATCCCGGACATTCCGCCTTCGGCGGAATTCCGGGATGACGACTCTTTTTTTCCCGCAGGGATGACGGCAAAGTGGATCCCGCGGAGAAATCTTTACATTATCGTATACCCTTCGCTCGCTTCAACAACTGCGCATTGAATGCGACGATGACCGTACTTAAGCTCATTAATACCGCGCCCATCGCAGGACTTAATACGATTCCCCAAGGGTATAAAACACCGGCCGCTAATGGTAGCGCAACCGTATTGTAACCGGTCGCCCAAATAAGATTTTGAATCATCTTGCGATAAGTCGCCTTGCCAAACAAAATCAATGACAAAATATCTTGTGGATTACTTTCCACTAAAATAATATCCGCCGTTTCGGCGGCTATGTCGGTACCCGAACCCACGGCAATACCCACATCCGCTTGTGCGAGCGCTGGCGAATCATTCACCCCATCGCCCGCCATCGCGACAAATTCACCCTTTTTTTGAAGCTCTTTTACAATGGCTAATTTGTCATGCGGCAAGATATTCGCATAATAACCATCTAACCCTAATGCATCACTCACCGACTTGGCAACTTCTTCGTTATCACCGGTAATCATCATGGTTTTAATGCCCTGCACTTTAAACGATTTAATCGCTTCAAAACTTTCAGGGCGAATTTCATCGGCCAGAGCAATAACACCCGCTATCACATCATTCATCAGCACAAAAATAATGGTTTCAGCTTTGCTTTCAAAAATTTTCAAATCAACTTCTATTTTATGTTCTTTTAAATAACCCAGGCTCACCACCTTCACTTGTTTACCTTCAACAGTGCCTTCGATCCCTCGACCGGTCATCGCCTTCGCGCCTTGCGCCGACCACAGTTGCAATGATTTGTTTTTTGCAAATTTCACTACGCCAGCGGCAATCGGATGCTCGGAATGTTGCTCCAAACTCGCCGCATAACGCAACACATCATCCTTCGAATAATCACCATTCAATGATTCATAACGCACGACACCAAATTCTCCTTTGGTTAATGTGCCGGTTTTATCAAATACTAATGTCGTAATTTTTCGAGAATTTTCAAACGCAGTACGATTACGAATTAATAACCCGTGCTGCGCCGATAACGCGGTTGAAATAGCAACAACCAGTGGAATGGCAAGACCCAATGCATGCGGACAGGAGATAACCATGACCGTCACCACTCGTTCTAAAATAAAATCCATCGGCTCGCCCGCCAACACCCAAACAATTAATGTAATCAACCCAACGGTAATCGCAACAAACGTCAACCATTTCGCTGCGCGATCGGCCAAATGCTGTGTTTTTGATTTTGCTTTCTGTGCTTCTTGTACCAAATGAATAACTTTCGATAAATAAGAATCTTTGCCCGTATGTTTGACTTTAACTTTTAATGATCCATTACCATTAAGCGATGCGCCAATGACTTCGTTACCCACCTCGCGTTTAACCGGTTTTGATTCGCCGGTCAACATGGATTCATTGATATAACTTACGCCTTCAATAACTGTACCATCCGCCGGTAATTTTTCACCCGGGCGCACCAAGACGATATCACCCACTTGTAGTTTTTCCAAATGAACATCTTCAACCGAACCGTCTTTCACGACATGCGCAACAGATGGCATCATCTGCACCAATAATTCTAATGAACGCGATGCACCTAAAATAGAATTCATTTCAATCCAATGGCCAAGCAACATGATGTCAATTAACGTCACGAGCTCCCACAAAAACGTCTTGCCATGCAATCCAAAAATAACAGCGACACTATAAACATAAGCAGCGGTAATCGCCACACCGATCAAGGTCATCATCCCCGGCGCACCCGCAGACACTTCATCATATGTCCCTTTTAAAAAGGGCCAGCCCCCATAAAAAAACACGACCGTTGACAACACGAACATCACATAACCTACGCCGGTAAACGTGAATGTATAATGCAAAAACTCCTGAATCATCGGTGACAAAAATAAAATCGGAATTGTAAGAACGAATGAAATCCAAAACCGTTTTTTAAACTCTTTGATCATCATCCGATGATGCCCCTCATGACCCACCGCTCCACCACCACAATTATAATTTACAGCTCCCTGTTTTTCGCCATGCTCCGAATGATGACAAGCATGTTCTTCTTGATGATGCGCATCCGCATGACCAGCTGGTTGATGTGTTTCATGATGATGATGTGACATGATTTCTCCTTAACTTTGTTTTATAGCATTCCCTGATTAAGCTTCACTTTCAGATTAATGTCAATGTTTTTATTGTATTCAGTTGCCCTTGAAATCATTATCTTATAGAATGCTTATTTTAACCAAGGTGCTCTATCCATGATAAAATACGATGCAATTATTGCGGGTGCCGGATTCGCCGGTTTATCGCTGGCGACTCGTTTAAAAGGCAACGTTCTCTTGATCAATAAATATAACATCGGCGAGCATAATATTTCCGCTTGCGGCACGCTAGTTAAAACGATGCAAAAAATTGGCGCAGAAGAATTAATCCTACAAGAATTCGACACGATTGCATTACACACGCAAAACAAGATCATTGATATCCCGACACGAGATCATTTCTGTACAATCGACTATAAACAATTTTGCGAATTTCTTTTCAAGCGCACATCAGTCGACTTTAAAAAAGCAACGGCAACGGCGGTGCGCGGAAACACCGTTATCACTGATCAAGGCGAATTTGAGGCGCCTCTTATTATTGATGCAACGGGCTGGCGTGCGGCATTAGCATCCTCTATTAAAAAAGATTATGTCAATGATCAAATGATTAGTTTTGGTATCGAAACCGAAATTCCCTATGAAGATAACAAATTGCGATTATTTGCCGACCCGACGATTGTTGAAAATGGTGCCGGTTGGTTGTTCCCCGCAGGCCATGTCGCACGATTTGGTATTGGCTTCTATGGAAAAACAAAAGATCTTATTCCCAGACTCAAACATTTTGTAGAAGATCGATATGGATTAAAAGTTGGCGAAATCCATGGTGGCGGTTTTGGTTATCATCTGAAAGATGAGCCCGTCCTAGATAATTTGTTTGTAGTGGGCTGCGCCGCCGGACAAACATTGCCGTTTACGGGCGAAGGCATTCGCCGCTGCATCGAATTTGGTATGTATCTCGGTGATTTAATTCAACAAGTACTCGACAAAAAAATCACAAAGGAACAAGCGATGAAAACATATTCGGTTTATGCGGTAAAACATAAAAAATATTATAACATGTTATTATGGGCGCAACGTAAAATGCCGTTTATGCCAAACTGGAAAATTAATCTTGTCGCAAAAATTCTTAGTTTGAATATCGTTGCAAATTATGCGTGGAAGCAGTACGAGAAAGTATAATCCCACTCAATAAATACATAAAACTCGCAATAATAACCGGCAACACCACATTAAGTGCAGACAAATAAGCAATTAAAAACGCATTTAATGCGAAGGCTAACGAGCCCACCGCCCCGGTTCCGCCCATGACGCGACCCTGCTCATCTATCGTCACGGCATTTGAGATAATCGCCAACAAACACCCATAAGCGCTCACATGAAAGATGGCAACAAAAAATACCGTCACCCATTCAACATCTAATAGCGGCAAAAGCCCCGCCAACAACAATAACAATGTCACCGCATACATCGAATAAATATATATCGATTTGAGTCGATATTGCTTAATTAACCAGGGTTGAATATATTGCAGCGCCAAAAACAATCCAACACCCAGCACCAAAAAGAAAATTCCAATCATATGTGGGCCGAAGCCAAACAATTTCTGTAACAAAAGAGGGATAGCCTGAACATAGAACCCCCAGCCCACCGTTAACAAAAAATAAATCGTCGCCAATCGCTTGACTCTTAAATCGGTAAAAATAAATAAAAATTCTGTAAATATCTTAGATAACTTTAGCGGCTCTTTGCTTTTTGCCTGATATGTTTCTTTAAACACTGCGCCAATCCACATCAAATTAAAAAAAGCTAAAAAAGCGGCTATCCAAAAAGGTGTGGTGATGGTAAACCAAGAAATAAAATGTGACGACCCCGTAAATGCTGAAATCAATGGACCCAATACAACACCTAAAGAAGCTGCCAACGCAATCAAACTCATATTGCGCGCTTTATCGTTGGGCGTACTCATATCGGCAACCGCCGCTTGAACAATATCATAGTTTCCACCAAAAAAACCCTGCAATGCTCTACTCAAGAAAAACAACGTGAGTGTTGCGAAATGAATCGCCATGGCTTGCAGCGCATACGAAAATGACACCAACGCAAGACATAATAGTATAATGCGTTTTCGACCCACGCGATCGGAAAGCGCGCCAAAATAAGCCGTTCCAAAAAAACAGCCCACCGGCCAAGTCGCTAATGCCAGTGCGTAATAGAAATATCGCATCGTGAGAGACGCACTAACCGGCACTAACACGCTTGTTTTTGCAATAAACAGATCGGGAAATAAAGGAAAAACCAATAAAAAGCCCATAAAATCCAGCGCGATGGTGATCATCAACACCATAAGCATTTTTTTATCTTGTTGAATGATCACCTTTTCCATATTTATTCTTACCCGTTCATCATGGATTAATTTTTCCGACCTACTAACCCGGGCTAACAGAAAAACAACCTCTCTGATTATAGTTTGAGCACTCTAGCGACCGAGCTTGACACATGATATATTCCCCATGTTATCATATACAAGTTATTTCATGCGAAATTTAAAGGAGGAACTAATGAAAAAACGTATCGTCATCAATATAATTTTACTCAGCGCCCTATTAGGCACAACCATACTTTTAACGGGCTGCGCCGCTTTTGGAATATGGTAACCCAATCAAACCAACCATGGAGGTTTATTAACATGAAAAGAATCACCGTTTTAATCTTAGCAGGGATCGCAGTGCTGCTCAGCCTGCCGACTTTTGCTAAATCAGCTCCATCTGCAACAAATACCAGATTCAGTAAATTAAATACTTTACTAAAGAATGCCTATGTAGATGGCAACGTTGGTGCTGGCAAAGTCAAAGAAGATATTCGCGTCGCGCGCAACGATAACAATGAAGGTGTTGCATGGAATATTGGCGCCGGTTATAAATTTTGCGCATATGGCGCAGCTGAATTCAGCTATTCACGCTATCATGATGAGGAATTTGGTAACAACACAGCCAGAGGTATAGACAACAAATCGTATCAAGTTGCTGCCAAAGCGATTTATCCGTTACCACAATGGAAGCTTGCTCCATTTGTCAAACTGGGTCCAGCCTGGGTCACACATACAGCCAGAGATGGCGGACGCGTGGGTAGTGACATGGATGGGTTTGCAATCTACAGTGCTGCGGGTGTTGCCGTACTGCCGTGGAACAACGTATCCATGAATTTCCAAGTCAGTGGTACACGTAACCATGCCGGTACGCCAGCCATGTACATGTACAGCGCTGGTTTGTCCTACATGTTCGGATAAACAAGAATTAAGAAAACAAAAAAATCCCCGTGTCTTATCACGGGGATTTTTGTTAACAAATAGGAATGTGACATGAACAAACGCATTATCTTTAATCTGTTTTGCATCGGCGCAATCGTCACGACAACGCTGTGTTTATCCGGGTGTATTTCGCTGTTTTAATCGCACACAATTGGCATCCCCGAAAATGCGAACAGGTCGGTCTCGCTCAGGGGTACAGATAGGTCTCACCTCAGAGGACGCAACACGTTCATCTGATTCTAAATAATTCATCATTACTTCTGGTAAATACCATTCTAACAATGAATACCTGCTTACCTCTGAGCTGAGGATTGTAAGATATGAGCTGAAATTTATTTATAGCTGTTTGTTTCGCTCCAAAAGCCAGCGCTGATAGTCATTTAAATCCCCTTCGAACTTTTTCACCTGATGATCGTACACCAAATAAAAATCGTCGACGGTTGATTTCAATAAATGTCGATCATGCGATACCAACACCAATGTCCCCGTATAAGATTGCAGCGCATAATCTAAGGTTTCTCGCATATCTAAATCGAGGTGATTGGTGGGCTCATCTAATAACAATAAGTTAGGTTTTTGCCAAACTAACATGGCCAATACCAATCGCGCCTTTTCTCCTCCTGAAAAATTTGTAATAGAGCCAAATACCATTTCATCTCTGAATCCAAATCCACCCAAAAAAGTGCGAATCGATTGTTCTGTCGCTTTTTTATCAAGCGGCTTAATATGCTCGAAAGCAGACTCTTCTAAATTGAGCTGATCAAGTTGATGTTGCGCGAAATAACCGATTTTAATGGCCGGTGTCACAGAACTATCGCCAACATCTATCTTCAATTTTCCACTGAGCAATTTCATCAAGGTTGATTTTCCTGCGCCATTGGGTCCCAATAACCCGATACGATCACCCGGATCCAATGAAAAATCAACATGATCTAACACGCGATGGTCACCATAAGAAAACCCAATGTCGTTAAAACGTAACAATGGCGGAGAACAGGGTGCTGCCTCATAAAATTTAAACGAGAAAGGCGCATTCATCCGTGTAATACTCACACGCTCCATTTTCTCGAGCGCTTTTAATCGACTTTGCGCCTGTTTAGCCTTTGATGCCTTCGCTCGAAAACGATTAACAAATTTTGTGAGATGTTCGATTTTCGCTTGTTGTTTTTCGTATGCAGCGGCTTCAAGCGCTAATTTTTGCGCCCGCAATTCTTCAAAATCAGAATAATTACCCGTATATAAATCAAGTTGCTGATTTTGAACATGCAATACTTTGTGAATGACATTGTCTAAAAACTCACGGTCATGTGAAATTAATAATAATGTCCCATCATATCGCTGCAGCTGACTTTCCAGCCATACAATCGTATCCAAATCTAAGTGATTGGTGGGCTCATCTAACAATAAAAGATCTGAACGACACATCAATACGCTGCCTAAATTAAGCCGCATACGCCATCCGCCCGAAAATTCATTCACCGTTTTAGCATATTCAGGCTGCGAAAAACCCAAACCATGCAGAATTTTCGCCGCCTTAGCTTCGGCTGAATATCCATCCATTTCATAAAGTTTGCCATGCAACGTAGCCGCTTTGACATGATCCTCTTTCACTTCAGCTCTCTGCAACTGGTCTAATAAAGACGCTAACGCCTGATCGCCACGCATCACATATTGAATTGCGGACAAATCTGAATGAGGAATCTGCTGTGATAAATGGGCAATGCGAATGTTGGACTGAATACTAATCTCACCGCCATCTGGCTGCAATTGTCCTAAGATTAAAGCAAATAAACTCGATTTACCGCAACCATTAATACCAATCAACCCGACTTTTTCAGATGCAAAAATTGATACAGAAACTTTGTCTAATAGCAATTTCACACCGCGCTGCAAGGTTAGATTTTTTAATGTAATCATAAAACAAAATCAATCTTTATTTCGACCACATTATTTAAGCGACGTCAACGCCGCCTCCACCATAATGCCAAAATGCCCCCAGCGCTCATCTTTATGTGCGATATCCATCATTTTACCCACCAACACTTGAACAGATTTCACTTTGCGTGGCGTGCTGATATCTTTATCAGCATAGTCAGAACAATTTGAACAATGAATAGCTGGCGTAGATACCAAATGTAAACGACATGGCGAAGGACGATGTGCATACACCGCACAACAATCGTCTTTCAAAAAAGGACAGGGCAAATTTAATTGATCGAAATATTCATCAAATAATGTTTCTGGAATTTCAACCCCACCTTCGTCGACGGGCGAAAGAAATGCTTTTCCTTTTTTATGCGTTAAAAAAAGCTGTTTAACAATGTTGGCGTTATATTTTACACGCCGCGTCCATTCGGCCGCTTCTTTTTTCGGTTGTGCTTTAATCCAAAGCGCCAACTCGATAGCCTCTTCCCAAGTAATCTCAATCAGCAAGTGACAGCAGTACGAACAACCGGCCTGACAACTGATCTTGCCGCCTTTTTCACGAACATCTGCAACCGCTTCTCCAACCAATTGATCGATAAAGGGATATAAGTTTTTATTTGGATCTGTGTACATTGTTTTGTTTTTCTGTTCGAAATGACAGCTCTATTACTCTCGCCCTGCGCGCTTTCGATCAATCTCTGTTAACAACTTCTTGCGCAAGCGAATATATTTTGGTGTGATTTCAACCAACTCATCGTCATCAATAAAATCTAATGCTTGCTCCAAGGTCATTTTGATCGGCGGCACTAACACGATATGTTCGTCTGAACTCACTGATCGTATATTCGTTAACTGCTTGCCTTTAATAATATTCACCACTAAATCATTATCACGGGAATGCAATCCAATAATCATTCCTTCGTAAACTTCGGTTTGCGGATCAATAAATATTTTGCCGCGCTCTTGCATATTCCAAATCGAAAAGCCCGTTGCCTTGCCCGCACAGTTTGAAATCAACACGCCATTTTGACGTTTATGCTCATCGCCATCATTTTCGATCACACCAAAATGATCAAATATATGATGAATAATGCCAGTTCCCGATGTCATCGTTAAAAATCCGGTATGAAATCCAATCAATTTTCGAGTCGGCACAATATAATCTAAGCGAATACGCCCCTTCCCATCGGATTGCATATCTTGCATCTTCGCTTGACGCATCCCCATCTGTTCCATGATCACGCCTTGATGTCGCTCTTCAATATCAATGATCACCAACTCATACGGCTCGGATTCCTGACCATTCACTACTTTTGTAATCACCTCAGGACGTGACACGGCTAATTCATAGCCTTCACGACGCATGTTTTCTAATAAAATTGATAAATGCAATTCACCGCGCCCCGAAACGCGAAACTTATCGGGATCACTGGTTTCTTCTACGCGCAACGCAACATTGTGAATGAGCTCGCGCTGTAACCGATCACGCAAATGACGGCTCGTTAAAAATTTTCCTTCGCGGCCTGCAAACGGTGAGGTATTTACTTGAAATGTCATCACGACCGTCGGCTCATCCACCAATAATGCCGGCAACGCCTTAACATGATCAGGATCGCATAACGTATCTGAAATTTTTAAATCATCGACGCCGGTAATGGCAATAATGTCACCGGCGTACGCTTCGGGCACCTCTTCTCGTTCTAAGCCCGCATGTTTTAAGACCTGTAAAATACGGCCTTTTCTCGTTTCGCCATTACTGCCAACGACGGTCACGAGCATATTGGTTTTGGCCACACCATTTTTTATGCGACCGATGCCAATCGATCCGACATAACTGGAATAATCCAACGAACTAATCTGCATTTGAAATGGCGCATCGACATTGACCACAGGAGGCGGCACACGATCCACAATCATTTCAAATAAAGGTTTCATATCTGTGGATGGCTGATTTAAATCTAAGGTCGCATAACCCAACAACGCAGAGGTATAAATCACCGGAAAATCTAATTGCTTATCAGTGGCACCCAGTTTATCAAACAAATCAAATACTTGATCCACAACCCAATCTGGGCGGCTCCCTGGACGATCAACCTTATTCACAACCAGAATTGGATTTAATCCTTGGGCAAATGCTTTTTGTGTCACGAAACGCGTCTGTGGCATCGGCCCATCGACCGCATCGACCAACAGCAATACCGAATCCACCATCGATAGAATGCGCTCAACCTCGCCACCAAAGTCCGCATGACCCGGGGTATCGACAATATTGATATGATAGCCATTCCATTCAATCGCGATATTCTTGGCCAAAATCGTAATACCACGCTCTCTTTCGAGGTCATTGGAGTCTAAAATTCGCTCGGAAATCTGCATCCTTTGATGAAAAGTCCCGGATTGCTGCAATAATTTATCGACCAATGTCGTCTTGCCATGATCGACATGGGCGATGATTGCGATATTACGTAATTTATTTTGCATAGTCTTATCAACCTGTTACCTTATTTCTTGCGTACTAGCCTATAATCCAAACGGTGCGCAGAGATTAATCAAAAATGGACTTTAAAGCAACCAAAACTGTTATCAAATAGCAAAAATATGTTACTATTTCCACGCCAACACACATATAGGACATTTCCATGAGAATTTTATTGGTTGTTTACGATAACGGCTCTCATCTACATTCATTCCCCATAGGATTAGCCTATATTGCCGCCATTTTACGCGCCCAAGGAATTGATATTGAAATCTACAGCCAAGATCTACATCACTATCCTAATGAGCACTTAACCGAATATCTCGATAAAAATAAATTTGATGCATTAGGTTACAGCACTATCGGTGGATATTTTCAATATCAGCAGCTCATGGGTGCTGCTGCTGCCATCAATAAATCTCGCCATCGTCCCTTTTTTATTCTCGGCGGGCATGGCCCTGTACCCGAACCTGAATATTTTTTAAAGAAAACGGGCGCGGACGCTATCGTGATGGGGGAAGGTGAAAATACCATTATTGAATTGCTCGATGCGCTAGCACATAAAACGTCGCTTTCGCAAGTAAAAGGAATTGCCTACCAAGAAAATAATCAGATACATATTAATGAAAGACGCCCACTCATTCACAATCTAGCAAGCATTCCGATGCCAGCATACGGTTTATTCCCTATTGAATATTATCGTTTGCTCAGAATGCCGCATGTCAGCCCCGCTGAATTTGTTATGCCGATGATATCCGGCCGAGGATGTTGGTTTAAATGTAATTTCTGTTACCGCATGGACACAGGCTTTAGAGCACGCAGTCCTGAATCAATCATTGAAGAAATCGAATTTTTAAAAAGAACCTATAAAATCAGCTATATTGCATTTATGGATGAACTCTTAATGTCCTCCGTTAAAAGAACTGAAGAATTATGTAACGCCTTCATTAAAGCTCAATTAAATATTAAGTGGGATTGCAACGGTCGTCTCAATTATGCGACACCCGCCTTATTAAAACTAATGAAAAAGGCCGGCTGCGTCTTTATCAATTATGGCATCGAAGCATTTGATGATCAAATTTTAAAAAATATGAATAAATGTCTAACCACAAAACAAATTATCGCTGGTATCGAAGCCACTTTAGCGGTCGGCATTAGCCCAGGCTATAATATTATCTTTGGAAACATTGGTGAAACAAAAGAAACCCTTGAAAAAGGCGTTCAATTTTTATTAAAATATGATGATGGCGCACAAATGAGAACGATCCGCCCCGTCACGCCTTATCCCGGCAGTCCTTTATATGACTATGCAATTAACCAAGGCTTATTAAAAGATTGCGAGGACTTCTATACGAATAAGCATACCAACTCAGATTTATTATCCATTAACTTCACCAACCTTACAGACACAGAATTCCATCAAGCTCTTTATGAAGCCAACTCTCGATTACTGAAAAATTATTTCAACAATAAAAGACGAGATTATCAAAAAATGGCAAAAAAATTATACCTAGAAAAAGATGATGCATTTCGAGGATTTCGACAAATGTAATGAAATCAAATAGCACCAGTGGAATGCGCTCAACCCAATCTACGAGCTCGTTTCAAAATGTTTCTGAGGGCGCGCAAGCTTGCGTTGTATATTCCCGGACTTTGTGATTCTCTCGGCCCTGCAATGTTCAACGTTTCAATATTATTTTCATCAATCCATGCTGCAATAATCTCGGGGGATATCTTTTTTGATAGATCTATAATGAGAAACGGTTTATGTACAAACTTGACTTCTTCAATAGTTAAAATAGTTCCATCAGTGACCTTGATAGGGGTTTCGGGCACCAGTATCAATGTACCATCAGAATCCCTAATATTTAATTTTGTTCTTTCTTCGAATTTGGCCGATGTTGTTTCTTGCAGTATATATTTTGTTGGAATAGTGGTTCCTAACTCCGCCAGTCTTCCTTTTGGACACCAACCGCCATAAGGTATTTTCATTTCTATTGCAACATCAAGCGCAGCTCGATCTACTCCGGTTTGACCGCCGGATATGATTTTTAATAGGGTCATGTTAATTAATTTCGTTGTTCCTTGTTGAACGATACGGTAGATAGGGTACTCAAAATACCGCCCACATGCAATTAAAGAAAAAGTCCTGTAGAAAGGATAAAGTGGATGACTTGCATTTTTTCACCCATAGTCTATAATTCCAATTAACAACATATATGCAATTAATTGGAATTATAGATATGCCGACACCGCAAGAACAAATCGAGGTGTTTCATTATTTAAATAGGTTAGAACCATGAATCTTTTAACCGCTCATCAAAAATTAAACGCGTTAGCGCCAACTTTTCTAACAACGGAAGCAGCCAGTATATTAGGCATTTCAGCCGCTCATGCAGCGACACTGTTATCCCGATTAGCAAAGCAAAAAACGATTGTTCATTTGGCGCGCGGACGATGGGCTTATTCCAGCTCCGTTGACCCGCTGTTATTACCCAACATCTTGGTTCAACCCATGATGGCTTATATTTCACTTTATTCTGCTTTATATTATCACGGCATGATTGATCAAATTCCAAATACCATTTTCGCCATTTCTAATGGAAAAACGAAAATATTTGAAACCCCTTTAGGAAAAATATCCATCCACAGCATCAACCCTGTTTTATTTACAGGCTATGAAATATATGGAAAACACTCATTGCTAATGGCAACACCCGAAAAATCTTTATTTGATACGTTATATCTGATGCCTGCAAAATCCAATTTATTTAAACGACTCACTGAAATCGATATACCGGAAAATTTTAAATTTTCCTTATTGAAAAAATGGTTGAAACATGTGAAAAACAAAAGCAGGCGCCTGCTGATTGAGGCAAATATAAATAGACTTCAAGACAATTTGCGTCGATCTTTATAAAAAATGCGATGGATTGGGATGAATGGAATGAAGCCGAACGCTTAACTGCAATATTATCGTTGGGCTTCGCATACGCTCAGCCCAACCTACGAGCTTTTCAAAACCTTTGCAAATTTGGTTTTATTCTTTTTGCTATCGGCTAAAGGCAACGTAACCGCATGCGTTAGATAATGGCCATAGTACACTGAAAATTCCGGGATATATTTTTCTAATCCCCTAATATAACTTTGTTGCCTAATTGGAGCTTCCTCATCTCCATCTCGAACAGAAATTTTTGCTGTGTAATATTTTATTGCTAAAATTTTGTGTGAATCATTCAATAATTTTTGAAACAATGACTTTAAATCAAGCCATTTGTATGGCGTATTTTTCAATGCTCCATAATAAAGATTAAATCCATCAACATAGATATAAGTTCGCTTTTTATTATCTTCCATTGCAAGCCTCACAAAAAACAAAGGCTCCCGGAGGAGCCTTGTGCCCTACAGTCGAAACCATAGGGGAAGTAGTAAATGTATTATGAGTGATTATAAAAAGTTTAGCAATAAAAAATTCTGGTTTTTTTCAAGAATGAAGCCAAAAGGAACCCACAGAGGAACCCATAACAAAAAAGACGACTCGCCGTCGCCCAAAAACACTGATAACAACTTGATTCTACTGGTGCCGAGAAGAGGAGTCGAACCTCCGACCTACTGATTACGAATCAGTTGCTCTACCAACTGAGCTATCTCGGCATATACTTTGTAGAGTATCCCTCGCAAGCAACGTCCCTGTGACGCAATCCGGCCGACCATCCTTGGTCGGCGTTCGCCGGGCAAACGATTATTAATCGTTTGCTATTCCCGGCTCACCCAACTGAGCTATCTCGGCATATACTTTGTAGAGTATCCCTCGCAAGCAACGTCCCTGTGACGCAATCCGGCCGACCATCCTTGGTCGGCGTTCGCCGGGCAAACGATTATTAATCGTTTGCTATTCCCGTGCGTGCGCTCAGCCCAACCTACGAGCTTCCGTCATCCCGCGGCTTGACCGCGGGATCCAGAAAATATAATACTGGATGCCGCGGTTAAACCGCGGCATGACAAAATCATTGTTGGGCTTCACACGCGTGAGTGTCCAACCCACGAGCTACAAAAGCGAAGCCAATGAAATCACTGAGCTATCTCGGTGTTGATCATTCATTGTTGGGCTTCGTGTGAGCTCAGCCCAACTTACAAGCTTCTGTCATCCCGCGGCTTGACCGCGGGATCCAGCGAAATTCTTCTGGATGCCGCGGTTAAACCGCGGCATGACAATATCTCGGTCATAAACAACTTGCATTATAAAAGCACAAACCCTCTGCCGCAAGCACTGTTTTGAGTTATTTTCAGTAAAACTCCCGATTGACGCTGCGTAGTCGTTCATCAACAATGTGACAACATACATATTATATTGGAGAACTCGTGATGAACAGAAACACTGGATTTACATTAATTGAATTACTGATCGTCATTACCATCATCGGCATTTTGACGGCGATTGCTATTCCGTCTTACCAAGATTATACAAAACGCGCACGATTTGCCGAGGTCATTCTAACCGCTGCGCCTTACAAAACCGCTATTGCCATTGCATTACAAGAAGGCGATGACATAAAAGATTTGTCGACCGGTAAAAATGGTATTCCCAATGCCCCCGATGCAACAAAAAATCTAGCCAGCTTAACGGTTATAAACGGCATCATTACTTCCACCGGCACAAAAGCCGCGGGCGGTTATACGTTTATTTTAACCCCCGATGAAACAGGCAGTCATTGGACAACAAGCGGAAGTTGCGTGGACGCTGGCATGTGCAAAGATTAATATGTTTTTAAACTATCTCATCACCAAACAATTAATCGACAAAAAAGCACTCGATCAACATCTCGAAAAAATTAAAAAATCTTCCTCTTGCATTCGTTATTTGGCACAACATCAATTAATTCCACCCGATCTGCTCGCAAAAGCATTAGCGGATTTTTTTCAGCTGCCCGTTATTGATCTCTTGCAATACGATCCTCACAGCATTCCGCATCACCTTATCCCTATTACGCAAATATATAAACAGTGGATATTGCCTGTTTCACAAATACAAAACATCGTCACCATCGCCATTTTAGATCCCACCCACACAGAACATTTAAAGGCGATTCAATTTCAAATACAGCAGCAAATAAACTTTGTCATTGCGCGGTACGATCATTTGCAAACGATGATTCATCAAATCACGATGGAACATCATGAGACCACTCTCAACAACCACTCACTCACTCATTCTCAAGCAATTGATTTAGCACAAAATGATGATGAGCCTCTCATCCACTACATTAATACTTTATTACAGGATGCCATCAAACAACAAATCTCTGACATTCATTTTGAAGTGGATGAAAATCGATGCCATATTCGTTTTCGACAAAACGGATTATTAAGAATCATAACGACTATACAAAAAGATAATGCCACGCGCATTGCAGCACGTATAAAAATTATATGTCAACTCGATATTACCGAAAAACGATTACCCCAAGATGGCCATTTTAAAATACAAGAACAGGATCATTATGTTGACGTGCGCGTCAGTACCTGTCCGACCACTCATGGTGAAAAAATCGTCTTGCGCCTGCTCGATCATCAACAATTACTTCGCGATATTCAAACATTAGGATTTACCGTTTCACAATATGACTCCTTTATGCGTGCCATTAATAAGCCGCAGGGTCTTATCATCGTCACCGGCCCAACAGGCAGCGGCAAAACCGTCACGCTTTATGCTATATTACAATATTTAAATTCAACTGAAAAAAACATCGTCACCATCGAAGATCCCGTTGAAATAAACTTACCCGGCATTAATCAGGTCAATATCAATCCAAAAATTGGTTTGGATTTTGCCCGCACCTTGCGCGCATTTCTGCGACAAGATCCTGATATCATCATGATTGGCGAAATTCGAGATGCCGAGACTGCGGCTATTGCTATCAACGCCGCACAAACGGGACATTTAGTTTTAACCACATTACACACTAATAGTGCAGCAGAAGCATTAACACGACTCAATCAAATGGGCATAAAAGATTATGATGTCAAGAGTTCGTTACTTTTAATCACCGCACAACGTTTGATTAGAAAATTATGCGATCATTGCAAAAAAACGCATCCGCAAGCAAAACAAATCAAACAACAATTTGATTTTCCCAATGATGCGCTCATTTTTCAGGCCGGGCAATGCGAAAAATGTTATAAGGGATACTCATCGAGAATAGCCGTGCACGAACTTCTATCATTTAAAAATTCTCAGCCAGAAACGAATGAACAAACTTTGCAGCAGCGCGCATTAGAACTAATATTACAAGGCGTTACAAGCATTGAGGAAGCGCGGCGTATCATTAGCCTCGATCCTAAAATATTGTACGCGAAACAATAAATGAAAACATTCATCTGGGAAGGAACAGATCAACATAACCAAACCGTGCACGGCAAAATACAAGCGCCCAATAGCCCGCTTGCTCGCGAAATATTACAAAACCAATCTATAAAAATCACCTCGCTTTTCGCAAAAAATTTTATCACACCCTATAAAAACAACTATCGCAACGTCTCTTCAAAAGATATATCGCTATTTTTAAATCAACTGGCCACATTGATTTCAGCCAACATTGCCTTAACACAATCTATTCAGTTTATTCAACAGGACTGTAAAAAAATAAAACTTAAGGCATTATTGCACTCTCTCTTAACTTCACTGCGCGAAGGAAACTCATTCTCTTATACGTTAAAACAACATCCTCAATATTTTGCCACGCTCATCTGTCAACTGATACATATCGCCGAACAATCAGGCACGCTCGATATTATGCTAAATAACATTATTCAGCATGACCTGAAAACGCAGACGCTAAAAAATAAAATAAAAAAAGCATTACTCTATCCGGCGATTATTATATTTGTCACACTCATCGTTTTATTGATCATGTTCACTTTTATCATTCCACAATTTGCAACACTCTTTGAAAGTTATAGCGCAACACTTCCCTGGCTCACGCGCATGGTGATTCACGCATCGACCTTCATTAAAAATTTTGGCTGGATCTTGTTTATTTTTTTATGCGGGTCAATGGGCGGGGTATTTTTTGCTCGCCAAAAATACCCCGCCATCAAACAACGACTGGATGATTATATCTTACACGTCCCTTGTATCGGCAATCTCATCAAAAAAACAACCGTAGCGCGAATCGCGCATGCACTAGCGCTCATGCTTGCCGCCGGCATTCCACTGCTCGAGGCCATCAAACTCGCCTCGAAAATCCCCCATAATTTGACTTTTTCCGCCACCTTAAATCAAATGCAAAACCACGTGCGCCAGGGGCAAATGCTACATCACGCTATGCGAATTCACCCTTTATTCTCAGCATTGTGCGTCCAAATGGTTGCTATTGGCGAAGAAGCCGGTAAACTTGAAGAGATGTTACAAAAGGTTGCTTTTGTTTACGAATCTGACATAGATCGTACTATGGGATATCTTGAGCGATCACTAGAGCCAATGCTCATGACCATCATCAGCGTGATTGTAGGGATATTAGTAGCAGCCATGTATTTACCTATTTTTAAACTCGGTAGGATGATATAAATGATAGATTTTATTGCTGCGAATACCTGGGTTTTTTTAACACTCGTTATTCTTTTCAGTCTTACCATTGGAAGTTTTTTGAACGTCGTGATTTATCGCTTACCCATTATATTAGAACGCGATTGGCAAAAAGAATGCATGGAGTTTTTGGGCAAAGAACCGGAATTTAGTAATGACATAAAAAAATATAATCTTGCGCACCCAG
The DNA here is from genome assembly GCA_038043025.1 of Pseudomonadota bacterium. GTDB lineage: Bacteria > Pseudomonadota > Gammaproteobacteria > UBA12402 > UBA12402 > O2-02-FULL-42-9. The sequence goes on along the minus strand of JBBTCW010000009.1, from coordinate 7,171 downwards.
CTTCACATTGTCCTTTTTGCAATCAACTGCTGACTATATGGCAAAATATCCCCGTTATCAGCTACCTTATATTAGGCGGAAAATGTGCGCACTGCCAAAACAAAATCCCCTTGCGCTATCTTATCGTTGAATTATTAAGCTGCCTACTAGCGGTTATTGCCGCAATCGAATTTGGGTTTTCATTATCTTTATTGTTTGTCCTCATTTTCACTTGGGTGCTCGTGGCTATTACCTTTATTGATATCGATCATCAAATTTTACCCGACATATTAAGCCTGTCACTTATTTGGTTGGGACTTTTAGCCAGTTGCTTTAATTTATTTACCAACAGCCACGATGCTATTTTGGGCGCAATTTTTGGTTATGGTTCTTTTTGGATTATTGGAAAACTCTTTGAACTCGTACGACATAAAGAAGGGATTGGGCAAGGTGATTTTAAATTATTGGCGGCTATTGGCGCGTGGGTCGGCTGGCAAATTTTACCCTTTGTCATCTTAACCAGCAGCTTTCTCGCCCTTATTATTGGCGGCGGTTTTTTATTGATTTCACATAAATCACATCGGACACCCATTCCATTTGGACCCTTTATTGCTATCGCAGGGTTTATCGCGATCATTTGGGGCTTTGATATTTCACAATATTATTTGCATGCGATGGGCTTACCCATCATGCTTGACGTATCCATATGACCTATCCCTTAACAATTGTATTGACAGGCGGCATCGGCAGCGGGAAATCGACGATTGCAAAAATTTTTCAGGAATACGATATCGCTACCATCGACGCTGATGAGATTGCACGTGAAATCTGCGGCCCGCAACGACCTATCTTAAAAATCATTCAACAAAAATTTGGAGAAAAAATAATCAGTTCGGACGGCTCATTAGATCGCACAAAACTTCGCCACGTCATCTTTAAAAACAAAGAAGATAAAAGATGGCTGGAACAGCTTTTGCATCCCGTCATCTATCAAATAATGGATCAACGCTTGCAATCAGCCAAATCACCCTATGTAGTGCTTGTCATTCCACTGTTCTTCAACGCACCCCCTCCCTTCCCCATTGATCGCATTCTACTCGTGGAAAGCGACGAAAAAACACGGAAGGCACGCCTATTACAACGCCAAAACGACCTCTCATCTGCCGAAATCGAACGGATTTTTCAAGCTCAAATAACATCACAGGATCGGCTCAAAAAAGCTGATAATATTATTCACAATGATGCTGATTTAGCTGGCTTAAAGCGCCAAGTTGAAACACTGCATAAAGCCTATCTACAACGAGTTCCATCGCGCCATCGTTAATGCTATGATGCGTCAAGTTATAGTATGATGACATTGTATATGGAACTGCAAAAAATCACATATGAACTGCCGCTAACCGAATTGATTCGGCTAAGCCTCAGATTGGAAAACTTATTTAGTCGGCTCGATATCGTATTCGCTTGCAACCCTGAAAAACAAACACAAACCCTGATAGCCTTGTTGATCGATATCTTAAATGTATTAGATCGCCCTGACTTAAAAGGTAAGTTTGCCAAAGAATTTTACCGACTGATTACTGTTTTTGAAAAACTCGAGGGCGACTCAAACGCAAATCAAGACGCATTAGCAGAAACATTAGAACAATTAAGAACACTCACAAAATATTTTGTTAATGTCCCCGGAAAAATCGCTCAGTCACTACGGAACAATGAACTCATTGCTATCATACGACAAAACTTTTTAAAACTGGGCGGCTCCAGTATATTTGACGCGCCTCCCTATTTTTATTGGTTAGAACAACCGTGGGAAACACAAGAAAAACAAATTAATCATTGGCTGCTCGCCTTTGCAGAAATTCGTGAAGCAACCGAATTATTGCTCAAGATTGTACGTCATAGCTCAGAACCTCGATCCGTTTCTGCGACGCGCGGATTTTATCATGAAACATTAGATCCTCACGCCGCTTGCCAGCTCATTCGCGTCACCCTGCCTAAAAATACGAAGATTTATCCTGAAATCAGCGCAGGCAAACACGGGGTAAGTTTGCGTTTAATGAAACATGTGGCCAAAGACAAACCCGTTCAGTCTGAAAAAAATATAAGCTTTACGCTCACCACATGCACTATCTGAAATACATAAAAATATAAAATACCATGATGATCCATTCAGAAATCGGCAAATTACGCAAAGTGATGTTACATTATCCCGGCGCATCTCTCGAACGATTAACGCGAGAAAACTGCCAACAATTTTTATTTGATGATATCTTATGGGCAGAAAAAGCTTGCCAAGAACATATTGATTTTCAAAACAAACTAAAAAAAAATGGCGTAGAGGTTTATTTGCTTGATCAATTATTACAAGAAACATTAACTAACCCAACCGCGCGACAATGGCTCATCGAAAAAGTCATTACCCGCCTTTATTATAAAACAAATTTTGCCCATGTCTTAATGGACTATCTTAACGCGCTTAATCCTAAAACACTGACCCATTATTTATTCGGTGGATTAACATGGAAAGAAACAAAGCTAACAGCAAAAAACTTAACCAGCCAACTACTCAATGAAAATGACTTCGTCCTTCCCCCTCTGCCCAATCAATTATTCACACGCGACACCTCTTGTTGGATTGGACAAGACGTCTCTATTAACCCTATGCACTGGCCTGTACGACGCGGCGAAACATTAAATGTTGCTGCAATCTATAAATTTCATCCTATGTTTGCGCAATATAAATTTGATGTTATCTATGATGGCAGCAGTACTGAATACCCATTACCTGCCATTGAAGGAGGCGACATCCTGGTCATTACAAAGGATTGTTTGGCGATTGGACTTGGCGAGCGCACCACGCCGCAAGCGGTTGAACTACTTGCAAAATCATTATTTAAAACTGGCAATAAAAAGAAAATCATTGCAATTGAAATTCCGAAAACATATGCATCGATGCATTTAGATACCGCCATGACCATGATCGATCGTCAGACGTTTTGTATCGCTGTTCCCGCCGAAGCAATTCGCGCCTGGACAATAACACCCGGCAATAATGATAACTTGATCATTGAACCACAAAATCATTTCTTAAATAGTATTGCACAAGAACTCGGAGAACCCAATCTGCGGCTCATTACTCCCGGTAGAAATTCATTTACCGAACAACGCGAACAATGGACAGATGCGAGCAACTTATTAGCATTGTCGCCAGGCATTGTTATCGGTTATGAGCGCAATACTGAAACCAATCAAAAACTGCGGGATGCAGGCGTCAATGTCATTGAAATTGCTGGCTCAGAACTGAGCCACGGGCGCGGCGGCGCGCGCTGCATGTCTTGTCCTCTGGAGCGGGATCCCCTCTAACGCATATCAATCCCGCGCTTAATCATAAACTCAACATTACCCACTGCATTGACATAATCGATTTTAATAGTGGGATGTTTATTGTGAAAAACTCGAAATACTTCATCTACAAAGCCTTGCCCTACCATCTCAACACCTTTAAAATCTAACTTAACTCGTTCAAATTTTTCTAGTCCAAACACAATTCTTTTCGCTTGTGATCGAGAAACAAAACGCACCTCCCCAAATTGGCTCAACTTAACGAGAACTTCTGTTTGAGCGAAAGATAAATTCTCTTCCCCGCCTTGAAAGTTTTTAAATATTTTAACCAAATCTCGTCCGGAATTTCTCGCGATTTCCATATAAACACTTGTACCACGCTTAACGGTATCTTCACTTATCGACCAATCATTTTCTAAATTATCCCTTAGATAACACAACCCATTGGCTGATAGCTTGAACATATCAAACGCGCGTGAAGTAAAAAAAATACCTTCCCCTGTATGATTCTTTGAATCTGTGGTGAATTTACCTTTCGATAAATTTAATATCCCCTCACGCATATCCTGAAAGTTAAATGCACGCTGCAATTTTTGAAAAACACCGACACCATTATCAAGTAAATTCATCCTAATGTGATGCTCGGACCAACTCTTCTCAACAATAATATCTGTCCCTTCTGAATGATCCTTTGCATTATTAAACATTTCCGTAAAACCATATTCACAGATATCAAGAATGTTTTTTGGTAACTTCTGAAAAGAAGTTTGAAAATACTGACGCCACACATCCACTTCTTCAATACCCGATGCAATTTTAAAATGCAGCACTTTCTCCAAAGCCGTATTCAAAAAATATTCGACGCCACGTTTTTCGCCTGTCTGTATAACTTGATTCTGTTGAACTAATTTTTGAAGATGGCGATAAATTGTCATACGAGTCATATTTAACTGCGTAGCCGCAAATGTCACAATATCGCGAGAATGGTGCGGAAGCTCTTTTAACAAAAATGATCGGATCTCATTGTTCTCTGGCATATAAACCTCAGGCACTTACCATATCCTGACTATAGCACAGTTTATAACATGTTACAAACATGTTTATAACATGTTATAAATATTTTAATTTTGATATGCCGCAAAACCATTTGCCACAGATGAATTCGTGGCTGATTAAAATGTTATAAAATCATGCTTATCTGGAACTCGCATTTATAACGCGGCCTCCAGACTTTCGTCATACCGGCGAAAGCCGGTATCCAGTGATTACAATAACGGTATTCCGTTATTGTAATCTTTAATATAAATTTCTCTGGATCCCGCGGTCGAGCCGCGGGATGACAAAACACTCAGCTCAGAGGACGCGAAACGTTTATCCCCCCTCCATCCATGGGATTGTCCTGCCTGGCCATCCATGGCCAGGCGTTCGTGCGACTGCGACATGCCACCGGCATGTCGGTTCGCACTCACCCTCTGAGCTGAGGATTATAAGATCATGTTTATACAGAACTCGCATTGGCAAGAAAGAATTTACCCCGCCGCTGCAATTTCAATCGGTTCGACTTCAGCTAATCCATTTTCTTGCAAGGCGAGTGCTTCATACATTTTTTCAAATAAATAGCCCATGTGAATGCGGTTGGTGAAATCAATTTTATCGGCATTAATTTTTAAAATCGGATTGGTATGGTATCCACACTGATGCACATCTTCGGCAAACGTTCGATACAATTGCGTTAATGCACAAATTTCTTGATAGCTCCAGCCGCCGTTCATTTCCATTTCACGTGCGCGCTGTTGAATGCGCATCCACGCCAAATCCGGATTGCCTTGCAACACAATCATCAAATCAGCCTGGGGCAACTTTGTATTCATTGCATGAAACTCGGTTGATAATAAATCTAATGCATTGGCGCTTAAAATGCCATTTTGATGAAACAACTGACAAAACACTAAAATATCTTCAGCCAACGTACGATCTTTTACATAACTCGCTTTGCCATCCTTTCCCTTGCGACGCATTTGCGCGCGAATATTTAAAAAATGTCGCTGCAAATCATAGCAGTAAGTTTTTTTATCACGCAAGAATTTTTCCAACAGCGGATTTTCTTCAGGATTTTCATACAACGCCTCCACTCTTAAACTACGATGCATTAATGCCGTTATCGTTGACTTGCCTAAACCCACGTTACCCGCAACAGTAATTAATTTAGGATGACGCTTGAGATAATCTTCTAAGCGTCGCTCGGCATCCACAACGCGCAACGCCGCGGCAGTTTCGGGTAATGTAACCCATTCTTTAATGCCCGGCGTTGTAATGCGCAAGTTCAATTCTTTAACTTTGCTCGCAATCCGACGAGCTGTCATCTCTAAATTTTCTAAAATACGATCGTCCGCGTTGGACTCAATCACTAACACCGGACATTTGACATGCCTTAACGCAAAATTTTCATACAAATTATTTAACAATTCTAAATAATCACGCGGAATACCTTGTTCGCTCTCTCGCCCACGCTTTTTAATGCGGTCAATCAACACATCAACACTGGCTCTCAAATAAATAACCAGATCCGGCTCGTCAATTTTTTTTGTCATTAAATTATAACAGCGCTGATAGGCTAAAAATTCTGTATGACTCATGTGACCTAAGATTTTTTGGGCTTTTCCAAAAATATGATAATCTTCAAAAATCGTACGATCTTCTAACACAATACCACGAGACTGCTCAATATGCGCCTGACGCACTAAACGGCCATTTAAAAATTCAATCTGTGCGGTAAATGCCATTGCCACGGGATCTTTATAAAATGCATCTAGCACTTCTGGATCAAACTCTTCTGCAAACGTATAAACTTTTTCATCTCCCTCGCGTGAAGGCAGGCAACTTAACAAAATATCACAGAGCGGTGACTGTTTTAATTTACTAATTAAAGTTGATTTGCCCACTCCGATATTGCCGACCACACCGATTCGTAAGTTTTCCATAATCCCTCTCGCTGGGTTGTGTTAAAAAATGAATTAAAGAGAAACAAAATCGGGGAAGTATAACACTTTCATTCGCGGAAGTAAGGGTGAGAAATTTTGACCGATCGATCATTTTTTATGTTCAACATCCAACCTATTTCGCAGGCTGCATGCCATACAACGTTAATAACTGTACAAAGTTTTTCATGGAAAAGGGTTTAAACAACACGGTGTTCATGCCTGCCGCCACACACTGCTTTTTATGTTCTGGAAAAACATGGGCGGTTAAACCCACAATGAGCGTGCCTTGGCCGTTGTTTCCAAGCGCGCGAATACGCTTCGTTGTCTCGCATCCATCCATATCCGGCAATCCTACATCCATTAAGATTAAGTCATACGTCGTTTCTGCTGCTTTTTTGACAGCCTCTTGCCCTGAGGTCGCCATATCAACGTGGTGATGGTGCTTTTTCAACAGCATCGTCTCCGCCAATCGACATATCTGATCATCTTCAACAACCAGAATTTTTAAAATTTCTTTACCGTGCAACAGTGGCATCAACTCTTCATCTGGTATGGTGTGTTTCAACCTATCTGGCAGAACCGCATCATAATCGAGAGAATAAGGAATAAAACAAGTAAACGTAGACCCTTTATCTTCTTCACTGTCCACAAAAATTTCGCCTTGACAGTTATTAATAAAAGTTTTTACGGTATACAAACCTAAACCCACGCCATTATATTTTCCTTCGTAAGACGGACTCAACCGACGAAATGGCTCAAAAATAACATCGAATTTATCGCGAGGAATGCCCACGCCAGAATCTTGCACGACAACTGAGCTATAGTCAAATGTTGTGTATGTGTGGATATTAAGCGGCCACTTGATCATC
>JBBTCW010000008.1:0-7384 GCA_038043025.1 Pseudomonadota bacterium | reverse complement strand
AATTTTTGAGCAGGCAGAAATCCTAGTGCCTAATTTTTTGGGAATTTAGGAAGCCGTGCTAGCCGCGAGTCGTATTTCTGTTAATGGAGACCTATTGCTGGCGCTTTGGGGTGTCGATTCTTCATGGCTTGGTTCCGCGTCGGGTTCCGCAGTAATGTTCAGTAGTGCCGATGATAGTTCTGAAGATTCCGAAGGGGTTCTTCTTGGCATAGTGATAACCTTTTTTTTATTAGGATTTTAGTAAGAGTAAAAAAATAATGGCGGCATCCTGCCGCCATTCGTAAGTCCCGTTACACTCGTTCTCCATGAAACGTATCCAAACGTATCCTCGATATCCCTATACGATATTCAACAATCCTTAGTCGAACGTAATCATTATAAAGTTATATCTAAATAGTTAAAGAGGGTGTTTAAAGCATCTTTGTAGATTGAGAATTATACAAAATATTAAAAATATATGTATAATCAATCATCTGTTATATAAAACTTAAAGTAATTTTTTAAGAAAAAACATGAAAATATATCGAATATCCTACAATAATTTCAGCATTTGTTTATGATAAAGATGCCTTTTTTCTGATTTAGATTTTGATATTTTAATATTTTTTTCTTATTTAAGAATACAGGTGCTATAATCAGTTCTATTTTTTGGGCATTGTATATCCAGCGAGTAATAACTATGCAAGATGTCGAACTCAAAGATCATGGTAAAACCATTTATTTGTTACCTAATTTATTTACAACCGCAGGTATGTTTGCGGGATTTTATGCAATCGTAGCGGCGATGAAAGGCTTATTTGAATATGCCGTGGTGAGCATTTTTATTGCCATGATTATGGATTCCATCGATGGACGTGTTGCGCGTCTTACGAATACACAAAGTGCATTTGGTGCTCAATATGATAGTTTGTCCGATATGGTTGCATTTGGAATTGCGCCGGCACTATTTACTTATGCATGGGGATTGCGTTATTTGGGAAAAATTGGTTGGTTGGCAGCCTTTTTTTATGCGGCGGCAACGGGATTGAGATTGGCACGATTTAATGTGCATTTATCTGATAGCGAAGTGAAAACACAAGATTTTTCTGGACTACCTTGTCCGGCTGCTGCGGGTTTTGTGGTGAGTATGATCTGGTTGGCGTTGGTGTATCATTTGCAAGGACGTACTTACAATATTATCGGTGCTTTTCTTATTGTGTTTGCCGCATTGATGATGGTCAGCAATATCCCTTATCGCAGCTTCAAGGATAAAGATTTTAGAGACAAAGTGCCGTTTTTGTTGATCCTCGTGGTGTTACTATTGTTTGTTGGTATTGCACTCGATCCACCACATGTTTTAGCGGCGATATTTACATTGTATCTTTTGTCTGGATTTGTAGCTTGGGTGCGGCATTAGCATCGTATAGAATTCGCCAACCCGCCTTTAGATGTTTCTTTATATTTGGCCATCATATCTAACCCGGTTTCTTTCATCGTCAAAATAACTTGATCGAGAGAAATATGCGGCTTTCTATCTTCGACTAATGCAAGATCTGCAACGCTAATCGCTTTGGCTGCGGCAATCGCATTGCGTTCAATACAGGGAATTTGTACCAACCCGGCGACAGGGTCACAGGTTAAACCTAAATGATGTTCCATGGCAATTTCAGCTGCATTTTCGATTTGTTGTAACGTGCCACCTAAGACAGCCGTTAATGCGCCTGCCGCCATTGAACAAGCGACACCGATTTCGCCTTGGCAACCGACTTCGGCACCAGAAATAGAGGCATTTGTTTTATATAATAAACCAATGGCTCCTGCTGTTAATAAAAATTCATTGATTTTGTTTTTATTAACGCCTTTATGAAATTTACGATAGTAATGTAAAACTGCCGGCACGACACCAGCGGCACCATTGGTGGGAGCCGTGACCACGCAGCCGCCGGAAGCATTTTCTTCGGCAACGGCAAAGGCGCACATTTGAACCCAGTTGGTTAACTTTGCAGGATGTTTGCGTATCCATCGTAATTTTTGTTTTAGGTTTTTATAAAGCGGTGGGGCGCGACGCGCGACTTTTAATCCGCCGGGCAATATCAGGCTTTTTCGGCTGCACCCACGATCAATCGATTGTTCCATGACTTCAGCAATATGCGCTAATTGATGCTTGATATTTTTTTTGGCTCGCCAAGCTTGTTCATTATCGAGCATGATTTTAGCAACGCTGCATTTATGTTTTTTACATTGTTGAAATAATTCTTTGGCAGATGAGAAGGGGTGACTTAACTCCAATGGAATAACATTGTTTTGTTGTCGCGTTGATTTTGTGCCATCAATCACAAACCCTCCACCAACCGAATAATATACTTTTTGGATGAGTAATTTTTTGTCTTTGTCGTAAACGGAAAAACGCAATGCGTTAGAATGTTTCGGTAATAGATCGATATAATTAAAAACTAAATGTTTTTTGAGATCGAACTTAACAGCATGATGGTTGGGAAGATTGAGTGTTTGTGTTTCGGTGATTTTTTTAAATCGTTTTTTTAAATATTTTGGAGTAATGGTTTCAGGCGTTTGACCTTCCAGGCCTAATAATACAGCGGGTACCGTGCCATGTCCTTCGCCTGTGTGTGCGAGTGCCCCAAATAATTCGATTGTGATGGTATGAACATGCGCGAGTTTATGGCGTTTTTCGTAATGTTCCACGAAATACGCGGCCGCACGCATAGGACCCATCGTGTGTGAGCTCGAAGGGCCGATACTGATCTGCAGTAAATCAAAAATGCTAATGTTCATAAAGGATGATCTCTGCTATGGTGTTTGGCATTATATCAAAATAGGCATCAGAATGAAGACCTTTCATAGAATATGGGCATTTAATAACCGTCGAATATGGGCGGTTTTACTGCAAGGCTTCTCATCCGGTCTGCCAATAGCTTTGGTGACAGGCACGCTTCAAGCTTGGTTGACTGTGTCTAACATTAATTTGGTTTCCATTGGATTTTTTAGTCTTGTGGGCTTGCCTTACATCTATAAATTTCTGTGGGCGCCATTCTTGGATCGCTATGTTCCAGCATTTTTGGGTCGACGGCGAGGATGGATTTTTATTTTTCAGATGGGATTGGTTGTAAGTATTGCCGTGATGGCATGGGTTCGGCCGGATCAAAACTTGAAGTTGTTGGCGTGTTTAGCTTTGTTGACCTCATTCTTATCGGCATCTCAGGACATTGGCATCAATGCATATATGACAGACATTCTGACAAAGGATGAGCGTGGTTTTGGTGCGGCGATGACGGTGTTAGGGTATCGCTTGGCCTTATTGGTGTCGGGCGCATTGGCATTGATCATGGCCAGTTTTATGGGGTGGCGCGATACTTATTTATTGATGTCATTGATTATGTTGGCAAACGGAATGATCACTTGGTTTGTTCCTGAGCCAAAAAAAATAATACCACCGTTGTCTTTAGTAACCGCGCTCATTGATCCGTTAAAAGAATTTTTTAAGCGCGAGAGTGTTTTATATATTTTATTGTTTGTGCTGTTGTATAAATTGGGCGAAGCATTTGCTTTGTCATTGTCGTCAACATTTTTATTGCGCGGACTACATTTTAGTTTGGTGACAGTGGGCGCCGTTAATAAATTTGGTGCGATGATGGCAACTCTGGCAGGGGCGGTGTTGGGAGGGTTATTGATGCCGCGTTTGAAATTATTTCGTGCGTTGTTGTGGTTTGGCATCTTGGAAACGTTGGCTATTATATTTTATATCTGGTTGGCGAGCGTGGGTAAAAATTATTTATTATTGGTGGTCGCGATTGTCGTAGAGAATTTTACGGGAGGGATGGCAACCACTGCGTTTACTGCGTTTTTAATGTTTTTATGCGATCATCGTTATACGGCGACACAATTTGCCTTGTTTACGGCGGTTGCCGCATTGGGTCGTGTTTTGATTGGCCCTGTTGCAGGTATTATTGCAAATGATTTTGGATGGGTGCAGTTTTTTGTTTGGGCGTTTTTGGCGGCCGTGCCGGGATTATGGTTGTTGCTGTTCTTAAATAAAAAGATTGATTTTAATCGCGAGAGTATTACGAACTAAATCGAATGACTTCACCCATGGTTTTTTTATCGGTCTGTTGAATGGCGATGACGGCATTGCCTCCCATGCTAGCTGCTTTTTGCTGCATGAGATCATTGATGCTGACGAGTTGGCGTTTGACGCCGACCAGATTGTAATTGGAGACTTGAATTGTCCCGATGATGCGATGCGGTGTTTTAATATTTTTCTCTTTTGATAGCGCAATAGAAATCGGTTCTGTGGGAGGATATTTTTTTTTGCCGGTTTGATGAATCGTTGTTTGTGAAAGGAGTCCGGGGCTGGATGCACAGCCTGAAAGTGCGATAGACATCGTGATGACTATTGCGATATCCTTAATTTTGGTCATAATACGCTCCATTGTCGTTATTATAGATAGGGGCTGTACTAAACAGCAAGTAAATTTATGAAAGAATATATTGATATTGCCTCTCGCGAATTGCTTCAACCCATGGGGTTAGAGATGATTCATCTGCAAGATATTTTGCACGGTATGTTGCGATTTGATCTTGATTATGCGGATCTCTATTTTCAAAATTGTTCTGTCGAATCATGGAGTTTAGAAGACGGTATCGTTAAAAGTAGTGCTTATCATATTGATCGTGGTGTGGGTGTGCGTGCAGTGAGTGGCGTCAAAACGGGTTTGGCTTATACGAATGTCTTGGATTTAGCGCATTTAAAAGTAGCCGCCAAGGCGGCGATGACGATCAGTGAGCCGGGCGGCTCAAGAACCGTTCGAATCGATCAGGCTGTAGAAAAATTGAGCTTATATTCGGTAGTCAATCCGGTTAATGATCTTAGGGCGACGGATAAAATTGCTTTATTACAGCGAGTGGATCAAATAGCTCGGCAAGCAGATTCGCGCGTCATTCAGGTGAACGCGAGTATCGCGAGCGCTCATGATATTATTTTTATTATGTCGACCGATGGTGTGTCGTCCGCGGATATCCGTCCTCTTGTGCAATTAAGCGTAAGCGTTGTGGTTGAAGAAAAAGGTCGGCGTGAAACGGGTCACAGTGGATGTGGTGGGCGTTTGGGTTATGATTTTATTGTTCAGCAAGCGGATAAACATGCCAAAGAAGCCGTGAGACAAGCACTTGTTAATTTAAAAGCAAGTTCTGCACCCGCCGGTGTTATGCCGGTTATTTTGGCGGCAGGTTGGCCGGGAGTTTTGTTACATGAAGCGGTGGGTCATGGGTTAGAAGCTGATTTTAATCGCAAAGGCAGCTCATTGTTTAGTGGACGAATGGGTCAACAGGTTGCTTCATCGCTTTGTACGATTGTGGATGATGGCACGATGCCTCATCGTCGCGGTTCTTTAAATGTAGATGACGAAGGCATGCCGGGTCAATACAACGTGTTAATTGAAAAAGGCATTTTAAAATCGTATATGCAGGATAAATTAAATGCGCGCCTCATGAAAATGAAACCAACGGGTAATGCACGACGTGAATCGTATGCGGCGGTGACAATTCCGCGTATGACAAATACATATATGTTGGCGGGAGAGAGTGATGAAGATGATATTATTCGCTCGGTTAAGAAGGGATTGTACGCGGTTAATTTTTCGGGTGGACAAGTGGATATTACGTCAGGTAATTTTGTCTTTACAACGAACGAAGCGTATTTGATTGAAGATGGAAAGATTACAAGGCCGGTTAAAAATGCGACGTTGATTGGTAATGGTCCAGAAGTTTTAGGAAAGGTGAGCATGGTTGGAAATCAATTGCGAATGGACGAAGGAATTGGCGTGTGCGGCAAGGAAGGTCAGAATATTCCTGTTGGCATTGGGCAGCCGATGGTGAAGGTGGATGAGTTGACGGTCGGTGGAACGAATTGAAGGAAAATCAGATGACAAGCGGTATGAATTCTAATGAGTGCAATCTACAATCTTGTATTGCCGATGTATTAGCGTTCGCAAAAAAGCAGGGTGCAACGCAGGCCGAAGCGGATGTGAGCATAGAAGATGGATATCATGTCAATATACGCGAAGGTGCGGTGGATACCATTGAATATCATTGCAATGAAAATTTGAGCCTTACGGTTTATCGGGGGCAACGCAAAGGCAGTGTGACAACATCAGCGATGGATTGGGTATCGCTTCAAGAAGCGGTGACGAGAGCTTGTCAAATTGCCGAATTTACGCAAGTGGATCCTTGCGCAGGCTTAGCCGATGAAAATTTAATGGCGACCGATTTAAAAGATTTAGATTTATATCACGAGTGGAATTTAAATACAAAAGAAGCTGTTACGTTGGCTTTAGAATGCGAAGCAAAAGCCAAACAATTAGACGGGCGCATTAAATCGTCGGAAGGTGTGTCGGTGTCTAATTTTAAAAGCTTTGATGTATATGGAAATACGCATGGATTTATGGGGTCGAATAAAGATACCTGTCAAAGCATTTCTTGCTCATTGATTGCAGAACAAAATGGTCGCATGGAGCGCGATTATTATTACACCTGTTCGCGTGATCCGCTGGATTTAGAAAATATTGATACAGTTGCACAACAAACGGTTTTTCGTACCGTGCGGCGTTTAAATCCGCAAAAAATAAAAACACAAAAATGTCCGGTTATCTTTGAGGCCGATGTGGCGAGTAGTTTGATTTCACATTTTTTTGCGGCGATTAGTGGTGGAAATTTATATCGCAAACGTTCGTTTTTATTGGATTGTTTAGATCAATCTATTTTTCCTGAATACATTAATATTTTTGAGCGACCACATCAACTGAAAGGCTGGGGAAGTGCGATGTTTGATGGCGATGGCGTCGCGACGACGAATAAAAACTTTGTTAAGGAAGGGGTGTTGACCAGTTACATGTTGGACGCCTATTCGGCGCGGCAATTAAAACGGCAAACGACGGGTAACGCTGGGGGCGCATATAATGTTTATGTGAGCACAAGTGATAAAGATTTATCGCAGTTATTGCGTGACATGGGCAATGGATTGTTGGTCACGGAATTAATTGGTCAAGGGCTTAATTTAATTACGGGTGATTATTCACGCGGTGTATTTGGATTTTGGGTCGAAAATGGAGAGATTCAATATCCCGTTTCCGAAGTGACGATTGCCGGCAATTTACGCGACATGTTTCGCCATGTTGTCAGTGTAGGCAATGACATTGATCGACGCGGCAACATACAGACGGGTTCTATTTTATTGGAAGAGATGATGCTGGCGGGTATCTAATAATCCTCAGCTCAGAGGTAAGCTGGTATTCATTGGTAGAATGGTATTTACCAGAAGTAATGAGGAATTATTTTGAATCAGATGAACGTGTTGCGTCCTCTGAGCTGAGACCGACCTGTTCGCATGAGT
>JBBTCW010000007.1:0-13677 GCA_038043025.1 Pseudomonadota bacterium | reverse complement strand
AAGGCGAGTCACCTCAGCTTAGCTTGGTATTGCGGCGATAATAAATCTTTTCATTGCCATCGTTGCGCGTAATGCCGGTTTCGGAATCTGGAATTACGCGCATATAATCTTTGCTGTAAACCAACAACTCATGACATTATTAGATGAGAAAAGCCGCCCTTCTTCTCGAATGAAGCACGCTCAAAGATAACCCTAAGATCGGAGATGATTTGTTATAGATAATTATCTGGATGACTATATATGCCTCTGGATTCCATCCCAACAAACAGGTATCCTTAGGGTCTGTCACAGACCCTTATGCCATCAATTAACGAACGGAATAGTGAAAAAATGATCGATGAAATCTACGCGCCACAAACACTGGAGCAAGCCATACAAACACGCTGGGCACAAACCGATACCTTTGCGGCCACTGAAAAAAATGATGCGGAAAAATTCTATTGCTTATCGATGTTTCCTTACCCCAGCGGCAAACTGCACATGGGTCACGCGCGCAATTATACCATCGGCGATGTCATCTCGCGATATCAACGGCTGTTAGGCAAAAATGTCTTACAACCCATTGGCTGGGATGCGTTTGGTTTGCCGGCAGAAAATGCGGCCATTGAAAAAAAAGTAGCGCCCGCAACATGGACTCATCAAAACATTGATCAGATGCGTGCACAATTAAAACGATTGGGATTTGCCTACGATTGGAATCGAGAAATTACCACCTGCCATCCTAACTATTATCGATGGGAACAATGGTTATTCACAAAAATGTTTGAACGCGGACTCGCTTACAAAAAAAATGCGATCGTGAACTGGGATCCCATCGACAAAACGGTATTAGCAAACGAACAAGTCATCAATGGGCGTGGTTGGCGTTCCAATGCGGTGATCGAACAAAAAGAAATTTCACAATGGTTTTTAAAAATCACCGACTATGCTGAAGAATTATTAACAGAGCTTAAACAATTACCTGGCTGGCCCGACGAAGTGCTGACCATGCAGCGCAACTGGATCGGTAAATCCGAAGGTGTGGAAATTATTTTTCAAGTTGACAATGAAAGCGAAAAACTCTCCGTCTACACCACACGCCCCGATACATTCATGGGCGCCACGTTTATCGCCATCGCAACACTTCATCCGCTCGCACAAAAAGCCATGCAAAATAAGGCGGCCATAAAAACATTTATCGATAGCTGTCAGCACACCAAAATGGCTGAGGCCGATCTTGCAACGCTCGATAAACAAGGTATTGATTCGGGCTATAAAGCAATACATCCCATCACCGGCGAAGGGTTGCCGATTTGGATTACGAATTATGTCTTAATGGATTATGGTTCTGGCGCTGTTATGGCCGTGCCCGCACATGATGAGCGCGATCATGAGTTCGCTAAAAAATATTCGCTGCCCATCAAACAAGTAATTAAATCCGACGTGGATACCCATCAACAAGCCTTTACTGAAAAAGGAATATTAATTAACTCCAATCAATTTTCTAATCTCTCGTCCGAAAAAGCATGCAACGCCATCGCTGATTATTTGATTGAACACAAGGCCGGTGAGCGCAAAGTAAATTATCGATTGCGTGACTGGGGAATTTCACGACAACGTTATTGGGGCTCGCCGATTCCGATTATTTATTGCGATGACTGTGGCGCCGTCACGGTTCCCGAAAAAGATCTGCCGGTTAAATTGCCTGACGACATCATCATAACAGGTTCAGGCTCCCCGTTAGCGAATACACCCGCATTTTATCAAACCACTTGTCCCAAATGCAAAAAGCCCGCCAAACGAGAAACCGATACGTTTGATACCTTCATGGAATCCTCTTGGTATTACGCACGCTTCACCTGCCCCGATCAAACAAAATCGATGTTCGATGAACGCGTTAATTATTGGACGCCCGTCGATCAATATATTGGTGGCATTGAACATGCCTGCATGCATTTGCTGTACGCGCGCTTTATTCATAAAGTCATGCGAGACTTTGGGTTAATAAAATCGAACGAGCCCTTTAAAAACCTATTAACGCAAGGCATGGTATTAAAAGATGGATCCAAAATGTCAAAATCCGTCGGCAACACGGTGGATCCGCAAAGTTTAATTGACCAATACGGCGCGGACACCGTGCGACTGTTTTCAATTTTTGCCGCGCCCCCCGAACAATCACTCGAATGGTCAGACAGTGGCGTCGAGGGTTGTTACCGATTTTTAAAACGACTCTGGCATTTTGCGTACAAACATCAAACCATGATTCAACACGTTGAAAAACAATCGGGCGTGAAAGAAAAAAATACCCGCCGAGAAATTTATTTGCTCTTGCAGCAGGCCACACACGACATGGAACGTTTGCAATTCAATACCATTGTCTCCGCCGCCATGAAAATACTCAATATACTAAACGATACCGATGATCATGCGATCATCGTCGAGGGTTTGAGCATTTTGCTCCGAATACTCAATCCCATCACACCACATATCACACAACATTTGTGGCAACAATTACACTATGGCGATAATATTTTAACAGCTCGGTGGCCGACCATTGATGCACAAGCACTACAGGCCGATACCCTGACGATGGTGATTCAAATCAACGGAAAACGCAAAACAGAAATTTTAATCCCCGCAGATGCAACACGCGAACAAATCGAGCAACTGGCGTGTGCACATGAAAAAGTTAAATCCGCAATAGAAAACAAACATATTAAAAAAATTATTGTGGTTCCGAAAAAATTAATTAGCATTGTCATCGGAGATGAGTATGCGCATAGTTAAGGTATTCACGGTTCTGTTCGCAACACTGTTGCTGACCGGCTGCGGTTTTCATTTGCGCGGCACAGCTCAATTACCACCGCAACTACACACGATGTATTTACAAAACAGCCAATCACAATACACGCCTTTTATGCGAAAACTCTATTTGACGTTAAAAATGTCCGGCGTCAAATTGGTTGACAACCCTACACAAGCGCCCATCACGCTGGATATATTAAGCGAAACTTTTTCAACGCATGAAACCAGCATTGGCGGAGCACAAACCGCACGCAACTATATTGCCTCCTACACGGTTTCATATCAATTGCTCGACGCTAAAGGAAAAATTATTTATGAATCTAAAAATATCAACGTACAAAAAAATATCCCCTTAAGCGCCAACGAAGTTTTGACCAATAGTAATAAGTTAAATCAAGCAAAAACCAGCTTATACGAAGAGCTCGTCACTCAAATGACATTCCAATTAACCTCTGACGACATAATGAAGGCATTACATGCAACTAAAGCCTGAGCAACTACAACTCCATTTAAAACGCAATCTCGCACCCATTTACTGGATCAGCGGCGACGAATATTTATTAATTGAAGAAACCAGAGAAATATTTTACGATGCTTTATCACAACAAGGTTTCACTGACAAACAATCGTATGAAGTAACCCCTTCATTCAATTGGCAAAGTTTTTTTGACAGCACACAAAACTTATCGCTCTTTTCAGAAAAATCAGTGGTTGAACTGCGATTTCATCACAAACTCAAAGAACAAGAGAAAACAACACTCATCGAATACGCAACCCACCCCGTCGAAAATAACGTCGTATTAATGATTTCGGACAAAATCGATAAATCCACTCAAAGCACTAAATGGTTCAAACAAATCGAACAAAAATCAGTTTTCATGCAAATATGGCCGGTCGGAACCACACAATTACCGCATTGGATTGGGCAGCGTTTGCAACGCATCGGCTTAACGGCAGAACCTGCTGCCATTCAATTGATTGCCGAACAAACCGAGGGCAATTTGCTCGCCGTTAAACAACTCATCGATAAGTTACAAATATTACACAGCAAAACACGATTGACGCTCGATGATGTCATGCAACTCACACAAGATCAAACCTACTATGATATTTTTGCGCTAGCGGACAGCGCTTTAAATAGCAACGCCGTTCGTTCTGCGCGCATCTTAACAAAACTGAAACAAACTGGCGTCGAGCCGATTTTAATTTTATGGACATTAGCCAAAGAAATTCGCACGTTAATTTCCATTTCGGAACAACTTAAAATACATCAAGCACTCGATATGATTTTACAAAAATACGGTGTCTGGGATAAACGTAAACCCATGGTAAAAAACGCATTAAAACACCACAACATCGACACATTAACGCGCCTATTAAAACAAGCCAGCGATATCGATCGCATGATCAAAGGCGCCTTGCCCGATAATTTATGGATCCGACTCCATCAACTCATCATTGAACTATGTGACCCACACCATGTCTTCAACTGCTAATTTACAAAAAATCGGTATTTTAGGTGGCACGTTTGATCCGCCGCATTTAGGTCATTTACGTATCGCGCAAGCCGCGATGGATCGCTTCAACTTACAATCGATTTATTTTGTGCCGTGTTATCAGTCGCCCACCGGCAAACAACCCATCGCCTCTCCTGCACAGCGTTTTGAAATGCTACAACGAATGCTGCAAGGCCATCCAACCTTTAAAGCAGACAATCGAGAGCTCACGCGCCAAGGCATTTCTTATACCATCGACACCCTAAAATCTTATCGCGCCGAATATCCCGACACGCCGCTCTATTTGATTATCGGTTCAGATAATTTTGAAACATTCGAGACCTGGCGAGCATACGAAAAAATATTAGAGGAGGTAAATTTAATTGTCGTTAATCGTCGGACAAAAAATTTTGAACGACATTTAAAAGGGAAAATCCTTCACTTACCTATTCCATTCATCGACATTTCAGCCACCGATATTCGACAGAAAATAAAAAATAACCTTGATGTCGAAAATAGTTTAGCCAAATCCGTTTACCATTATATCCAAAGGAACCATTTATATTTATGAACACCGAACAAATAAAACAGATTGCCATCCATGCACTCGAAGATTTAAAAGCCATCGACATGACTATTCTCGACGTCCATGAAATCACCACCATCACAGACGTCATGATCATCTGCAGCGCACGATCCACGAAACATATGCAATCCTTGGCACAAAACGTCGTCACGCAAGCCAAAGCAAAGGGTTACAAACCGCTCGGCATGGATGGCGAAAATTCTTCTGAATGGGTGTTGGTCGATTTAGGCAACGTCGTTGTACATGTCATGATGCCCGACACGCGCGCATTATATAAGCTTGAAAGCTTATGGGGCGCCGCATGAAAATCAATATCGTCGCCATCGGCAATAAAATGCCTGCTTGGGTGCGCGACGGCATCGAAGACTATATGAAACGCCTCTCCGCCGATTTACGCTTAATCGAAATTGTGCCAGTTAAAACCAGTCACAATCCAGAAACCATTATGTTACAAGAAGGCAAAAAATTATTAGCGGCCATCCCCAACAACCATCGCATTGTTGCGCTCGCCATCAAAGGCAAATCGTATAACACCGCACAATTTGTTGAACGATTAAAGACTTGGCAAATGGATGGACGCGATGTAAGTTTATTGATTGGCGGGGCAAATGGTTTATCTCCTGAATGTTTCGAGCGCGCCAGCGAGACCTGGTCTTTATCGCCGCTGACTTTTCCGCATATGCTCGCGCGCCTCATCGTTGTCGAGCAACTTTATCGCGCCATCAGTCAATTAAACAATCATCCGTATCATCGATAATTTTGTCTCGCGGTTTGACTTTCGTCATACCGGCGAAAGCCGGTATCCAGTGATTATAATAACGGTACTCCGTTATTATAATCACTGGATACCGCGGTCAAGCCGCGGGATGACAAAGACTGGATCCCGCGATCAAGCCGCGGGATGACAAAGACTGGATCCCGCTGGTCTTGTCCGCAGGATGACAACGCGCGAAACCTCGCTTCGCTTACCTCTGAGCTGAGAATAATATAAAAAATACAGCGAGCTTGCACTACCTATCCCGCTCCATTACTATTCACCGCATGAATGAAAGTTTCATCCTCAAAAATCGCTCGCGCGAAAAATATATGTTCCGCAATCGCTTGATCATTGTCATCATTATGATCATTTTTCTGTCTTTTTTGCTGATCTACCAATTCATAAACCTACAAATCTTTCAGCATCAGTACTACACCACCCTGTCAAAAAAGAATCAAATAGACTTCAACCCTATGCCACCACGACGCGGACTCATTTTTGATCGAAATGGTGTTTTATTAGCTGACAATATACCCGCATTCAGTTTAATGATGACACCCCATAAAATGGATGAGATGCAAAAAACGATCACCAAATTATCTAAAATTATCAAAATCACCCCAGACGACATTGAAAATTTTAATAAACAAGCCAAACAACGCCGCCGCTTCGAACAAATACCACTCAAATTAAAACTTACCGAACAAGATGTCGCGCGTTTTGCAACCCATCGCTATCGTTTTCCCGACGTGAGCGTACAAGCCACATTGCTGCGCACCTATCCGCTCAGTAACGCCATGTCATCTGTCCTCGGTTATGTCGGGCGTATTAACGAACGTGAATTACAAACTGTCGATGCAACTAATTACGCCGCTACTAATTTTATCGGAAAACTCGGCATCGAAAAATATTATGAAAAAGAACTGCATGGCACGGTGGGTTATCGACAGGTCGAAACGGATGCCGGCGGTCAAGCCGTTAGAATTTTAAAAAACATCCCGTCTGTATCCGGTAAAAATTTATATTTAACCATCGATAGCCGATTGCAACTCGCCGCACAAAAAGCATTAGGAAAAAATCACGGGGCCGTCATCGCTATTCAACCGAGCACGGGACAAATACTCGCGCTCGTCAGCAATCCCTCGTACGATCCCAATCTGTTTGTAAACGGCATCAGCCAAAAAGACTTTAATCAATTACAAAATGATCCCGCACATCCGCTCTACAATCGAACGTTGCGTGGACTTTATCCGCCCGGCTCCACCATTAAACCTTTTATTGCCACCGAAGCATTAAATGCAAACATCACTAACACAGAATTTACACTGTTTGACCCGGGTTGGTATAAGTTACCCAACAGCTCACATGTTTTTCATGATTGGAAACCCGACGGTCATGGCTGGGTGAATATTTCTAAAGCGATTATTGAATCCTGCGATACCTATTTTTATGACCTCTCCCATAAAATGGGGATTGATCGCATCGATGATATTTTAGGTCAATTTGGATTTGACAAACCCACGGGTATCGACATGGGCGAAGAACTCGCGGGCAATATTCCCTCACCTGAATGGAAAATGAAAAACCGCGGTTTACCTTGGTACCCTGCTGACACGATTCTTTCGGGCATCGGCCAAACCTTTATGCAAGTCACCCCCGTGCAATTAGCTGCCGCAACCGCAACACTTGCCAATCACGGCGTGCGTTTCCGTCCACAATTACTGTTTGCAACACAAGCAGACGATGAACAAATTATATATACTCAACCGATAACCGAAACACCCATTGTCCTCAAACAGGATATATATTGGCAAACAATTATCAACGCAATGCAAAATGTTATTATAGAAGGCACCGGCTATTCTTTTGGACACACCTCTTATTCGGTCGCTGCGAAAACGGGCACCGCTCAAGTGGTTAATACACGCGAAAATTATAATGCCGCCGACGAAATTCCTATACAACTGCGTAACAATTCTGTGTTTATCGCTTTTGCGCCTATTCAAAACCCTAAAATTGCCATCAGCGTCGTCATCGAAAATAGTCACGACGCCATTAGAATTTCGCGCGAAATCATGGACAGTTATTTATTGAACCCCAAACAGGAAATAGATCATGCCACTAGACCAGCTCAGTGAACGCTTTCGACGAAAACAAAGTGGCACACAATATCGTACGCTGTTACAAGTATTACATATTGATATTGTTTTACTTTTAAGCGTCGTCCTTTTAATGACAGTAGGCCTTTTTATTTTGTATAGCGCCAGCAATCAAAACAGCGCTATTTTTTCACAAGGCATTATGCATATCGGTTTGGCATTATTAATCATGATCGTTTTGGCACAATTATCGCCCATCACGTATGCACGCTGGTCACTGAGTTTATTTATCGTCAGCTTGTTACTATTGGCGCTCGTGCTCGTCATTGGCCATATCGACAAAGGCGCGCAACGTTGGCTAAACTTTGGTTTATTTCGCTTTCAACCATCCGAACTCATGAAACTGTCATTGCCCATGATGCTCGCCTGGTATTATCAAACCAGTAATTTACCGCCAAAATTTAAAGAAATTTGTATCGGCATACTGCTGACCCTTCTCCCCGCGTTACTCACACTCAAAGAGCCTGATCTTGGCACTGCAATTATATTATTAATTGCCGGCGGCGGTATTTTATTATTTGCCGGTATACAATGGCGCTATATCTTAGGCACAACGTTTGTCGCCGCCGTTTCCGCACCTTTTTTATGGCGAGCGATGCATGACTATCAAAAACAACGCATCTTAACATTTTTAAATCCAGCACGCGATCCGCTGGGTACCGGTTATCATATCATTCAATCTAAAATCGCGATTGGCTCCGGCGGCATCTTTGGCAAAGGCTGGTTACAAGGCACACAATCACATTTACATTTTTTACCCGCACACGCCACTGACTTTATTTTTGCTGTATTTGGCGAAGAATTTGGATTTATCGGCAGCGTTATTTTATTACTCATTTATCTAGCCATTGTTGCACGTTGCATATATATCACCAGCCAAGCACAAACCACTTACACAAGATTATTGGCCGGCACGCTCACGCTCATACTTTTTACATCGGTATTTATTAATATTGGCATGGTTTGTGGTATTTTGCCTGTCGTTGGTTTACCATTGCCGCTGGTCAGTTATGGCGGCTCATCCATGGTTATCACACTGGCAAGTTTAGGCCTATTAATGTCTATCCATGGACATCAACAACTGTTATCGCATTGAAGTTATGAAAAGAATTATTTTTTTTACATTATTTTTTATTTTGCCCTGTTTTGCAGCAAATACGCCGTTTGGATTGCGCAAAGATGTGCGCGCATTTGTCGTATCCATGCATCAACAACATCAGTTTGACACGCATAAACTCACGGCGCTCATGAACGATGTTCACCCCTTGCCGGTTGTCGTGCAGCAAACGGCACACCCCTACGAAGCACAGCCTTGGTTTAAATATTATCCGACTTTTATTACACCTGACCGCATTCAAGAGGGTGTTACATTTTGGAAAAAAAATAATGCCGCGCTCACGCGCGCAGAAAAAATATATGGCGTACCACCCGCCATGATCGTTGCACTTATCGGCATTGAAAGTAAATATGGAAAAAACACCGGCGCTTACCGCGTATTAGATTCGGTCTCAACGCTTGCATTTAACTATCCACCACGCGCAAAATTTTTTAAACAACAACTGGAAGAATTTCTGTTACTCTGTCGCGAAAAACATTTAGATCCCAAAACACTCAAAGGATCTTATGCCGGCGCCATTGGACAACCCCAATTTATTCCCAGCAGCTTTCGCCATTATGCCATTGACTTCAGCAACGACGGAACCATTGATTTATCCAACAATACCACGGACGTCATCGGCAGCATTGCAAATTATTTATATCTAAATGGTTGGCGTCGCCATGAACCCATTGCCACCAAAATAACCGAAAACAACACACGCATGACCAGTGATTCGGCAATCATTAATTCGATGCTGAAAGGCGCGAACGCACATCTGGATTTGCAACAAGGCACCTTACTAAAACTAAAAACCAAAAACGGTTATGAACATTGGATTATTTATCCAAACTTTTTCGTTATTTTAACTTATAATCACAGCATCAATTATGCAATGGTAGCGTATGAATTAAGCCAAGCGATCAAAGCGGGTAACAAACAATGAACCCGCATCGAATATACATTCTTAGCATTTTCTCCGTCTTATTATCGGGCTGCATGACCATACCTGCTCCACTGGGCACGCATTCAAAACCGATTCAAAGCCATTACCCCAAACATCGTTACAACCAAGAATATGATAGCGCCCCCCAACACCTGGTCGACGTCTCGCTGATTCGCAACGCCATTCCAAAAATAGAACCGACCATATTAAAATACAATCCACCGATTTATTACGTCAACGGAAAACGCTACCATGTTTTAAAAAACAATACCGGCTATCATGCAACAGGCATCGCATCCTGGTATGGCACAAAATTTCAAAACTATTTAACGTCGAGCGGCGAAAAATATGATATGTTTAAAATGACTGCCGCCAGCAAGACACTACGCATTCCCTGTTATGCGCGCGTCACCAATTTAGAAAATGGCCACCGCGTCATTGTGAAAGTAAATGATCGCGGCCCCTTTAAACAAGATCGAATTTTAGATTTATCTTATGTGGCTGCCAAAAAACTGGATATCCTTCAAAAAGGTACAGGGCTCGTCGAAGTATCTGTCTTGACACCACAAGTTGCAAAGACTGCATCAACAACCACCCTTCAATTGCCCAAAAATACCAGACCCAGTATTTATTTACAACTCGGCGCCTATAGCGAACCCACCCATGCAGCGCTCATTGAAAATAACGCCCAAAAAGTCACAAAAACCATCCCGGCACATGTTTACCGCGAACGTCGCGGCAAAGAGATACTTTACCTCGTTCAAGTAGGACCGCTTGCCAACGTTAAAACAGCAGACCTCATCACGAATAAACTCAAAGCAGCCCATCTACCTACTCCCATGACGGTCATCAAAGAAACGATGAGATAGCCTCGCGTCACGTATGCATAACTTGCGTCTGACATAAACATTCTGCTACTATGATAAATAATGGAAAATACCATGCGACACACTAAAATATTACCCTGGACGATGTGGTTCATCATAACCGCATTTGTCGTCTGTACGTTATTAATTGCCAATGTCTATTACCCTATTATTCTGCCCGACCAACAATCCTCCATAAACATGACCACGGCCATGGTGGGAACACTGAGCTTTATCTCCTTCTTTGTTTATGCATTTCTTCAAATACCCGTGGCAATATGGGCTGAACAATATTCTCTCAAATACATTTTATTAATCTCCATAGGCATCATTACAGCAGGCTTATTCATCTATATTTCTGCCCATACATTTATGCCACTGGCTCTTGGCAGAACATTGATTGCTATCGGAAGCGCATTTGCTTTCATCGGCAGTGCCGCTGTATCGATCCAATGGTTTAGTGAAAAAGAATTTCCCTTTGTATTTGGACTTATGCAAGGCATTAGTAATTTGTCGGTTGTAGTATTCATGCTGATTATGCCAATTTTTATTATCAACAAACAAAGCTGGCGGCCGGTTGGATTAACATTGGCCTTGACGACCATTGTCATTTTTATTTTAGCGCTCTTTTTTTTCCGGCAAGCCAAGCAATCCAAAAATCGTTCCGCTATTTTTACCTCCTTATTAAACGTTTTATCCAATAAACAAGTGTGGGTCGCCAGTGCCTTTGGTGGATTATTGATGGGATCTCTCGTTGGATTTGGTGCAAACTGGAATATTATCTATCAAAAAACATATGCCCATACGCTGTATGGTGCCTCCATTATAAACTCCGCGATTTTTCTTGGATTTGCAATAGGTAATCCGATCGTCGGATGGTTAAGTGAACGGTGGGGCTCTACAAAAAAACTGATACTCTACTTTACCACCGCAACATTTTTACTGTTTACCATTATTGTGTTGGCACATAAATTAGCCTTTCTACTCATTGTCATCATCATGTTTGTCTTTGGTTTTTCCGCCAGCGTTTCGATATTGGCGTTTACTATTGTCATCACCATTTTACCACCTGCCGAACGAAATATTGGCGTGGGATTGTGCAACACGATTATCAATATCAGTATCGCTGTGATTAGTTTCTTGGTCGGCATGGTCATCGATGCTGTTACGGTACATACCACCGCACATCTCTTTGCAGAACGCATTGCATTATCGCTCTTTCTATTTGCTATTTTAGAGTCCTTCGTCTTCGCATTATTTATAGAGGAGCCAAAAAACAATGCGCATCTGGATTAAAAACCCATTAGCTATTTACGCCGAAAATGCCAAAGGCGGCGTGGTCATACAAGATGATAAAATCATAGAACTGGTGAGCACTGATCAAAAACCAACGTTAGCCATCGATCATGTCATCGATGCGACACAGCATGTTGTGCTACCGGGCTTAATTAACACACATCATCATTATTACCAAACACTTTTCAGAGCCTACCGTAAATCGTTAAATCTTGAACTTTTTCCCTGGCTAAAAGCACTTTATAAGGCTTGGGCAAAACTAACGCCAGAGAGTTTTGTATCCGCCTGTAAAATTGCACAGTGTGAATTATTACTATCGGGTTGTACAACCTCTGCCGACCACCATTATATATTTACACCAACGTTAAAAAATGCAATCGACATTCAAGCGAAGGTAGCTCAAGAATTACAGTGTCGCGCCATTATTTTGCGTGGATCGATGGATCTCTCTGAAAAAGACGGAGGATTACCGCCGGATGAGGTGGTACAAACGCTCGATGAAATTTTATCCGACAGCGAACGTGTTATTAATCGTTATCATGATCCCAACCCCGGCAGTCTATTACAAATTGCGTTAGCGCCATGCTCACCTTTTTCAGTCACCAAGGAAGTAATGGTTGAGTCCGCAAAACTAGCGAAAAAAATGCATGTGCGATTACATACACATCTCTCTGAAACAGAAGACGAAAACAAATTCTGTCTTAAAAAATACGGTATGCGCCCGCTCGATTATTTGGAAGAATGTGGCTGGCTGCATGATCAAACATGGTTAGCGCACGCGATTCACTATACGGATGAGGAGCTCGTTCGATTAGGAGAACATCACGTTGGGATGTCACATTGTCCTTCATCGAATATGATTTTAGCTTCAGGGATGTTCCGTGGCATCGATGCAGAAAATCGCGGCTGCCGAGTCAGTATCGCAGTGGATGGTTCCTCTTCCAATGATCATTCAAATATGATGTTAGAACTTCGACAGGCGTTTTTGCTGCAACGATTACAATATGGATCGAAATTATCAGCGATGGATATTTTTCGCTGGGGCACAAAAGGCGGCGCCGATGCATTAGGCAGGAGTGACATTGGATCCTTGGCCATAGGTAAACAAGCAGATATTGCCCTCTTTAGGCTCAATGAAATTCAATTTGCAGGTGCAAATGAGCCCTTAACCGCATTAATTAATTGCGGTGCTCGCCGAGCTGACCGTGTTTTTGTCGCCGGCAAAGAACTCGTAAAGGATGGACAACTCACTCATGTCGATCTTGATAGATTAATTTTCGACCAAAATCAATTTGCAAAAGCATTGACCTAAGCAATAACCCCGGTTTAAACTTGCTCGCTATTTTTGGAAAGTGGTTTGTGTTAAGCACGGAGAGATGTCCGAGTGGTTTAAGGAGCACGACTGGAACTCGTGTATACGCTTCACGGCGTATCGAGGGTTCGAATCCCTCTCTCTCCGCCAAGTTCTTATAATGATGGGGGCTTTGCCTCCATCATTATAAGAACATGCGATAGAAGGCATGCATTTCATTCCTCCGCTCAGCTCAGAGGGTGAGCGCGAACCGACATGCCAGTGGCATGTCGCAGTCGCGCGAACGACTGGCCATGGATGGCCATATATTACTATCCTCAGCTCAGAGGTAAGCTGGTATTCATTGTTAGAATGGCATTTACCAGAAGTAATGATGAAT
>JBBTCW010000006.1:0-95908 GCA_038043025.1 Pseudomonadota bacterium | reverse complement strand
TCCCATTTTCCTTTAATTAATCAATGCACAAAAACTTTTTTGACGGGGTACTAGTGCGATGTGTGCTTTGTCCATCATTGATGACAAGGGGAGCGACTGCTACACCGTGAACATGATTGAGAACATCAACATTTAGGAGATTATGTGCACATTCATCTATGTGAGCGTGAAGGTGCATATTTTTTATTAAAGTCAAAATTGGGTCTTTCAAAACATCGTTGTTAAGATGTTGTGCTATTAGAAGGCAAGCAGCAAGTGCTTCTTTTCCTCTGACATCAGTCATAAAAAAATACTGTTCCGCGACTGGACGTCTTGCAAGCGCATCAATGCAATACTGTATTTCATCACCAAATTCTTGGAGGCCTGCTTGAATAAGAGATCCTCTAAGCCTATTCAATAAAAGCGCATACCCGTTTGGTGGTATGAAAGTCCAAACGCGCGCTCCTACGAGTTGAGCACATTGTTCCAATAAAGCAGGCCGCGCGGCTTCTGGAATACGATTACGAAGGGTTTGTTGTAATGGCATAAGCAAAGTCTCCTAAAACATGGTCATCCCTTGCATTGTTAGCAAGGCTCGCTATTAAGTATAATTCATTATTTAAAAAAAGCTCGTAATACGAGGGAAGCCGGGATAAATTCCAGTCTCCAAAGTCCGCTTCCCGGGTTGTTATGTTTGCATGATAGATAAGAATTCTTAAGGAAATCTTAAGGGGGACCTCTAAAAATTGATTATTTTTCGAGGTTTCAGGTAATTATTGTCAATCGCCACCCTAATTAGTCCACCGATTGGCGGCATAATTAGTCCACTTTTGATTCCCCAAAATATCCCTCTTTCCATTTCGAACGTCGCCGTCAGGCGACGGAGAAATCTCCTTGATTTCACTTCGATTCAAAAAGATTTCTCCTCCCTTCGGTCGTCGAAATGACAAGAATTTTTTGCGCAGAGGACGCGAAATTTCGTTTCTCCACTCTCATGCGAACAGGCTGGTCTCAGCCCAACCGCGCTACAAATTCAGTATATTTTCAGTAGTTATTACGGATGATAAAGATCATCTTTTTCCATAATATTTAGCGCAGCGGTGGTTTTGATGTGATTGCAAATATACCACTATGTGTTATAATTAGATTAATGGGAATGGTTCCATGAGGATATTGAAGTATCGCGGATTTTGTCGTTGGGCGCGCGTGCAGCGCTTGTGTGACCGGCAGCTGATACGGGTCGTGGAGGAAATAGAACAAGGCTTGATTGATGCGCATTTGGGATACGGGCTGTATAAAAAACGTATTGCAAAAACAGGTATGGGTAAGCGCGGTGGTTTTCGTGCATTATTGGCATTTAGGCAAAGACAGCGCGTGATATTTTTATTTGGTTTTGCGAAAAATGAGCAGGAAACAATAAACAATACGCAATTAATTTTATTTAGGAGATTGGCAAAATATTATTTAAACGCGAGTTCCGGATAAGCTTTGTCAGAACTGAAACGTTTAATACAATGCATAGGTTTCGGGCGAAAATGCGCCAGATTTGGCCAGATGAGGCATTTATCGCAAAATAAGCGAAGATGTAGTCATTCTACATTGAGCTTATTTTGCGATGAATAACGAAATATGGCCAAAAAATGGCGCATTTGCAGCCCAAAGCTTATCCGGAACTCGCGTTTTAAGATTGTCCGAACAGAATATTGATCGGTTAATGGAAGAAGGCACATTAGTAGAGGTGAAGCAAAATGAATGCAAAAAAACGACGAACGACAAGTAAACGATTAGATGAAACCATTCAGGGTATGGCCAAGGCGCTTTATGATATTGATGTCATTGATGCAATAACCATGCGTGAATTTGATGCGACTTGCGTGCCGAAAGTTATGCCGATGAGTGCTCGGGCAATTAAAACGTTACGATTACGTGAAAAAGTCAGTCAAACCGTTTTTGCCAAGTTCTTGAATACGAGTTCTTCAGCGGTGAGACAATGGGAACAAGGGGATAAATGTCCAAGAGGGACGTCGCTCAAATTGCTTAATTTGGTGCATGAACATGGGTTGTCAATTTTAGTCTCGTCACGTGGTGCGGCTAATTCAGGCGTGGCAGGTTGGACTGAGTAAGATAATTTCTTCCGGAATTATGCTTCGCTTCACCTGTTATATCTCCACTTCCTCACACCTTCGGTAGCGCTGGTACCGAAAGATTAATTTAATTGTGGCACACGAATTCGAAATGAAAACAACAGGCAGATCACCGATAATATAATAATAGAAACAAATGCAACCTTGTCATCCGCTGATATTCCTGCAATCAATAATCCAGCACGTAGGTTGGGCTAAGCGCATGCGAGGCCCAACAACAAGCATGTCCCACCTCAGAGGACGCAAAGCGTTCATCTAAAAAAACAGTCATTTCGAACGTCGCCGAAGGCGGGACTGAAAGCGGAACGAGGGTGAGAAATCTTTTGGTACAAAGCGTAATTCATGAGATTTCTCCTCCTCCGCTTGAAATGGATGCAATGACGCAGAATGGCTTTATTTCTCAGCTCAATAACCATCCAACATTATATCTCTTCTGCTCGTAAAGCATCCTATGCGAAAATGAAATAACTAAAATGTCGCGGAGGATATAATGCCTAATAAGTTTCTAAATAATAAAGTAATCGAGATAAAAAAGCAAAAATATAAATTGGTCAACCGGCGTATCAAGCGTTGTCTGATAAGTTCCCGAAGAAGCTGAGAACTTAGCGAAGGAATAGAGATAGAGGGTTAGGATACAAAGCCACCTTACCCACCAACACTGCCACGACGTGGTGTTGGGGCTGTCGGCCGCCCAGCGCCTTCTGGCGGCGTTACTTTACGCACACTAGCATCATCGAATACAGGAAAATCCTTAGTAGAACCTGAAAATAATCGATAGCGATGCTGTTGACCTTGGCGAGGAGGAGTAACCCAATCTCCTTTTTCTTCTTTAACTAAAAAGTTTCGGCTACTGAAAGTATCGGTAAAACCAAATAATTCTCTCATCGCACTTAAAATGTGTTGCTTGGCCACTTGTGCCTGCGGGTGTTGCCGCAAATCTTGACCTCTTAAGGCCATTACTTCATCTAAACTACAAACCTTGCCCGCCAATCTTAATAACAATGTAATATGAGCACCCACAGAATGCTGTTTCAAATGTTCATCTTGTGGGTTATGAAGCAGCGCCTCATTGAACAATACATGGCGCTTAGCCAAAGCTTCTGGTGTAGTGGGTAAATAACTTTCCGCCACATGCATGAATATTTCAGCTAAGAGCGCTTTTCCTTCCACGTGGACTGGTTTAGGTGGTAATAATGATAATGTTTTCTCTAAGGCATTAGCTATTTCGAAGGGCCGTGGCCTCCCTTGTTCAAAGAAAGCATCATCCCCCTTCACAGTAAGTAAGCCAACGACCTGCGCTTTTAAAAGATCAAAAAATTTTGAGGCTATCGCTTGCGAATAATACTCAGGCAAACGCTTAAAGTGAATAACCATCACAGACAACAATGCCCTCACATCAATATCTTCATCGGCAGCGCCAGCAGCCCCTGCAGCTGGGAATATCAATTGCATACATTTCCAAACAATATCATTTGAAGAACCAGCACCGCGTATCGTAGCGCAGGTCCCTTGTCCTTGATATTGCGATAGAAGCGCCTTTACTAATACATCAGCATCTGCAGCGCTAAAGATTCTACCATCAAGACCTAAGGTCAAGCCTCGCGGACACTTACCACTTTCTAGCGCAGCAGCTAAATGCTCAATACACTCTGCATTGAGGGAGTTAAACCCAAGATTTAAGGTCAAGCCGTTTGGGCACTGGCCGCTTGCTAGCGCAGCAGCTAAATGCTCAATACACTCTGCATTGAGGGAGCTATACCGAAGGTTTAAGGTCAAGCCGTTTGGGCACTGACCGCTTGCTAGCGCAGCAGCTAAAGCTGCAATACCGGCTGCGTCAAGGGCGTTAGTGCCAAGATTTAAGACCAAGCCGCTCGGACACCGGCCACTTTCTAGCGCAGTAGCTAAAACTGCAATACTGGCTGCGTCAAGGTGGTTATTACTAAGATCTAAGACCAAGCCGCTCGGACACCGGCCACTTGTTAGCGCAGTAGCTAAAGCTGCAATTTCACTAGATATAATGGCTCGTTGTAATGGCATAAGCTAAAGTCTCCAAAAACATGGCCATCCCTTGCATTGTTAGAAAGGCTCATTATACTGAGTAACTGAGTATAAGCATAGTTAATTATTTAAAAAAACTCGTAATACGAGGGAAGCCGGGATAAATTCCAGTCTCCAAAGTCTGCTTCCCGGGCTGTTATGTTTGCATTATAGGTAAGAATTCTTAAGGAACCCTTAAGGGGGACCTCTAAAAATTTATTATTTTTCGAGGTTTCGGGTAATTACCGAGTTCCGCTGAAAGCGGAACGAGTGTGAGAAATCTTTTGGTATAAAGCGTAATTCATGAGATTTCTCCTCCCTTCAGTCGTCGAAATGACATGCGGAATTTATCGTCCATTTTGCAGTTACACTTTAAAGTAGACGATAAGCGGCAAAAAAAACAATTAAAAACCATCATCAAAATCAACTACCGCGGCACTAAATACCGCTTCCCTACCCCAATCAAATCCCCTCTCCCCATGCGCTTTAATGCCTCGCGCAACAGCGGCCAGTTTTTGGGATCATGATAACGCAAAAATGCTTTGTGTAAACGTCGCGTCTTTGCATTTTTTGGAATAAATACCGTTTCACTGGTTTCTGTTATTTTATGCAACGGATTTTTTTTCGTCGCATGCATCGCCGTCGCCAATGTCATCGGTGTCGGCAAAAAGTTTTGAACTTTATCCAAACGAAAATTATTTTTTTTCAGCCATAGCGCTAATTCCAACATATCTTCATCGGTCGTGCCAGGATGCGCGGCGATAAAATAGGGAATTAAATATTGTTCTTTGCCCGCCTCAACCGAAAATTGATCGAACAACTTTTTAAAATCATCGTAACAAGCAATATCGGGTTTCATCATTTTAGATAATGGCTCTTTCGCAACATGTTCCGGCGCAATCTTTAAATAACCGCCCACATGATGCGTGACCAGTTCTTTAATATAGGCCGGTGATTGAAGCGCTAAATCATAACGCACGCCCGAACCAATTAAAATTTTCTTAACCCCCGACACCGCGCGCGCTTTTTGATAAAGATGAATCAGCGGACCATGATCCGTATTCATGTTTTTACACAGCTTCGGATAAATACAAGAAAGTCGTCGACAGAGGGATTCGATTTTAGGATCTTTACATTTTAATCGATACATATTAGCGGTGGGACCGCCCAGATCAGAAATAATACCGGTAAAACCTGGCGTTTTATCGCGAATGTCTTCGATTTCATGCAACACCGATTCTTCCGAACGGCTTTGAATAATACGTCCCTCGTGCGCGGCAATCGAGCAGAACGTACATCCTCCGAAACACCCACGCATAATATTAATCGAAAACCGAATCATTTCATATGCCGGAATATTGGCATCACCATACGAAGAATGTGGTCGACGTGTATAAGGCAGCGCATAAAGCGCATCGAGCTCTGGCGTCTCTAACGGCAATGGCGGTGGATTCATCCAAACAAATCGATCGCCATGCTGCTGCACGAGAGATTTTGCATTGCCCGGATTAGTTTCTAATTGCAGTGCACGCACTGATTCCGCATATAACAACGGCGATGCTTTTACTTTTTCAAATGAGGGCAATGAAACGGCGTCACCGCTCAACTCTTTTTTAATCACAACCGTGCCACGCAAATCTGTGATATCCGCAATGTTTTCTTTTTTTCCTAGTCGATGCGCAATCGCTACGATCGCACGCTCTGCATTTCCATAAATCAACATATCCGCTTTTGAATCGATCAAAATTGAGCGGCGCATTTTGTCCGACCAATAATCATAATGCGCAGCGCGACGCAATGAGCTTTCCATGCCACCAATAATAATCGGTGTTTTTGGGTATGCTTCTCGACAACGTTGTGAATAAACTAATACAGCACGATCAGGACGTTTATGCGGTTCTGCATTTGGCGTATAGGCATCATCCGAACGCACTTTGCGATCGGCCGTATAGTGATTCACCATCGAATCCATATTGCCGGATGTAATGCCAAAAAATAAATTCGGTTCACCTAATATTTGAAACGGCGAAGCGCTTTGCCAATCCGGCTGGCTAATAATGCCCACACGAAAGCCTTGCGCTTCAAGAAGCCGACCAATAAGCGCCATCCCAAAACTCGGATGATCCACATACGCATCACCCGTCACAATAATGATATCGCAACTGTCCCAGCCTAAACTTTCCATTTCCGCACGCGACATCGGCAATTCCGGCGCAACGCCAAACCGCTTCGCCCAATAAGGTCGATAGGAAAATAATTTAGTCATACCGGAAGTTTACGGGAAAGACCGTGGACTGTCATTATCCGTGTAATTTTATATATTAAAGGATAAAATCACACGGATACTTTATATGATCCTCAGCTCAGAGGACAATCCCAGGGATGGCGTTCGAAATGATTATCAGAAAAAAAAGAACGGTCACGCCTTTGGCGGGATTCGAAATGCACGTAGGTTGGGCTGGGCTACTACAATCTATCCCATGTGACAGACCCTTAATCTACATCTCCAATATTTTTTCAAAATAATGAATGGTTTTTGTGAGTCCATCCTCAATCGAAACCTTGGGCGCCCAATTTAAAACATGTTTGGCCTTTGTAATGTCGGGCTTGCGCTGTTTTGGATCATCAGCGGGCAACGACTTACAAATTAATTGCGATTTGGCACCGGTCATTTCTATGATTTTCTGCGCTAGCTCTTTAATCGTAATTTCATTCGGATTTCCCAAATTAATCGGACCGGTAACATCGCGATCCGTTGCCATCATTCTAATAAAGCCCTCAATCAAATCATCGACGTAACAAAAAGAGCGCGTTTGCGATCCATCACCGTAAATCGTAATCGGCTCGCCTTTTAAAGCTTGCACAATAAAATTAGATACCACACGCCCATCATTTAAACACATATTGGGGCCGTAGGTATTAAAAATACGAGCCACTTTGATGGGCAATTCATATTGCCGCCAATAATCAAAAAATAATGTTTCAGCGCACCGCTTGCCTTCGTCATAACAAGCGCGCGGACCAATCGGGTTTACATTTCCCCAATAATCTTCGACTTGCGGGTGAATGGCAGGATCACCATAAACCTCACTGGTCGACGCTTGAAAAACTTTTACCTTCCCTAAACGCACCGCTAAATCTAAAACATTAATCGATCCATGCACATTCGTAATCGTTGTTTGCACCGGACGATTTTGATAATGCACCGGCGAAGCGGGTGACGCTAAATTATAAATCTCGTCCACTTCTACTTTAAGCGGCTCGGTTATATTATGTCGCAATACTTCAAAATGTGGATTGGATAGCAAAGGCAAAATATTATTTCTTGTGCCGGTATAAAAATTATCGACACATAACACATCATGACCTTCCGTCAACAGACGCCGACATAAATGAGAACCTAAAAAACCTGCGCCACCTGTTACTAAAATTCGCCTCATAAATAAACAACCTTTGGTCAAAAACAATGGGACATATTATCAGAATCTATTCTTAAAACGCGAGCTCCGAACAAGCTAAGACTAAAATTTTTAATTGCTTAAGTTTTGAACAGAATCGGATAATGCCCTGCAGCTTGCTAAGGGTCTGTCACAGAATAAGTGAATTTTTATTTCAGGATTTCGCTAAAATCAATGATATCTGAAAAATATTCCTGTTCAATTAAATTATTTTCAACACCATTCACGTGAATCAACACCGATCGACACGACATGCCTTTAGGGCGTTTTAACCTTAAGATCTTTTCTTGCACTTCCTCTATGACGCGTTCAGTGATTTTGTTTTTAGAAAATTTGATTTCACAAATATACGCCGTGCCAAAACGTGTTTGAATTAAATAATCTATTTGGCAACCCAATTGTGTGGCTGTTTTATGTTGAAAAAATGGATTTTCTGACAAAATATCTTCGGATCTGATTGAAAGTTTTTCCCATAAAAAATGCCGATTGTTTAAAACTAAATTCTCAAACTGTAACGCAATGATTGCATCCCAGCCGGGCAAAGCGTAAAGAGACTTAAAATCAAATGCATTTCGTTCTATTTTTGTTTTATATTTTTGGATATATTTTAAATAGAAACGCAAATAGTTATCCCTCAGCCTGAATTTGCTCAGCTTGGCATCTTTGCCATCTTTTAAATGCCACGTATAATCTCGGTTGACAAATCCTGCCAATATTAGCTCGTCCAGATAATCTGATGTTCTACCCGACATATCAGTACCCAGCAATTGGCTCACTTCCTTGAATTCTTTACTCCCCGTCGCCAACACCTCTATTATTTTTTTATAGGCCTCGCTGTCTCTTAAAAAAAGATTTGAAAAAATTCTCTCAAATTCGTCAACTAAAAAAGCACCCTTGGTAAAACACATATTTTTAATATTGGCTTCTGCGCTTAATGCCGGGTCAATTTCCTCTAAATACCGTGGTACTCCACCGGTCACCGATAACATCTTTAATTTTTCCATTGCAGAAATATGTGCAGCTGCTTGACGCCAAAAATCTTGACAATCCTTTAACGGCAACTCCTCTAAGGTTAATACAAACGAAATGCGACCCACAAACCCTGTGCTACTTAAAACATTTTTTTCTATCCAGGATGATGCCGATCCACAGACAATGAGAATGAGCTGGTTGTTTTTTTTAAAATGCTGCTCCCAAACATTTTTGAGTTTGCCCAAAAAATCAGGATCTTTGTCGCCCATCCAAGATATTTCATCCAACAAAATAACGACCTTACCCTTTTTCACCTTATCCGCCAAAAGCCAAAACAAATCATTCCAGTCCTGCGCTTTCACTTTTGGAAAGTCTTGCTGACTGAGTTGACTTGCGAATTCGTCTCGCTGTGATTGTGCTGTGGTTTTTTCTGTCGGAACAATACCTGAAAAGGTATAAAACTTATATGGTTTTGCAAATTCCTCAATTAGACGACTTTTTCCGATTCTGCGACGACCTCGCACAATCAGAAAAGACGCTGATCGCTTTTTAGAAAATCGGTTTAAAAGGCTCAATTCTTTCTCGCGCCCAATGAATTTCGTCATAACGTCTCTGTTCTGTCAATTACAAAAAACGATTCCACTGAACCAGTATAGCCCGCTGTTTTGGAGAAGTAAACATTCTTTTTGCTTTTTACAGAACCAGTTCTATGTGATCCACCTCCTACTTGATATCAAGATATATAGAAAATCAACCTCATTTACGCTATTCTAACCTCTCTCAAAAAAGAGCAGATCTATGGCACTCATTTTTAATTTAGTATATTTTTTAACCATCTGTGGGTTGGGAATGCCGCTCGCGGCACGATTAAAATGCGATCCCTTTCAAAAGCTCATTGCCGGCTTTCTGTTTGGCTCTATCATCACCGCATTTTATCTGTTCTTCGTGACAGAATGGATGCTCGCAACCCCCGGATATATTTTAGGTTTCACCCTGCTCTCGCTGATTATCGCATCATTTTATATAAAAACATTATGGACGACACTAAAATCCATTGGCTGCTTTTTAAGAGAACATTTAATCAAACAGGATCGGTGGAGCGTATATTTTATAGGCACACTCATTTTTTTAATTGTATGGATTATTTTATTGGCATACACGCCAGAGCGATCCGCTGATGCCATGCGTTACCATTTAGCTCAAATGAAAGATATCGTATTAAATCACGGCTTTGTCTTCAGACCCTATATACATTATAACTTCCCGATTTTTTTTCATCTGATGTTTTTGCCTTCCTTTATTTTATTTGGCGGAGTAGGTGTGGAATTGGCCGTTTGTTTATATTTTTTATTTTCACTGCTCATTCTACAATACTTAGCAGCTCGAGTTAACCTAAAGCATACGCGATTATTTTTTATTATCCTATTTCTAACGCCGCTCGCTTATCACGAAGCACATATTGTCACCAATGACTGGATAGTTATATTTTATAGTTTGATCGGTTTTCTGTTTTTAACAACCGACTCGCATAAAAAAAGCAGTATCTATATCGCATTTGCTGCGCTTGGCTTTGCTCTAGGCGTAAAATACCAAAGCATCTTGTTTATCCCTTGGTATATCATACTGGCTTATACACAATTAGAAAAAGAAAAAAAGACACCCCTCATCAATGCGCTGATACTGATGACGCTTATCGCATCGCCTTGCTATATCAGAAACTATATTAATTTGGGCAATCCTGTTTGGCCGCTCGCGCAAAATATTTTTGGATCATCTTCTCACAGCATACAAATTATGGCCCAAAAATTCACAAGTGATGTGAGCGGTCATCACAATATAAATAGCATTATTGTTGATATTAAAGCATTTCTGCTCGACCCCTTAATTCCGGTCACATTATGGATCTTAATTATCGCTGGCGCAATATTTACACGGATCAAAAAACTACAAATACGATTAGGGTTAATTACTTACTTTATGCTTTGGTGGATCGTCGAACCGACTTTTTATATCCGTTTTGCTTTCTACGCGCTACCCATTGGATTATTGATTGCCATTAAATATTATGATAACTTGCAAAACAAATCAGAAAAATTAGTCTGTAATGTAATTTTAGTCATCACACTGAGCTATTTTATAGTCTTAGCGCCTTATTATTCTATTTTTTATATCAAATATTATTTCCATCCCAATCTCGATCAATACCATCAATACACGTGGAATTATGGTGATTATCAATGGATCAAACAACATACGGCGAAAAACGCCAAAATTTTATGCATCTTACGCGCCGGTCAAACTTATTATCTTGATCGTCCTTATTTAAGTGCAGAACCCAATCTCTCGGGATTAATTGATTGGCAAGATATAACGAACACAAAACAGCTCGTTAAAATTTTAAAAAATTTCAACATTAACTATATCTTTTATGAAAAACATTGGAGCAATATTCCAGGCGGTGCAAACATGGACAAGCTATTGGATAATTTAATCAAAGAACATTATGCGAAACATATTTTTGCGCATACTGAAAACTTATCTTTTTCGCGAATACGAAATACGGTTCAACAACAAACATTTTATCTGATAAAATTAATCCATTAACTCTTTTTTTCGCCAAAAATAAAATATTTTCTTGTGAAAAAGTTCACAACAAATACCACTGTGCTCGCGATTGTTATAGCAAAAACGGGACGCAAGGTTTTTGACAATGAAAGGGTAAGAGATACATCTATAACACCGATCAGAGCAACAAAGATGATGTAGAATAATATTTCTAAACAAGCGCGCCATCTTGACTGGTGTCTAAACAACCATTTGACACATAAGATATAATTCACTATCGCAGAAATAGAAAAAGATATTATTGCTGAAGAAATAATGCCCCTCCCCATCGCATATAAAAAAGAGAACGTTGCAATATTGATAATTGCTGAAAAACCACCAATAAAAAAATATATAAAAAACTGCATGGGTGCCGGCAACTGTGGAGCGTTATAATGAAAAATGCAATAAAAAGCTCGCAACCCGTCTTTCCAACCAATCTTCTTCCCTTCTTCATAGGTACGCCCATGATAAGAAATACCCATTTCATAAATACGCAATTTTTTCTGTGCTATTTTAGCAACAATTTCTGGCTCGAATCCAAAACGATTTTCTTCGATGATAATATCTTGAATTTTATCACGCCGAAAAACCTTGTAACAAGTTTCCATATCACTAAGAGTTAAGTCGGTGAACATATTAGAAAGCAACGTTAAAAATTTATTACCCAGACTATGCCAAAAATATAAAACGCGATGTTCTTGACTCGTCACAAACCGAGATCCTAACACCACATCTGCAACATCATTAATGATCGGCTGCAAAAGTTTGATCAATTCTATCGGGTTATATTCAAGATCAGCATCTTGCACAGCTACAAAATCCCCTGAAGCATGTTGCATCCCCGTTCTAATTGCCGCACCTTTACCTTGATTTTTTGAATGCGAAACAACAACGATTTCTTGATGTTTTTCAGACAGTGATTTGGCAACCCGCATACTGTGATCAGATGAACAATCATCGACAATAATAATTTCTAATGAAATCAGGTCGCTTTGTATTTCTAATACTCGCTGAAGACAAAACGCCAGGGTTTTCTCTTCATTATAACAGGGCACAATGACAGTTAATTTATATTTATTCATCAGCTAGAAATAACCTCTTTATCTGCAGCTTTGATACATTTTTTTGAACCACCTAAAAAACTCAACACAGCCTTAAAACCACCCAGTAATATACCTAAATCATTTATATTTCTAATAGATAACGCCTTTTTCAATATAAACCGTGGTCTCAAATAAAATCGCTTGTACATGAGATTATATAAGGAGTGAATCTCTTGCTCTGTCAGATTCTCTAAGCGCATCACCGGTTTTGCTAACGTGTAATCATCCCAGTCATAGGTTAAAATTAATCCCTTTGCTTTTGCCCAAGCAAACATTTCAGTTCCAGGGAAAGGAGTTGTGATATTGACCACCAAAATATCCGGATCGAGCTTATTTATAAACTCTATGTTTTTCAAAATAATTTCTTTGGTATCCCCGGGATTCCCTATCATAAAAGCTAAACGACACTCTATGCCAACCTGTTTAGTCCATTGTGTCGCATGAACAACTTGTTCAACATTAATGTGTTTTTTGATGTTTTTCCGCACTTCCTCATCAATGTTTTCAACCCCGTACATGACTTGATGGCAACCCGCACGCTTCATCTTTTTCAACATTTCTAAGGTAATAAAATCGACTCTCGCAAAACATGTCCAAGTAACGTCGATGTTTTTTTGAATGATAAGATCACAAAACTCCATGACATTTTTTTTGTTGACCGTAAAAGTATCATCATAAAACAATATCTCTTTTATCTTATAGTGAGCTATTAAGTATTCTAATTCCTTGACGATCTGTTTAGCTGATTTAAAAAATAATTTATTTCCCAACGTCTTGCTACAAAAAGTACATCTACCCGGACAGCCCCTAGAGGTCATCATACTCATCGCAGGTAACCGCTTATAAGAACCTTTTGCGGGTCTATATTGCCCAATCGGCAAAAGATCATATGCTGGCATCGGCAATGCATCTAAGTCAATAATTCGCTCACGAGGCTTTGTCATAAACACTTTATCTTGTTTCTTATAGCAAATGCCTGGAATGTCCGATAATGCCTTGCCCGAAAGCAAATCATGCATGGTTAATTCGCCTTCACCTTTAACCACCACATCCACACATTCATTATTTATAACTTCATCCGTCATAAACGTCGCATGTACCCCGCCAAAAACAATTAATGCATTTGGATAAAGCTGCCTGCACATTTTAGCCATTTTAAACGCTTTTTTAATGGTGCAAGTGATCGTCGTAAAACCAATTAATTTTATATCTGAAAATTTATCGCAAAAATTCTCTTTAAAAAAATGATGGAAATCTTCTTCAAAGGGGCATTGAATATTGCCGTCAATGATTTTAACCGAAAAACCTTTCTCTC
This sequence comes from Pseudomonadota bacterium, assembly GCA_038043025.1. Lineage (GTDB taxonomy): Bacteria > Pseudomonadota > Gammaproteobacteria > UBA12402 > UBA12402 > O2-02-FULL-42-9. Next base: position 82,293 of record JBBTCW010000006.1, on the reverse strand, counting down.
TCACATAGCCAGCCAAAGAGGCTAATCCCAAAGGAGGAAAATTCGAGTTGATCTCTTTCCACATATTGCCAGAATCTCGACACACCGTCGACGGCGAAACCAATAAACAATCTAAACCGGCTATACTCACAGATCATGCTCCTTTTAAGACAACTTTGGCAGTATATAGCTTTTGGCAAGCAGGTTCAATGCCTTGCCTCGCTGATAACCAAGTCTCAATTCGAAGAACACTTCGCTTACCTCTGGGCTGAGAATTGAAGAAAACGGCGACACCACAATTCAATACATAACAAAGAAAAAATCGGATAGGTTGCGTCAATTTTTCCGGTTTGATTGTCGGCTATCAATTTTTTAACAGCCCCTGCATTAAACAACCCCCGCTGATTAATCGACTGCTCGGACAACAAATCAACTACCATGGCTCGCAAATTATTTTTTAACCAAAAGCGCAATGGCACCCCAAAGCCTGTTTTTTTGCGATAAATAACATCCTGTGGCAAATAGTTTTTCATCGCTTTTTTTAATATCCATTTGCCCACGTTCCCGTTTTGCTTAAAGGCAATCGGCAATGATGCGGCATATTCAACCAAATCCAAATCTAAAAACGGCACACGTGTCTCAACACTCGCCGCCATGCTCATTTTGTCAGTATAATTTAAATTGTGATCCGCTAAAAAATATTTTGTTTCTAAATATAACATTTTATTCAAGTCGGGCATCTCTTTTGGCAACTGACATAACGTATTCAGTAGAGCATCGTCTTGTTCTGCTGAAATTAATTGCCGACTCAAATCATTGCTATACAAACCACATTGAATATCAGGTTGCAACCAATAAAAATAACTGGCGATGCGCTGTGTGCGATCAACATCCGCGTATGCGAATGCTTTTTTAAATCGACGCAATTTATTTTCGGGAAATTTTTGTGTCAATACCCTAAACTGCCGACGAATACCTTTTGGCCACCATGCCCAGTATCGCTCTTGCATGAGCGCATAATGACGTCGATACCCTGAAAAAATATCGTCGCCGCCCGCGCCCGATAATAAAACTTTCATTCCCTGATCGCGTGCTAATTTCGCAATAAAAAATGTATTGAGTGCGGCAGGATCCGCTTGCGGCTCATCTAAATGCTCAATCATCATCGGCAATTGATCGATCATATCAGCGTGAACATCGATTACGTGCAGCGGAACATTTAAATACTTTGCCACTTTTTCGGCGTAGGGCAAATCTTCAACCGTTCCTTCAGAGCGACCAAACTGATCGGCAAATCGCATCGTAAAACAAGGCAATTTTCGTGCGGGATCAATCTCTTTTACCATCGCAACAATGGCGCTTGAATCTAGCCCGCCTGATAAAAACGCCCCGACGGGCACATCCGAAATCAATTGTCGCTCGACCGCTTGTTTTAATTTAGTCTGCAATAATGATACGGCTTCATTTACCGAATACGGTTTAATCGGCTGATCATACGGCAAATCATAATAGCACCATTGTTTTTGCATGGTGCCTGCTTTAATCAAGCAGGCATGTCCTGGCAATAATTTTTTGATGGATTTTAACATCGTATCCGGCGAAGGCGACCAGAGATAGCGTAGATGATTATGAATCGCCATGGGATTTAATTCGCGCGACACGGATGATTCTTTTAACAAACATTTTAATTCACTCGCAAATAAAAAACCTGCGTTAGTTTGTGCATAATACAACGGCTTAACGCCGAAATGATCGCGCGCCAACAAAATCTGTTGGTTTCGCGTATCATAAATTGCAAATGCAAAAATACCATTTAATTTTTTGAATAATTCAATGCCGTCGCGTAAATATAAATTTAATATAACTTCCGTATCCGTGTCATTGTTAAATTTAAACCCTTCTTCGACCAATTCTTTGCGCAATTTTTGAAAATTATAGATTTCACCATTAAACACAATACAAACGGTATGGCTGGCATCCCACATGGGTTGATTGCCCTTTGCGGAGACATCAATAATCGATAATCGGCGATGCGCCAATCCAATTTGTGAAGATGCATTATAATAGACAGCCTGGTGATCGGGGCCACGATACGAAATGGTTTCGATCATGCTAACCAGTAATGCTTGTGAGAAATGCCCGGAAAAACCGGCAATACCACACATATTATCGCCAAAGAGGGGTTGGATTAATAAGAAGCTTGTCTTTTAATGTCGTCTGATCGATTTGATTAAATGCCGTATGCGGCACCAAAACAACAATAATATTTGCACGTTCAATAGCGGATCGACCATCGGTTAATTCTATTTTGCCCTTTAATGAAGCTGGCAACGCAGTAACATGCGGTTCAACGACCAATAATTCTTTAATCGCTGTTTGTTTTGATAATGCGTTAACTATCTTGATCGCTGGACTTTCTCTTAAATCGTCAATGTCGGGTTTGTATGACAACCCCAAGCAAGCCACTATCGAATGGGGATGCTGCATTAATAATTTTTCAATCTGTTTTAGAATATACTGCGGCTTAAAATTATTGACTTGTCTTGCGGCTTGTATCAACGGCGTAATGTTCTTCGCGCTATCCACAATAAACCAAGGATCCACCGCAATACAATGTCCACCCACGCCAGCACCCGGTTGCAATATATTCACACGCGGATGATGATTCGCTAATCGAATCAACTCCCATATATCCACGCCTAAACGATCGCAAACCAATGACATTTCATTCGCAAAAGCAATGTTGACATCACGATAAGAATTTTCTGTCAGCTTCGCTAATTCTGCTGTCTTGGCATCCGTCGTCAAACACTCTCCTTTGACAAACAGCTCATAGACTTGTTTTGCTTTTTGCGCACACCGTGGCGTCATGCCTCCCAAAATACGATCATTCATTGTTAATTCATGCAACACTTTTCCCGGAATCACGCGCTCGGGACAATAACAAATATTAATATCCGGATCATCGGATGATAATGGAAACGAAAGGTCCGAACGATCTTGAGATAACCAACGCGCCAACTGCTCGGATGTTCCAACCGGCGACGTAGATTCTAAAATCACCAAATTTCCCTTGACTAATTTTGGCGCCAACATCGTTGCGGCCGATTCAATGTAAGACAGATCAGGCTTATGATCACCTTTAAATGGCGTGGGCACAGCAATAATAAAAACATCTGCCGGCTCACATTCTGTTGTAGCTCGAAGCCGACCTGCTCGAATCACCGCCTCAACCATTCTATCTAAATCAGGCTCAACAATATGAATTTTGCCTTGATTAACGGTATCGACAATAGTCTTGTTAATATCAACGCCCAGCACTGGAATGCCTTGGTTTGCAAACAAGGTCGCTGTCGGCAATCCGATATAACCCAAGCCCATCACTGCAATTTTGTTAATCTGAAAATTATTCATCTGATGTTTCCAAAATTTTATCTAAAATACGCCGCGCTGAACACCCATCACCAAAGGGATTATTGATTCGCGCCATTGCTTCATATCGCGCTGCATTATGCATTAAATCCTCTACTTCAGCAATAATGCGCGCCGCATCGGTTCCCACCAAAATGGCTGTGCCTGCTTCAATGGCTTCGGGTCGCTCTGTCACATCACGCATCACCAACACCGGCTTGCCTAATGCCGGTGCTTCTTCTTGTATCCCACCAGAATCGGTCAAAATTAAATGCGCTTGCTGCATCAAATAAACAAAAGGCGCATATTCCAATGGCGCAAGTAAATGAACATTATCATATTTATCAAGCATTCCCCGCACGGGCTCTTGCACATGTGGATTTAAATGTACCGGATAAATGATATGCCAATCAGGATGATTTTCAGCAATCGTTGCCAATGCTTTACAAATATTTAAAAACCCTTGTCCAAAACTCTCTCGACGATGCCCGGTCACCAGAATAATGGGTTTTTTCGGCTGCAGCACTTTATAAATTGAGCCAAAAACATCACTCCAATCCGTTTTTAATTTATTTTTTTTACAAACCCATAACAATGCATCAATGACCGTATTTCCTGTCACGGTAATACAATCCACCGCAATATTTTCTCGCACCAAGTTATCATACGCTTTTTTAGTCGGCGCAAAATGATGATGCGCTAATCGTGTGATCAATGTTCGATTCGCTTCTTCCGGAAAAGGCGAATATAAATCGTGCGTACGCAATCCTGCTTCCACATGTCCCACAGGAATTTTGAAATAAAATCCGGCCAATGCACCCATAAACGCACTGGTCGTGTCACCTTGCACAATAATATAATCAGGTTGTGCGCGAAACAAAACTGACTTCAACCCCGATAAAATACGACTCGTCATATCCAAGACATGCTGATTACTCAACATAATATCGAGATCATAATCGGGTTTGATGTCAAATAATGCTAACATCTGATCCAACATCTCGCGATGTTGACCCGTCACGCAAACTTGCACATCAAAACGCGCATCGAGACGAGCCGCATGGATAACAGGCGCCAGTTTAATCGCTTCAGGTCGCGTGCCAAATATAACTAATAATTTCATCATAATGATCTCAATATTTTGTTTCCTTAATTGATTCCCCATCGCCCTTGACTCCGCCGCAAGCAGCGGAGATTTCTCAATTTAAATACAATGGCGCAATTGTGTCGTAAATGTGGCGCAATTATGGCGCAATTATTTCCCATACAGATCCCTTTGTTCCTCCCCTCAATGAAATCAGACCAAAATCTTTAAGTCTAGCTAATTCGCGTTGCACTGTGCGTTTGGCTGCTTTATCTGTTAAAGCTTGAATTATTTCTGGCAATGTCGCTTGACGCTTTTCCTTAATAATAGATAAAATTTCTTTTTGTCTATCAGTTAATTTAATTCTTTCTTCTGTTTGCTTATCATATATTATTGGCGCGCCTATCGATTGTTTTGACTTTAAAATTACACATACCCCACCGGTTCTTTCAACAAATTCCGGCTCTGGATGGCCGGCTTCCGTGCATAGGGTTATAATTTTTTGAATTCCCCTTCCCCATGACTCAAAAAGTTTGCGATAATAAAGTACTTTTGTGATCAGTCGGTTTCTGGGTATGGATTCGTGCAGGGTTTTAATATTCTCGAAAGTCACCCCATCGGGCGGTAAACCCGGCGACCAAATTTCAAGTCGATTTTCATAAATCGCAAAACTGAGCGTCGCGGTATGCATAGCATAGTCTCTATGGCCAACCGCATTAGCAAACACCTCTCTTAACGCATCTATCGGAAATAATGGCTCATCAATTCTTTCGATTTTTCCTGAGCCAAACTTACTGCTGACGGGCAAGTATAAATCAGCAAAAGACATGGCAGCATTAATTAAAGTAAAAGCATTGCCATCTACTACCTTGCTATCCACAAATTCTGATTTATCTAACCCTCTAAATCGGGCTAAACGAATAGAGCATTGATGAAGCCGCTGGGTTGGCTCTTTGGCAAATAATACAATGGCCGCATTGGTTATCTGGTTATTCTTGAGCAGCCCAAGTCGTTTTAACACCCTTTCAGGACTGCTGGCCGCTTGATCAGCAGGTATTCTTTTATTAGCGATTCCTTCAGTTATTGTCCTCATAATTTCTTCAGCATCTAAATCCTCTATTGAAGCATCTTTTATAATCCCATTCTCCCAGCTACGGTGCTGTTGCATATAGTTTAAACTCATTCTTTGATATTGATCTCGAGACATAGGATAGGTGCTTGATTCAACGCGAACATACGCTTTGCTATCAAATGTATATGGCTGTAAATCTATGTGAGGCGTTGCTCGCAACACGATGACCTGTTTAGTTTTATTAATATCAACATATAGAACATCGACATTATGTTCTGGAGCTACTTTAGCTAAAATGCTACCGATTTCTCGTTTTGTATGCTCTGTTACTTGTTGCCCAATGATTGCACCATGATCATTAACGCCAATGAAAATTATCCCGCCATGATTATTCAAAAATGCACACAGTGTTTCACCCGCACTTTTCAGCTGCGCAGTAGATTTTTTAAATTCTAAAGCATCAGACTCGCCTTTTTTTGCCAGAGTTTCGATTTCTGTTAGTTTCATTATCTTTCTGCCTCTATCTATTTGGGATAATTCACCAGGCAAAGCCACCTTTAATCAGGCAATTAATAGCGACTTTCGCCTATCCAAAACTCGCGTTAATAAATCTGCCCGTTTTTTCTGCCGTTTTATTCCAAGAATAGTTTTTTGCCCGTTGATATGCTTTTTGAGCATATTGAAAACGCAACGATTCATCGTCGAGTAACTTTTTAATCGCACAGCAAATCTCATCCGCATCGGCAACTGTAAAGTATTCGCACGCATTCTGCAAGAGTTCTTGCATAGGCTGCCCTTTCAAACAAACAATCGGTAACCCCGATGCGGCCGCTTCCAACAATGTATTACCAAAAGCTTCGCAACGAGACGCAAAAATAAATAAATCCGCTCTGCGATAAAAATCTCGGATATGGGGATATTGCCCTCCCTCCTCATATATCACTGTTTTATGCTGTGGATCAACTTTATTTAATAACTTCTGCAAACGCCTCAACGCGGGCGGATATGCGGCACCCACTAAACGCAATATCACCGGATACCCACATTTCCTTAATTTAACAACGGCCTTCACCACCTGATCCTGCTGTTTATAAAAATCAATCGTTGAAACATATAATAATTCGAACGGATTTTCAGCATTATAATGTTTAATCGGTTTTTGATGCCGGGGTTCAACATAAAAATCTGGATTGATTCCATGAGGAATGACACAAGATTTATTCATTGTAATATGCGTTTTTTTTCGTACAATCTCCAAACTATAATCCGTTAAAAAAATAACGCCGCTGGCTTTTTTAAAAGATCGTATCTGCGCATATCGCAATAACAACAACCGAAAAAACCGAAAATATCTTACATAACTAAAAATTTCTTTCCATAAAAACGGCAGCATATTTTGACATAGAACAACGTAAGGCAATCGTCGCGCATAACAAATGCCGCCTGGCACAAATAAGATATCGCACTGTTGCTCTGCCAGCTTGGGCAAGCTAAATCGCTGCCATAAACTGCGATACAAAACATGTCGATTTAATATCGGTACGAACTGCAACTGCAACCAATCTTTTTTGGGCAACTGAGATAACAAAGTCTCTCCTCCCCAAACGATAACGTTATTTATACCATAGGAATGAGGATCTAAATTATTTAAAAGCTCAACAAGATGCACAACCCCACCACCACTGCGAATATTGGATGCATCAATACCTAATCTCATAAACAAACGAACTCCCCTAACAACGAGTAATCCTTGCCTCTAACGCCTTGTTTAAAATGGCTAATCGCCTGCGTATTTTTCGCATCAATGCCGCCTAAATCAAAATAAGAACAATGGATAGATTTTAACTCCAATATGGCGCGCCATAATAATAAGTTATTACTATAAATTTTTCGACCCACTTCACCATTCCAGCCAATAAAATACGTTGCCGTTTGTCCATGTCGATACACCAAGATGCCCGCAACATATTCATCTTGATAGCTTGCGCGCAATGTCACAAAACACTCTGGATCAAAAGATTGTTGAGCCATATAATGAATAAGCTTTTCTGAAACGCCCGAAAAATCTTTGCTTTTTTTAAACTCATGATATTTTTTTAATAGCCACATTAAGGCATCAATCCCCGATTCAATCTCAATCAATATATCTAATTTTTCTGCGGAACAAAGTTGATTTCGCCATTTCCCCGACAATTGTTTACGCAAAAAATCTTCCGATTGAGATAAATCTATCATCGCTGAAGAATAGGGTTGTTTCTTCACGTGATGATAGCCTAAAAGCGACAATAAATAATAATGATCAATGTTCTCAGATAACTCCGGCGCAATACTTAAAATTTTTCTACTGAAGATACCAGAAAATCTTTTTTTCAATAAAGATAAACAGGCTATTTTATCAAAATACCCCACGCTTGATGACAGCCAAACAGGTCCTCGATTAATACGATACAAGCAAAAAAAACCAAACAGCTTTTTTTGCAATAACTGACAAATAGCCAATGGCATTTTATTTTTCAATATAATCAAATGACTCACGTCCCACGCTTCTGCATGATGCTTCGCTTCACCATACAACGATGATTGCAACAAATTAGAATAGGGAACATGATGAAACAGTTTTTTATACTCGTCCGGATGATCCTGTCTCAGCGAATACAGGGGTAAAATACGTTTTAACTTAGACTTTATATTCTTTTTAAGATAGTGCTTAAAATAATGAGATAATGTTAATGACTGATGCACCGGAAAAGCAATCATCGATGAATAAAATTGTATCGCATCCGCGTGTAACAATGGCTCATGTACCACTTCTGGCGGCAAATCAGGCCATTTTTGCATCAAGTATGTTAACGCCTTGTTAAAACCATGCTGCTCAATACCCGTAAAAACAGCCAAATACGGAATATGTTTGTCATCCCCTATTAAAGAACCATTCCCTTCAAGATTTATCAACATATCATAAAATTGCCGATTTTCACGGCGCCATTTTTCAACGGCACTCATTTCTCGTAACTCAATATACAATAATTTTTTAATAAATGGATGCAGGGCAGGCAAGGTCGAACAACACTGTACGGATGTTTGTACCGGCGTTTTACGATAGATAAAAAATGAAGGGACAACTTTCTGAATCAATCGTTTTAAAATCCACGGAAAAACAGCCGGCGCATGATGACCAAAACCTTCTATCACGTTAGTCATTATCCCTGCCGAGTTGCTCGGACTTGGATATAATCGCTTAATTTTTTTCGGAGACATCACGCAAATCGAACCATGCGGAACCGCTAACAATTTATGTGGGCTATAAAGCGTAAAATGCCCCACACTTCCAATGTCAGCCGTTGGACAAAGTACATGCGCTGCATCCTCAATGATTAACGATTGATATGCTTCGCAAAATTGTTTGGCGCCAACAAGATCCGATGGTTGTCCAAAATAATGCACTAACACAAAAATATCGGGCTTTGCCGTTTTCGCTAAGGCATGACATACATCCCATTTGGGCATTAAATTTTTATCGACAGAATAAAACTTGATCGTCGCGGATGTGGTACGCACTAAACTTAATGCTTCATTACAAAAATAATCTGGAAACCAAATAATCGGTGCTCGATCAAACGTCTTCTCCCACCAAAGCACAATCGCTTTTAATGCCCAACTCGAGCGTGATAACCAAAAAGATTTTCCTCCCGGCGTTTGCCAACATGCCGATAACTGATCATCGGATGGCGCGCTTTTAAAAACAGCTAACAGTAAATGTTTTAATTTTGGCAGCGGCGCCTGCGTCAACATGATTTTTCCGCCATCGAATCTAACTTTTTCCGCGCACGCTTATAATGAAACCTCAAGCCGCCCTCTATTAAAAAACGCGCATAATGGACCCCCGAACCAAGATCCATACATTCGCGATAAAACACGCGAGATCGCACACAACAGCTCCCTCGAACACCGGAATAAACATATCGATAATGCTTTAATGCCAAAGATAATGCGGCAGAATCAATGCTATCAATATCCCCCCGTGGATACGCAAAATGCGTAATCGATTGCTGCAGTCGCGCTTCCAGTATTTTTTTGCTTTGCACCACCTCAGAAAATAACTCTTCCGGCGATATCATTTTCGACAAACACGCGTGCGTCAGGGTATGCGAACCAATCGTATGACCCGATCGAATAAGCCAGTGTAAATCCTCCCAGTTCATCGGTGCCATATTGTTCGAAATATCCATCGCCTGAAGCCGTAGTCTATTTTGCATAAAAGCTATTTGCGTTGCACGATCAGTACAATCCACAAAGCCCGGCGATATAAAAAATAGCGCTTTAATGTTAAGCGGGGTTAAAATTTCTTTCGCCACATAAAAATTTGACTTAAAGCCATCATCAAAGCTTAATAGCAGTTGATGCCCGACGATCATTTTGTCTCCTCGTGCCATTTGCTCAAATTCGTTCGGTGTAATAAATTGATAATGTTTTTGCAAAAATTGCATTTGCGCCCTGAAAGAATCAAACAAATGATTTGGAATATCGTGATAAAGCAAAATGCTTAAAGAGTTATTCATCAACGGATTAACCATTGACTGGCACCGCTTAAGCCCCAACAAAAAAGGCAATGAATAGGCGAGTAAATGACGAAATCGCATCAGCGCTTCCCCTATTAACCCTCCTAAACACATGCACATATGAACCCACGCTTTCCATGACAACGGATTATATCCAAGCGCACGGCGCAAATATTTTCTAGCATTATGTCGCTGCCCTTTTCCCTTCATGAGCATTTTTCCGCATATCCTATTGGCATTGGCGTAACAGCCTCTCATCAAAAAACGATAATATAAGTTTTTCGGTTGCCAATCTCTAAAATGCTGATCAAACAAATAGGTGAGATGCGCACAATGTTTTTCAATTTTCGCCGAAAAGCTATCATCGTGCGTTCTATAATATCCTAAAACATCCCGCACAAAAGCCATCTTACAACCCTTCCGCGCTAAGCGAAGCCACAAATCATAGTCTTCTACGCCCGCCAAACACGACTCTTCCGAAAAACCATTCACACGCCAAAAACTATTTTTTTTAAGCGTCACCGCCGACGTCGATAAAGCATTGCCTTTAAATAACAAGTTCCTATAATCGGAGTGTGCGCCGTATTTTAAAATCTTTGTTTTTTTATTCCCGACATATAACCATTCATCGTGACAAACCAAATCAACATCAGTGTGTTCGTTAAAATAATTTAAAATAACCTCTAATTTATTTTTTTCCCACCCATCATCCGAATCCAAAAAAGCAATTAACGGTGCGCGCGCGTGACGCACTCCTTCATTTCTAGCCGCACCGATAATCCCTTTATTATCAAAATTAATCAGGGTAAAGCGCTCATCCCGCATCGCCTGCACAATCTCAACGGTATTATCATTCGAAAAATTATTAATGATAATCACTTCCCAATCTGTTCGCGTTTGCTCAAGAACCGACTGAAGGCATATTTTCAAATATTGCGCTTGATTATAGGTCGGAATAACAATGGATACTGAAATATCATCTATCATACTATCAATTACTTCTTCAATTGCTTGTCACAAAACAACAGCGTTTCATCAATCGCATCATCAATTTTTTGTGTTAACTTAAATCCCGTCGACTTTAACTTATCAATGTTATATGTCAGTCGGTCTGTTTTATCCACCGACGATTGAACACCCACGCGCAAAGGCGGTTTATATCCAAAAAGCATCTCGCAACGGTTTTGAATTAATTCTGCAATCTCTTTAATTTGCATCGAACATTCACCGCCTAAATTAAAAAGGCCATCGCGCAGCTGATCACTCGGCAACTCAACTAAATGCGACACGGCTCTACTGATATCCGTTAATGTGATAAAATCTCGATATTGCAATCCTGCTGACCGCAATGTTAATTGCTTATTCATTACTGCCTGTCGACATAAATCATTCACAACAAGCGTCCATCGCCCACGGGATTCCAAAACAGGCGCGCCAATCCCATTGGATAGCCGCACAACAATCCCTTCTATTTCTTTACGTTGAGCCGCCACTAACACATGCCTTCCTGCCTCTTTATGCGTAACCGCATATACCCCTACCGGTTGCGTGACGGTTAATTCATTAATTTCACCCACCAAAGGAGTTCCATACACATGCGCCGTAGAAAAATAAATAAATCGTCTAACCTTACAACGTTTGGCACTTTCAAGTATTTTAAACGTCCCGCGCTCATTCACTCTAACCGCATATTTGGCGTCCTTCTCACAATCGACTTCATGTAATGCAGCTAAATGCAAAATGACATCGACGTCCTGACAGGCTCGTTCAATATCATCATCATTAACAATATCCATCTCGACCACGTCGCCCTTGACGAGCCAATCTGGTTTTTGCACGCCCCGTCTATGCGTGGTTAAACGCAAATTCACCTCGGGATGATTCTTAGAAAAATACTGAGCTACTCTGCCGCCCACATAGCCCAAGCCTCCTGTAATTAAAATACGCCGATGTTGCAATAATGCATCCATAGCGCTCATTTCCAAATGACCCAAGGCGCTTTACCCGCATCATACAATCCATTTAGTAAAGAATATTCGCGATAGGTATCCATCGGCTGCCAAAAACCACCATGTTCATACAACATCATCTGCCGATCAGCGACTAATTTTTTTATCGGTTCTTGCTCAAACACTAAAGATTCATCGTCACTTAAATAATCAAATATTTCACGACGACAGACAAAGAAACCGCCATTGATACAACCACCCGTGGATTGCGGTTTTTCGTTAAATTCAGTGACCAATCCCTTGGCGTCACTCATTAACTCACCAAAACGACCCGGGGGATGCACGCCGGTCATGGTTAAAATTTTTCCGTGAGATAAATGAAACGCGAGTAACTTATCTAAATCAACATCACCCACCCCATCCCCATAGGTCAGCATAAAATGTTCGTCCTCCGCGATATATTTTTTAATCCGCTTAATACGAACACCCGTCATTGCGTTCAACCCCGTTTCTGCCAACGTCACCTGCCAATCCGCTTCATCATGCTTCCCATGATATTCAACTCGCTTCGAATCCCCTAAAAAAACAGTATAATCACACATATGTGCTTTGTAATTACGAAAAAAATCCTTAATTACATCAGCCTGATATCCTAAACACAGCACAAATTCTTTATGCCGCCAGCACGCATAGTATTTCATGATATGCCAAAGAATGGGGAAAGCACCCACCGGGATCATTGGCTTAGGAATATTCTCCACAACTCCGCGAATTCTCGTGCCTTGCCCTCCACATAAAATAACCGTTTTCATTGAGGATCCTTTTTTAATCGACTCATGATATTTCTCAAAAATAGAGTAGCAAGCTTCATGTAGCCATGTTGATTTTTACGCATCAACGACCATAACACATGCCACGAACCCACATCCGACCAACCGGCATCTAACGGCACCACCACTGCATCCTTTGTTTTCTCCATGACCGCACAATCGATGGATTCTTTTGGGCATTGCGCAAATTGTATTTCATTGAGATAAATATACCTCTTATCCTTTCGACTATTTTTTAACGTCTCCTGACAAGCCGCGTAAATGTTTGGCGCATATGTTTCAATCGCCTGTAAAATCGATGACGCCCGAAAGACAAACATCCCACTGTTCCAATAATATCCGCCCTGCGCCAAATATTGTTCGGCTAATTGTTTCGGGGGTTTTTCTACAAATCGTTTAATGACATAGGCATCATCACAACGCTCCCCCGCTTCAATATATCCGTAACCTATTTCTGGTGCGTGAGGCACAATGCCAAACGTTACTAATTTATTTTTTTCTGCGTGCGCACAAGCAATCGCTATCGCTTTATAAAATATATCTGGATTCTGAATCACATGATCAGAAGGCAATACAAATAAAATAGGATCTTGCCCACTTTCCATCGCTCTTAAAGCAGCAATCGCAATCGCTGGCGCCGTATTGCGTCCAAATGGTTCCAAAATTATAGTCGCTTGAGCACCTATTAATTGCTCGTTCAACAAAGCGCGATGTGACAAACTGCCTATCACCATTGGCAAAGACATCTCTGGATAATGCGCAATACGAGCCATCGTTTCTTGTAATAAGCTTTTGTCACTCAACAGCGGCAGAAATTGCTTGGGTCGTTTCGGCGTGGATAAAGGCCATAAACGCTTGCCTATACCACCGGCCAATATGACAGGTATCAACATAGAAGTTTGCTCGCGAAAAAAGCATCATTTTACTGTATCAACAGAGAAATGCCAAGAAAAGCCCTGCAAACATTATCTATCCCCTGCACAATCGACTGGGCAAATATTACCCGACTTCGAAACCCTCAATATTCGGCTCAATATTCGGCTAGCATTTTTATGTCAACTCGGTACAATAAACAGTAGACGGGGGGCTCGATATGCATTATTTATTGAAAAAAGTCACATTAATCATTTTGCTTACCACGACAAGCGGCGTCCTTTTGGCTGCCACAAACGATTTAATCAACGACAACCAAACCAACTATCCAACGTGGCATGTCGTAGCACAACTCGGCTATGCATACACCAATTACTCCAATAATTGGCTCACGAGCAAAGCCGGCTTCACATCCGTCACCAGCACAGACCGTGCCGGATATAGCGCGCGCTTCGGCGCCGGCTATGATGTTAACCCTTACCTCGCCATCGAAGCAGGTTATCTGTATCTACCCAAGATCATGTTTAATAATATTAACAACTCAAAAACAGATGCGGGCTTTAGAGAACAAATTGTTGATCTCGTCGCCAAAGTCTCTTTACCTGTATGGCCCAAAAAATTCGGCCTGTTTATCAAACCAGGCATCGCCTATATGTATCGTAAAGAAGTTGCTGTCACCATCAACAACACCTTACTCAATAGCCAATCAAATGGCGGAACCTACGTCCCCACCATAGGCGCAGGACTTTACTGGAATGTTTCACCCAATTTCTATACCGACATCAGCGCACAATATTACACGAATAACCATGACTTTAAATCAGTAAAATTTGTAGGTTTAGGCCTGGGTTATATATTCTAAAAACCCACTCGTTTATTCCATAAATAACAGAATAATTTTTGCCCTAGAAAACTTAAGCAATATAGAAGAAAAAAAGACTTACTCTTAAGCAAATAGGGTCTCAATAGCAAACGACCCTGCCTTGACTGACCTGCTCGTATGAGAGATAAGGCCTCTAACCATATAATATGTCGACGATATGATTTTATTTCTTCGCCAAATTGATCTTTAAAATTCTCATCTACTGCCATTAATTTATCTAAAATCAGACTGCTTTCCTTAGCAAACAATTCATGCCGCCTAAATGTATCACTGTTTTTATGCACGCGCCATCTCGATAGCGGCTCATTCACACAGTCAATGGGATAATCATAAGCAATTCTCAAAAACAAATCAGCGTCTTCCATGACATGTAAGCGTGGATCAAACCACTCTGGCAATTTATCCAAAATTGATCGCACAATAATAACTGTTTCAATATCCAAAAAATAATTGGCAAACAATTCTTTAAAAACATTTCCACAAAGCGTTTTTTTGTCGTGGTATAAGCATCGAATATTTCCTCGTTCATTAAAAAAATACGAGTCCGAATAAACCATTCCTAATGATGGATTTTGCTCTAACAACGCAACTTGTTTCTCTAATTTCGTTGGCAACCATAAATCATCGCAGTCCAAAAAAGCAATATATTTTCCATGACATTGCTTCAACGCTAAATTTCTAGCCGCTCCGAGCGAAACATGTTGATCCCCTAAAAAATACAGTAACTTATCATCATAAGATTTTGCGATCTCTGCGCTATGATCTGTTGACGCATTATCCCAAAAGATAATTTCCCAATCCAAAAAAGTTTGCGCATAAACTGAATCAATCGCTTCTTTTAAATAGCGATCGCTATTGTAACAATTCATCACAACACTGACGGAGGGTGTAGCCTTCATGATTTATCCCATTCAGCGCCTAAATCCAATAACCATTGCGCGAGCCAACTACCTTTAAAGCCAGTATGCCCCGTAATCAACACGCGACGATTTTGATAGATGCCATTGAACATAAAATGATGACTATTTTTCAAAGGTTTCCACTATGCCATAAAAACCTATCATCGTCAATTTTCACTCATAACACATGATTTTTCACACAACAAAATCTGCACTAAATCGACAATATAATCAATATCCCGCTTGCTCAGCTCTGGATGTAATGGCAAGGTCAATAATTCGACAGCCAATTGTTCTGCAGCCGGTAACCGGGGTCTACCATGGCCGTATTTGGACAATAAATGAGCTGCCTTATAATGAACTCCAACCTCGACTGCATGCTGCTTTAAATATATCCCTAACCGATCACGCTGACCATTCAAAACCCTCATCGGCATAATATGTGGCACAATATCATCTAAATCCATTTGCAATAACTGAATCCCCGGGATATTTTTCAATCGCTCATAATAATAGCTTATCAGCTGTCTTCTCGCCGGTTTAAATTCTTTTTCAAACCGGTTCAATTGCACGATACCAATCGCTGCCATTAAGTTGCTCATGTGATATCGAAATCCCTGCTCCATCACATCAAAATCACCACTGCATTGCATTGAAGAAAGTTTTTCAATCTTCTCTCTATGCACACCCAACAATCGTGCATCTAATACTTTATTAATAACTGCACTATCCGCGCTTACAATGGCACCCCCCTCCCCGCAGGTAATGTTTTTAATCCCATCAAAACTAAAACAAACCACATCGCCAAAGCTACCAATTTTTTTGCCTTGATAGATTGAGCCAAACGCATGTGCTGCATCTTCAACTACTCTTAATTTATATTGCTTTGCAAAATCATAAACAGATTGCAGATCGCCACAATAACTCGCATAATGAACAAACATGAGTGCTTTGGTTTTTGGACTTAACCGTTTCTGAGCATCTTTCAAATCCAACAACCCATTCTCTAAACGTACATCACAAGCAACCGGTGTTGCACCTGTCGCAGAAACCGCTTGAAAAGAAGCGATATAAGTCATCGCGGGCACTAACACTTCGTCCCCCACCCCCAGCCCCAACGCTTGTAACGCTAAATGTAATGCCGCAGTCCCGGAATTAACGCAAACCACTTTCCTGTCCGAACAATCCAGATAGTCTTGCAATTTTTGCTCAAATAATTGAACCTCTACTCCCATCCCTAAATAACCATGAGCTACAACCTTTGAAAGCGCGATCGCTTCCTGGTCTCCCACAACAGATTTCGACAAACGAATCATACTACCGTCCTATCCAACATAGTTAAAACCACCTTCTCATACTCTAACCAATTATCTTGTAAAAATTTTAAAGGAATACGCAAATGTGTCGGAAAATTCACAATATGTTGCGCGACAAATTCTGCCACCGGGCATGATCCCTGAATATAACCCAGTTGATCCAAATCATCAACTCGCCCATGCAAAATACTCGTAAACCAAATACCTAAATCAAAATGATGACAAAAAAGCGCCTCAAATTTTTTTCTATCCGCCACTAAAAAAGAATAACGAATCCACGTTTGTTGTAGCAAAAATTCTTGAGGTAAATCATCATACCACTTAATTCTTGATTCTAACCACAATGCTATTTTGCGACGATAGTCTAAATTGCGATCCAAATCAGCCAATTGAGACAAGCCCAGTTTTGCCTGAATCGACGACAACCGACAAGGATAAGGATAATCCGTCGGCCTCTCTGTTTTCAATTCATCATGATAAAAGAAAATCATTTTGAATTTTACTAGCGCGGCGAAAAACTTTCGTCCCAACCAAACACCATAAGGAGAAAGCAACATATACTCGGTTAAAAAAGCTAATATAACTCTGTGAACCATTTTTCGCGTTAAAAAAGGCGAGGATTGCTGAATAGCACGTATTTTTGTTGCCCACTCATCATTGTTTGTTGTCACCATACCGCCCAAAACCGTACTGATCACTTTCGAATGATCCGTACTAAAATAGGCAACATCGGCCAAGGAGCCTGCTTTCTTTCCTTTATAAGTAGCGCCCAACGCATGGCACGCATCCTCGACAAGATATAATTTATATCGATCAGCAATTTCTCGCGCCTTCTCAATATCACAAATAATACCAAACGTATGTTGAATATATAGCGCACGTGTACGAGACGTAATGGCCTTTTCTATTTTTGAAACATCTATATTAAACGTAACGGGATCAATATCAACATAAATGGGCTTAAGTCCTCGATAGATAATGGCATTGGGCACGACCACGCAAGTAAATGCTGGCAGAATAATTTCATCGCCCATCTGCAACCCCAACGCCTCTAAGATAGCATATAACCCCATGCGACCCGCGCCAAAACTAATCGCATGAATAGTATCCGATGCTTTTGCAAACGCTTTTTCATAATCATCAATTACAGACTCATCCTGATAAGACCCGAATGTAAAATAAGAACAAAAAAACATCCTCCACTCTTTCCAAGTATTCGTCCCCGAAAAAATATTGAATCGCTTATGTGGTATGAAAAAAGACAATGCATTTTTAAGCATTATAACAACCCTAACATTTTTCATTGTTCAAATAAATTCTATACATCTCATGCACCGTCACAAGATTATTAGGACATACTGAATGCCACGCCAGATAACCAGGATCCGTATCTTTCAAACCCATATTTTTAGGTTCAAATTTACTCGATAGATATCCTCGATATAAAACAGAAATAAAATGTCCTCGCGTGTCATGTTCACAAATAACTTCATTAATGGCAATGGGCGCTGCATCTAGTTCAACAACAGCACCAATTTCAGTGTCAGCTATCTTTAACAAACGCGTCATCATCGTTTCTTTAAACCGAATAATGCCTCCGGGAACATGCCAACCTGCTCCAGCAAATTGGTCATCGCGCCACGCCAATAAAATTCGCCCTGTTTCATCTCTCACCAACAAATCAACATTTACCATAGGCGTCATTCGAGTCACAAAGAAAAATAATTCCTGCGGCAACCCTTTGGACGAATTCACAACTTGATGTTCCAAAAACGCAATGGCATCATGTATCGTAATATTATTTAACACAATTGATCCTCACAAATTAAAGATACATTACTTGCATACCAATCATACAAATTCTGAATGGCCTGTTCTATCCCATAAAATCTAAAATCCTTTAGCTCACTTAAAAGCAAAGCGTTATCTCCACTATATTCGCTGGCTAATTGCGACTCCAAACAAATGATTTCTGACTGCTTCCCAGACACCTCTACAATTGTTTTGGCTATTGCCTTTAGTTCAAGCGCCCGACCTGAACAAACATTATATATATTTTCTATTGGCTGAGCCAATATAATCCATTTTACTATTTCCACTAAATCATCAATATACATAAAATCAAACATCTTATTTTGACGGATCACAATAGGCCGACCCAATAAAGCTCTGCAACAAGCATTGGGAATAAAACGATAGCGCCAATCATCGTATTTCCCAAACACACCAAACAACCTGAGATTATAAATATTTTTACTGTGCTGCATATATTTAGTCATAATATATTTTGAAAACCCATATTGATCAGTCGGGATATGTCGATCGAAATAACTTTCCTTCATTTTAGGCACCCAATAATTACGATCATATTCAGCTCCTGAGCCAAAATAAATTAATCTCCCAAAATAATTCTGACAACGCACAATATTAAAAAACATTTTCAAATTATTTTCTAATACTTTGCTTGGATTTTTTATCGAACAGGTTGGCGCGGCATCATAAGTCGCCGCATGAATAACAACATCAAACTGAAAGCGTTTAATATATTCAAAAACGGCTTGTGGCTCCAGCAAATCAAGATCTGTTCGAGAACAAAGAATTACATCGTACAATTGATTAAGCTCATCAAACAAACTTTTTGCAATAAAACCAGCGCCCCCTGTAATCAATATCTTCATTCACTTGCCTCAAGCACCGGCACCAACATATTCGCTAAAAATTCATCTCGATCCAAAAATGGCCATAAATCTTCGAGCGGCTTCGATGTGATTTTTCCATCTTTATTAACTTCAGAAGACAAACGCGGCGCTGTAATTAAATCAGGATTCACCATCACATCGCATATCATCGGTCCCTTGCTTTGCAAAACCGCCATTATTTTTTCTTTCATGTTTTCATGATTATAAATTCGGGTTGTTGCGATTTTATACGCCGATGCAACATCACAAGTATTTGGCACCGTTAAGCCAGACGATGGATCACAGCACATATAATTTTTATCAAAATAATTGCGCTGCATATTTCGAATCGACGCATAACCATTATTATTTAAAATAAATATTTTCAACGGCAATTGCAATCGATGGATCGTCTCCAACTCTTGAATATTATGCTGCAAACCACCATCTCCAATCACGGTAATCGTCCGCTTACCGCTCGCAACACATGCACCCATGCTCGCCGGCAATCCATATCCCATTGATCCTAAACCCGGATTATTAAAAATTCGCTGTCCTTTTTTCACCTTAAATGCTTGTGATAATATTTCACTACAACTCCCTGAACTTCCGGGCACCAACACATCATCTTCTGTCAATAGTTCAGATAAGATATCAACCAACACATAGGTATTAACATAATTTTTCTCATCATAATAAGCTGACAATATGACGGGATATTTTTGCTTCCATATCTTGCATTGATCAAACCATTTTTTTCTATCCGACCGATTGATTACATTTTGTTTTACCAGCAGATGATTAATAAAATTCTTTGCGTCCGCGCAAACACTCACATCAATATGCATGTCACTCATTTTATCAATTTGCGCTTGATCAACATCGACCACTACTTTTCTCGCTTCACGCGCGACCCATCCATAATTATAACCAATCTGCGCCAAATCAAGACGCGCACCAATGGTTATGAATAAATCACTATTTTGCTGAATCAAATTCGCATAACGTTGTCCAATCGACCCGGGGCGACCAAAAAATAACGGGTGGTCTTCCGATAAAAAATCGATTGATTTCCAAGTGGTTAACACAGGAATGTTCAATGCGTCAATTAATTCATAAAATTCTGACATGCCATGTGACAAACGCACACCATTCCCAACCAAAAGAACCGGTCGTTTAGCCTGATTTAATAAATCGACTACATGATCTATTTGATCTGATAAATCCGGCCGAGTGATTTGCGCAGGAATAAACTGCTCTAACGCATCCTCCTCGATCATTGCACCCTGCACATCCAATGGAATATCAATCCAAACAGGACCCGAACAACCCGTGCGCGCTAAACAATAGGCTTTTTCTAAATGATATCGAATGCGCTGTGGATCCATCACGGTCACAGCATATTTAGTAATTGATTTCACCATCGTAATAATATCGACTTCTTGAACGCCCTTTTGTCGCAATCTGCTCTGACCCATCATGTCTTGCCGTTTCACTTGGCCTGAAATCACCATCATCGGAACCGAATCGATCCAAGCCCCTGCAACACCTGTAATCGCATTTGTCGCGCCCGGGCCTGTTGTCACCAGCGCAACGCCAAAATCATTGGTGTATTGACTACATGCATCTGCCGCGATGACTGCCGCCTGCTCGTGAAGACAACAAATCTTTTTAATCTCCGAACGACAACCAAATGAATCAACTAAATGCATACATCCGCCACCCGGCAATAAAAACAAATTTTTTATTTTTTTATCTACAATAAATTTTGCAACATAATCCGATAGTTTAATCATAACTTTCAACCTTCTCCATCGGGCAACACCTCTGAAGAGGCTTCCTCACGAAAAGAAACCTTAAGATGCCCAAAATAACTGACAAACATGGTGATACTAGTAATGACAAGTTGCGACAAATAAGCCTTGTAATTAAAGATACCATAATAATTTGGCATATGCGCTGCCAAAAAAGGAAAGACCACTTCCATAAAAAGCGGGAAAAGCAATAAACTCACAGCAAATGCAAAACCGTACACGATATAAAACCTTAAATACTCCTTAACATAGTTGCCCTTCGTCTTAAAAACAACTAACTTATAACAGATATATGCATTAGTAATGGCTAAAATATTAGTGATGATCACTAAAATCATATAATTAACATATTGATGAAACCAATAATATAATAAGGAAAAAACACCGACACCAAATGCCGCGTTCCAAATGCCGATTAAAAAGAATTTAGAAAATCGTTCGTTAAAAATATGTTTTTTTATTGTATTAATCAAAATTAACCCGCTCCCTTTCAATAACCAACGGACGATTTTTTACCTGCGTAAATATTGCCCCCACATATTCACCAATAATACCAAGAAAAAATAATTGCACGCCACCAAAGAAAAACATACCAATAATAAGTGGTGCAATACCCATCTGAATAGAAGACCAGAAAAGCAGCTTATAAATAAAATAAACTATTGCAATAACAACACAAACAAATGATACAAAAAATCCTAAAAAACTCGACAAACGCAGAGGCAACTTCGAATGATTCACAAAACCCAGCATAGCAAGATCATATAAACTATACCAATTATTAGTCGATGTCCCTCTCTCTCGTTTCGGCTGAGCATATGATATTTCAGCACGACTAAACCCTAATTCAGCAATCAATCCACGAAAATAAGGATAAGGATCATCAAGACCGCGTAAAACATCAATAAACTGTTTGTCATAAAGACCAAAACCAGTAAAGTTTTCAACCAGATCTACTTCGGATATTTTCGCTATCAAGCGATAGAAAAACTTTCTAATAAAAAACATTATTTTATTTTCTTTGCTTTTATGTTTCACCCCAATAACATTTTTATATCCCTCTTCCCACTTCGCTATAAATTCCCTAATCAAATACGGAGGATCTTGAAAGTCGGTTGCCAAGCTCACAACAGCATCTCCCTTTACTTGCAATATCCCATAATAAGGGGAACGGATCTGTCCAAAATTTCGTGTATTTACGATGAGTCGCACATGTTTATCTTTTTCAATAATAGCTTTAATTTTTTTTACCGTTCCATCCGTTGAAGAATTATCCATAAAAAGATGATCATACTCATATTTATCTTGATAGGACATCATGATTTCTTTAATTTGCTGATAGAATTCATCAACATTTTCTTCTTCGTTATAACAATTACTCATAATGCTAATTAATTTTTTTGACATACCCGCTCCGTTATTCGTCAGCTACCAGATTCTTTTTTAACATATAGCCGGAAAGAAAATAATTACCCGCATAATATCTCAAGGATTTTATATGATTGAAAATAAAGAACTCAAGCGAGGGGGAAAAATAAAAGCAAGCTTGAGATATTTTAGCAACCAAAAAATCTAAGTTTAAACATAATGACAATAGCGGCGTTTTTTTATTAAAAACAGAGCCGTGGGTTATCTTTTTAAATAGCAAATAATAATTCTTAAGCGCGTGCTGAACAGGCTTAGATAGGTTAAAAAAGTTTCTCTCAATAGTGTTAAATGTATGCATATCTAACACGTTCGTAAAATATGCCCGAAACATTAAATATGCATCTCGATTTAAATACCACTCTTTAATTTTTGGCGAGCCATCATAATACATAGTGCCAGGCATAGGACATAATACTGAAAGAAACAATCGATGCGTATATTTTTTGAGATCTAAGAACAATTCTTTCTCTTGCTCTAATAACTCTTCAGTTTCAAAAGGAAAACCAATCATCATGAAAATTGACGGGTCTATATTATGCTTAGAAACCAACGTCAACGCATCGTGCACCCCTTGAAAAGGTTGCATTTTGTTTATCTTTTGCAATGAATAAGTCGTTAGGCGCTCTAACCCAAAATTAATTCTACAGAACCCTGCCTCCCTCATCAAACAAACAAGCTCCTCATCCAATGGAAATCGTGTGTTTGTTTGACAAGAAAATGTCAATTTTTTACTTAACCCAGAATCGATCATTTTTCTACAAAACTCAACCGCCCGCTTCCGAGGAAAGGTAAAATTATTATCTGCAATAAGCAAATAACTCACTTGATATTTCTCATGCAAATAACGAACGTTCTTAAACAACCAGTCCGCAGAAGAACATCTTTTATCTAAATTATGAACTGCATCAGAACAAAACGTGCATTTAAATGGACAGCCCCTCTGTCCCGTAAAATAAAACAATCCCGCCTCTGTCCCCGTTTTTATAAAATCCTGAATATTAAACAACTCGTAATTTACCACAGGAACATCATCTAAGTTTTCTACGGCAGGATATTCTTTGGAAAAATGAAACCGCCCATCCTGGCGCACAAAGGAAACTCCAGCAATCAAATCGAGATCATTTTTATAATCCTCCCCGTGCCGTTCCAAATGCTCTAAGAGAGGCACAATAACTTTTTCCCCCTCCCTATTCACCACCACATCAACACCATGACGCAAAGCCTCGTCAAAACAATGCCTCATATGTATCCCACCAGCAATAATGGTTATATTTTTAAACTTAATTTTAAGTTTTGAAATTTGTTGATAGGTCTCATAAGCATTATGCAATGTTAGCCCATAGGCAATAATATCTGGTTTATATGATTTTATTATCTTAAAAAAATCTTTGTTCTTATAAAATTTGTATAATGTATTATTGTCTATTGCCTTTACCTCATGTCCGGCCGCATGCGCTATCGTCGCCACGATGCCCATACCGTAGCCTAGCTGAGAATGCGACATGAGCGTACAAGAATTCCTAATAAACAATATTCGCATGATTCCCTCCTAATTATAAATTTTTAAAAACTAAATTACTTTTCACATCAAAACATCAATAGAACTTAATTGTTTTAATTTAAACTTGTCAGCATAAGCGTTCCAAAATATAAATCTTTCAATCATTTCCTCATATTTCCTTTTATACACAAGATATTTATCGTCTAAACTTAATTGTTTACAACATATGGCCGCATAATAATATGCAAAGGCATGTGTATCTATTACAGTATTAATCACTCTTTCAAAAAGTCGCAATGCCAAATCATATTTTCCTTGTCGCATATTGTAATTATTGACAAAGTTTAGGATTAAATTCATCTCATATGCTTTGTTTTCAATATATGTTGGATCAAAATCCTTAGTTTTAATTAAACATTTTTTGTAATCCATTGTGGATAAATCATAATTCCTAACCAAATAATCATTTTCTTCGCAGATTTTATATAATTCACTCCCGGGAAGCGGCGCAACAACAAAACATTGAAACCAATCGATCTCGGTTGTCATTAAATATGCCAATCCCTTATCAATCGATTGCGCTGTTTCGCCCGGCAACCCAATCAAAATATTCGAAACAACCACAATGCCTTCTCGATGAAGACAATCGACTGCCTCCTCTGCCCTCTTTAAATCCCCCGGTTTATGTATAATATTTTTTAACGTATCACTATTGCCGCTTTCAATCGTAATGTTCACTTCTTTTATACCCGCTTGCCGCATGGCTGCAGCGGTTTCTTTATTAATCGAAAAAAAAGCTGGCGTAGGAACTTCGGCAATAAGATGTTTTTGTGAAATGAAATTTAATATCTCGATAGCTCTTTTTTTATAAATTAAAAAATGGTCATCATAAAAAATAAATCTATCGATATTATATTTTTCATGATAATACAAAATATCTTGTTTTATCCTATCTACACTATAAGATCTTACTTTATGGCCGTGTACATTTTGAGACGCACAAAATACACATTTATAAGGACACCCGCGTGTTGAAAATATAAACATTTCATTGTGATTGGATTGAGAGTCAATGACAAAAAAATATCTTGTCGAATTAAAATAGACATCAGAAAATATCAACATACTTAAATCAAAAGGAGGAATCTCATCCAAATCAACAATCACTTTATTCTCAGGAATAAACTTCGATTTCGACTGCGCTTTTTCTTTTGTCACCCATGAGGGGCTTTCCTCTAAATATTGTACTTGCTTCTCCTCTAGCCTGGCTTGTGTCAGTTCAAGCAACGGCCGCTCACCCTCACCAAATACAATTGCATCAATTTCAAAATCATCCTCATATATACGATCATAGCTCGCCGAGGCTAGGTGCCCACCACAAACAATCAAACTTTCTTGATATGCTTTTCGCAAAAAAAATGCCAGCGCGCCCAAATCCCGATAATTACTACAAAACAACAAAGAAATCCCGATAATATCTGGAGCAAAGCCATCAAGATTAGATAAAGCTTCTTTTAACAAATCTTCACGTGTATATTCGTCAAAGCTCTCCGAGCACTCATTTTTTCTCTGTGCGACACGAACCATCACCGCATTAATGTCTAAAATCTTTATATTAACATCCGGAATACTTTTTTTAACATACGCCGCAATAGACAATAATCCGGTTGGATAGGCGCAATCTAGTTTTTTTATGTTTTTATATGCGCTTAATTTGGATTTCCACGGCGTTTGAGTCGCATTTACTATGCTATTATATGGCTCATTAAGCGGAAAAATAAACAGTATATTCAATTTATATAACCCTCTATCTTAAAATGTTTCAATTTCATCGCACACCAAAGGCTGCTTGATTTGTGCCGCCGGCGCGATCTCTGCGTCCCCAAAAGATCGCCCATCACAATAGTCACATATCTCAAGAAATTCTTTTTGCAACAAATATTCTTTAATACTCTTTTTCATAAACTCAAGAGCCTGAGGTTCTTTAAAAAAATCAATATAATCATGCTTACAATTCAACACTGCCCCAAGCCGATGAATATTGGCAGCGAAAGGACAGCGATATAATTTTCCTCCCAATAAAGTCGTCGTATTTTTTGCACAGCATTTCCTAAACAGTTCTTTTTGCTGCACGAGTGCGCGCGCATGTTTCACGATGCTTGCGCAATCTGTCCATCCTTCTACCTTATGCAAATAAAAATTAATAGTGTTAACTTTTAACACATCAAGCAATTTCTGTAAGTTTCTAGACAATTCTCCATAATCCGTAATGATAACCAGCACTTTTTTATCCTTTAAAGATTCAAGCTGATGCGTCTGGGGAATAATGGTGCCATTCGTATAGATAACCACCTTTTTTGCTTTTGCCTCATTGACCAACCTATCTAATATCACGTGGAAATCCTTATTCATAAAAGGCTCACCACCTATTAAACGAAACTCATTCACCTCATCCACAACTGAGCAAAAAGCATTAATATCCCGCAATACCTCTTCCATGCTACAGTCTTTTGGGTGCTTATAATATTGCATTAGATTTGAGCAATGTCTACATTTCAAAGAGCAGCGCTCAGTGATAACAATATCAACGCTTCTCAAAAAAAGCTTGTCTGGCGTTAGATAACTATCATGACACAAGATGGCTGTCGCAACAGCATAGTCAGCAAAATCGGATGGCGCACTAAATTTGTATTGAAAGACATCAAATGCTCTTAAAAAAGAAGCGCAAGAATACCACTCTTCATATCCCAATTCCTGTAATTGCAAAACAACATCTTGAATGTCTGCAGCAGATATCAGGATAATGGGATTATTATGTTTCGCACTTAATTCAGATGTAAGAATAACATCAATACCGCATAAAGTGCTTTTTGTTTTATTAACATTATTATCACAAAAAGAGTGCACCTCTAACTTAAAATGTTGACACGCCCAAAACAATACTTCGCCTACAATACCTGCACCAAATATTACGACGGGGCGTTTTTGACTTTTAATATCCTCAATAAATTGCAACATCGACTTACCTTCGCTCACATGTACCAACAACACCCGCTTTCTGATATCTTTTCTGTGCCTTATATTGGCAAAGCCATATAATTGCCGATGTCAATTTTAACTTCATTAATGCAGGAAGCACTCGACTATCTTTTCCAGACGGAGAATAACAGGGCAAATATACCTGAAGCAGCGGATCATTAATCACTTGCTTGACCAGCAAAAAAATATTTCCCCGGTTATGCGTCGTAATTTGCCCGCATAGACGGACTAACTGAATAATAGTTAAATAAATATATGCATGCCCCATTTTTTGTTTTCTAACGCCCTCATTAACGCCCTGACTTTTCAAGAAATCTTCTATGCCGTTCAATGCCTGTTGGTATCCCAATAATTTTTTTGGATTATCGCACACTGCCATGGTGGCCGATGCGTAATTATCATGGGCTAAGTGGTTATAAACAATCTTATCCGAATAAAAAACTTTCTTTGCATATTGTAAATATGCGAAATTAAATTTTACATCTTCAAACGTATGCAACGCGGCATCAAACAATATGTTATTATCTTCCACAATAGATGTCTTAAACAACCTCCCCCAAGAATAGGCAAATAGCAAAAATCGATTAGGTCTCTCCAAATATTGCATCGCATACCGCGCAACACTCGATAAATCTAATAATTGTTTATCTAAATAAATATTCTGAGGCACAACACTATGGTCATTTCTGATTTTATTGAACCCACCAATAATCACATCAGCGCCCGTTTCTTTATGCCACTCAATCAATACAGCTAGCGAATCTCGTTCAAGAAAATCATCTGCATCAAGAAAAAACAAAAATTCACCACGCGCAATTTTTATTGCCCGATTCCTGGCCGATGCGGGGCCATTATTTTCTGTACGAATTATCTTAATTCGATTATCATCAAGCGCATATTCATTGTATATTTTGCTGCCACCATCGGTGGATCCATCATCCACCAGCACCACTTCTATATTGCGATAAGTCTGGCACACAACGCTGCTCAAACACTGATGCAAATATTGCTCTGCATTATAAACAGGAACGATGACCGTTATTAAATTTTCCACTACTCTACCTCTACCCAAGCCGCATCAACCTTATCTTTTATATAATCGCTCTCCGCATCAAACACCTCATCATATGGAACAGGTAATGGCTTGCCATATATTTTTTTCACCACATAATCATGGATAAATTTTCTATCTTCTGCGATCAAACAAGTCTCCACATATTCGCCAAAATATTTAATACTTAACCCTCGATTAATAATCTTTTGTAATGACTCTTGAAATACGTTCCCTATCGATGTATGAATATATGGGCAAGGCAAAACATCACCGTATTGTGTAACAGAAATCATTCGCTTAACTGCTAAGCAACCTAAATCCAATCCATAAGACGGCGTTAAATGCGTAAATACATTATGTTTTTTCTCGAGCTCTCGCATATAAGCCATGTCATCAAGATCAACCAATTCTTCAAAATGCCCTTCCCACGCGCCTACAGGTTTGGCATAAGTCACAAATACGCCAACATTTTTAGCATTTAAAAACTCTAAAAAACGAATAAATTCATCCGTATGCAATCGGGTCTTTGTGACAACCGTTTGTACAATAATATTTAAGCCAGCATTCTGCGCTGCATCAATCGCACGTAACGCGCGCGCATGTGATCCGGGCGCTCCTCTAAACGCATCGTGAGAATCCGCATCAAGGCTATCAAGACTCAATTGAATTTTATCCACGCCAATCTCTTTAAGATGACGCGCTCTTTCAGCATCTAAAAACCAACCATTTGTATCAGAACTAATATAAAATTTGCTGGGATCAATAGCCGCTATCAATGCATCATAATCTTTAAAAATTAACGGCTCCCCCCCCGTAATCACCAAATGCGCCAAACCCATTTCATCCGCCTCATATGAAAGCTTTTTTACATCTTCTATCGTAAATTTTCTCTTGTCCTGTTTGCCTTGAAACCCTTTTATTGAACAATGCTCACAACGAAAATTGCATTGATAATTATATTGAAATTGAATAATAGCAATACTTTCTCCTCGTTCAACTTTATCTTTAAACCGTGTAATTTTCTCATAAACACGCGGCTTGTTATGTTGTAATTGATTACGCTTTTCTATTTCACTCTGACGTAAATTTTGATCTAACACTTTATGCCTCACATTAATTTTTCAACAACTCAACCACACGCAATGAAAATTTCTCTCTTTAAAAAATCTCACGCTGTTACTAAATCATGCTCTTTTAACACAACAACATTTAAGTTTTTATTGAAATTTTTTCGCAATGTTTGCACAACTTCATTTGAATAACTGGCTGCCATTACAATCACCGCATCAACAGGATCGACATTCAACATTTCAGGCGACACAATAGGGATATGCGTGGCAGGGGTATATTTGCCCTGCTTAAACGGCGCAGAATCAACCACATATTTGATTCTATCTTCTAAGCGCATCAAAGACATCATCGCTAATGCCTGATGCCCCGCCCCCCAGATGGCTACCTTTTGATCGCCAAAGCCATCCAGATAATCACTAACCCGTTGTTGCAACTGTTCTTGCGATTTATAAAACACTGACAAACTCATACGTGTTCGTTTTTTGACAACTGCGGAAAGGATGTAATCATACCACACATTTTTACATTCCAATACGTCAAATCCATTTAACTGTAGGATCGCAATTAACGTATCTCGCGTAAAATAAAACAGGTGATCACTGATAAATTCAGAAAAAAGCTTCTTTTTAATAATCATATCAAAATTTGGCACTTCCACAATCCCGACGGCATCATCAGCCAAATTTCGGCATATTCCTTGAAGTATCGCATTGGGCTGAGGCAGATGTTCTAAAAAACTTAACATCAAAAACGCATCAAATGGAGCATGCGCAACCTTCTGTTCATTGCTCTCAATAAAGTCTTGAAAAACATTAAGTTTATGTTTAATGCAATATGCCACTGACGCTGCAGAATTTTCTATTCCATAAGCATCCACATGACAATCACGAATAAGTGATAAATACTCCCCTCGCCCACACCCAATCTCGATGACTTTTTTTTGAACAAGATTGTGCTGCTTGATAAACCCAGCGAATTGATCCAATCGAAATTTTCTCATTTCCTCTGAAAAGGCGGCTGCACGTATGACATCCCTGTAATAATGCACTGGATGACTATTCAACTGCACTAAACCACAAGCTGCGCATTGATAGACATTTAGATCGACACCCTCATCATTTTTCAAAGAAGCCGCAACGGGTAAAAATTGAGCAGATTTTGGCATATTAGCATATTGCAGCAATGGCTCATCAAAAAAACCATAACCACAAACCCTGCATTCTGTAATCGCCATAAAAAACCCTTAGAAAGATAAAATTGGACAAAAAAATAGCGCCATTGTCAAGACAATGTTCTAAATATCAATCACAAAAAAACAAAATTGAATAACGAACAGAACCGCTCCTTAATTGACTATTTGATGGAAGAATATAAAATGGCTCTTTTAATACGACTACAGAAGAGATCTTTCATATGTCATCGTCAGATATTTTTCACCAACTCTTTATCTTCGAAATGGCCAACAACCATATGGGTGATGTTGCGCATGGAAAAGCCATTATTCAACAACTGGGAAAAATTAAACATAAATTTCCCTTCAAATTTGGCTTTAAACTACAATACCGCGACCTCGATACTTTCATTCATCCTGACTACAAACATCGACAAGATATTAAATATATTAAACGATTTTCTGAAACACGTTTAGACCGCGATGACTTAAAATCGCTCAAAGATGAAATCGTTAATAATGGATTTACCGCCATTTGCACGCCGTTTGATGAGAACTCTGTGGACTTAATTGAAGCACATGACTTTGACATCATTAAAATCGCCAGTTGCTCTTTTACCGACTGGCCCTTATTAGAAAAAATTGCGCAAACCAGCAAACCTATTATTGCATCAACCGCCGGCGCCTCACTTGAAGATATTGACAAAGTTGTCTCATTCTTTGAACATCGAAAAAAAGAATTTGCGCTCATGCATTGCATTGGCGCTTATCCAACACCCAATCAAGATTTAGAGCTCAACCAAATTGATTTTTTCAGAAACCGTTATTCAAAAATTTCCATTGGTTTTTCGACCCATGAAGCACCCAATAATTTCGACCCCATTAAAATCGCCATTGCAAAAGGCGCTGGACTTTTTGAACGCCATGTCGGTTTAGCCACAGATCGCTACGAATTAAACGCTTATTCTTCAACCCCTGAACAAATCGAGCAATGGCTACAAGCAGCAAAAGAAACTTATGACATATGCGGCGTCACTCACAAACGGCGAGCCATCTCGGAAAAAGAAGGCAATGATTTACGCGGTTTAAAGCGCGGGGTTTTTGCAAAATCCAACTTAAAAAAAGGTGATAAATTAACAACCGATAATATCTTTTATGCCATACCCAATATCGACGCGCAACTTGTTTCTAATGAGTTTTCAAAATACACTGATTACACGCTACAAAATGATGTAACAGAAAAAACCGCCATCACTTACAATGATCTCATTATTAAAAACTCACGAACAACCGTTGTAAACATCATCAAAAAAATTACAAAAATATTGGCGGCCAGCAAAATAGCCTTGCCCAACCAACTGGAGCTTGAGCTCTCGCACCATTACGGCATTGATCGCTATGAAGAATATGGCGCCGCCATTATCAATTGTATTAACCGAGAATACTGTAAAAAATTAATTATTTTATTACCCGGACAAAAACACCCGGTACATCATCATAAAAAGAAAGAAGAAACATTTCATCTGCTTTATGGCGATATGGCGGTCGAGCTGGATGGCGCGAGCAAAGAAGTTAGCACGGGCGAAATGGTCACCGTTGAGCGTGGCGTAGATCATAACTTTAAATCCAACAACGGCGCCATCTTCGAAGAAATATCTACTACGCATTATACTGATGATAGCTTTTATCAAGATAAAAAAGTACTTGAAAATAAACAGCGCAAAACAAAAATGACCTATTGGATGGATTGGATAAATTGCGAAATCGTTTGAATCATATAATCCAGCTGCGCTTTACCTAATCCCGGATACACGCCAATCCAGAAAGTGTTATTCATAATATCATCGGTGTTTTTTAAATTTCCGATCACTCGATAGTCGACTCCTTTTGCTCTCAGCTGATCAAAACAAGGATGGCGAATTAAATTCCCTGCAAACAACATGCGCGTTTGAATATTGTGTTCTTCTAAATGAGTCACCATGTCTGCGCGCGAAAAGCCGACGTTTTCTTTAACCGTCATCAAGAAACCAAACCAACTTGGCTCACTCTTCTGCGTTGCATTAGGCAAAATAAAATATTTATCAAACATCGACAGCGCATCTCTCAAATATTGCCAACTTTCTCGACGCCGTTTTATAAAGCCATCTAATTTTTCTAATTGCGCACAACCAATCGCTGCCTGCAAATCAGTCGCCTTGAGGTTATAACCAAAATGTGAATACACGTATTTATGATCATACCCATAAGGTAACTCGCCATGTTGCTGCCCAAATCGCTTTCCACAGCTATTATCTTTGCCTGAATGACAATAGCAATCACGCCCCCAATCACGCATGGAACGCATAATCTTATTTAGCAATGGATTATTCGTATAAACCGCGCCGCCTTCGCCCATGGTAATATGATGCGGCGGATAAAAACTACTAGTAGCAATATCGCCAAAAGTTCCTGTATATTTTCCATTATATTTAGAGCCAAGCGCATCACAATTATCTTCAATTAACCATAGATTATTTTTCTGACAAAACCCCAATACTTTTGATAAATCAAATGGATTCCCTAATGTATGCGCCAACATCACTGCTTTAGTTTTATTTGACAACGCCTGTTCTAATTGCGCACAATCAACATTGTACGTCCCATCGGCTAATACAACATCGACAAAAACAGGTGTCGCGCCATATTGAATAATAGGGGTCACTGTTGTCGGAAACCCAGCCGCAATCGTAATGATTTCATCCTTTGGTAAAACTTGTCGATCCTTTAACAAAGGTGATGTCAACGTTGCAAAGGCAAGCAAATTAGCCGAAGAACCTGAATTAACTAATGCGGTATATTTAACGTTTAAAAAGCCAGAGAATTTCTTTTCAAATGCTTGCGCGTATCGCCCTTCCGTCAACCAAAACTCTAGCGATGCGTCCACTAAATTCAACATTTCCCGCTCATCAAACACACGACCCGCATAAGAGATGCGATTCTGCTTGGGCGCTTGATTAAAAGCATACTGATAATACTCCGCCACTTTATCGAGTATTTCTTGTTTTAATTGATCTGCTTTAGTCATTATTCTACCTCAAAATAACCTGGCTCTATACTTTTTTACAATGTGTTGCCTCTATAGACTGATAGGGACGAACCTCTACCTGCATCAAATGATCCAAAAAAGATGATAATTGTTTTTTATCTAAAAGCCTATAGTATAAATATAAACTTCCTATGACATAGGGATTTTTACCTTCGCTCAATGGAATAATTTTTATAGTTGCTTGACAGCCATTTTCATCCCACTTTTCAATATTATACAATTGTCGAACCAATGGCGTAAAAGTTTTGTCCCAATAGACTGAATTATAGGTTTGTCGCGATTTATATGATTCACCATATCGAGAATGTCCGCCATAGACATAACTCAAGATACCGCTCCACTCATATCCGCTATAGACGGGTTGTACCCCGTCAAAATATATCCGAATCCAATAAATCGAATAATTTCCCCAGCCGGGATGCTTCTGAAATTGTTTTATCAAGGTTTTTTGTAAGGCAGATTCAGCACTCAATTGTAAATAACCTCGATACCAAAAAATGCCATATACTAATGCCAATGCGACAAATATAATTTTTCCAACAGAAGTAATCCGCCCATCACTATTTTGAAACCACAACCCCCAAATACCTGCAAATAATATCGCCATTGCGCTGGGCACCAAAAGTGAATAATGGGACGTCCCTATTGCCCGCGTACTATCAACCACGATATGCACCATAATATAGGGAAATACGGCCATCCACAACGCCACAAAACCAACAATCAAAAGCACGCCGTAGGGAAAAAACCATTTATCGGTTAATGGTCTTTTCATTAAATTCATTATTACCGAAACGGGTATTTGCTTAAGCAGCACCCATACAACGCCCGCTATTAAAAACAACACATACAGACAATCAACAACCCATGAAAAGAAAATAATATTAAAAAACGAGTGTAAATGCCAATAAATAAAAAGAAAATATCCCGGAAACGCAATCGTATTATACCCCGCATAAACACCATGAGCCGGAAAAAAAACGCTCACTATTACAAAAAACAAAAACGGCAGAATAAAGAAATCTAATGTTCGCAGTAAAAATTTCATATTTGCTCTAAACGACAAGATTTTTTGATCTCGAATTGACAAGCAATACAGCGCCGCAAAAAAAACAGCATAATAACAAAGCAAAGATTTTAAGAAAAAACTAATAAAAAAAAGCAACAGGCTGCCAACTCTCAGCGCGATAGAAAAAATATTATACTGACCAATGGATTGACTTTTAAGCCCAAAATAGCTCGCCACAAAAAACAATATATAACAAACATGATTATTATTCACATCTCCAAAAAATGTCGTTAGCGCCCCCGGGTAAATAATAACAACGTAAGCAGCCAATAAGGCAATTGAAGACGATATTGACTTGAATAATCTCAAAGACAAATAAACACATAAAGAAGCGATAAAAACAGATAAAAACCCAGTCAAATTAATAATGAACCCATATCCTAACAACATTGAAACCCAATCAATATAATAGTCAATGGGCAATCCCATTGCAGAGTCAACCGCTTTCATCCAAACAAAATTATGCTCAATAAATATTATATAGCCTATCCAACCATCCGAAAAAATTCCATTATTGAACAGCGTCAATCCATGAAATATCAATGTCGCCAAAAACAGATAAAAAACCGGCAATAACACGCCCTTACGAGTGTTCATCTGGAACGTAGGTAACCAGTTCTTCATTTACTCCCCTCCCTCAAATAACCATTAACACCGACAAGCATCTAGCGGGAACCCACGATTTTAAAGCGGTAAAATTTACGAGCTTAGGTCTTGGATATATTTTTTCAACAACTCGGCCGCAAGCGGCGGAGATTTCTCAATTTAAATTATCACCCCATACATACGGAATTTCCCGAGTATTTTTATCTAAGCAATCAACCTCATTTGGGTCATGTGGCAAAGAAGCGCCATTAACAATCAACGAATCTCCATCTGATAAACTTTCAAAACCATACCAAACCATGGGCGGAATTTGAATGAGACCATAATAATCAATGCCTGTCACTATTTCCTGAACCCTATTATGGGTAGAAGAATTCAGACGATTGTCAAATAATACTAATTTAATTTTACCAATCGGAACGGCATAATGTTGCACCATCTTATGATGACGCTTCCAGGCTTTGATCGCCGTGCTTTTGATAAGCGATGCATAGACTTCTCGAACAGTAGATAATTGCATATCACTCAATATATGCATCACCATCCCCCGCTCATCCGTAAATTTTTTAAGCGGTGTAACATAGACCCCATCGATCATGGGCTGATTTATTTCTATTGCGCCCAAAATCGACCTCGCTCTTTTGCTAAATGTACATATTTTTCAATTTGAGCATTAGTCATGTCTACCATGCTTTCTTTAGAAGACCGATAATAATCACGATACCACTCTCCCGTAAACATGATCGCTTCAGAAAAACTTAAGGTGGCGGACCAATTAAGTCGCGCCAACGCCTTATCACAGCATAGTTTCAATAAACCTGCCTCACGACTTTGCATTTCGCAATTAAACAATTTTGAATGCGCAGACTCGCCCCAAACGTTACTCAACCTTTTCACTAACTCGCCTACCGTTAAATACGTTTCTGACAACGGACCAAAATTAAACGCCTCGCCAATCACATCTTTATCTTTTGCATACAACCGCGCACCCAAATCCAAATAGCCGCCCAATGGATCTAGCACATGTTGCCAAGGTCGAATGGCTGTAGGTCGTCGCACTTCGACAGTTTCTCCTTTGGCCCACGCACGCATGCAATCAGGCACAATGCGATCTTTAGCCCAGTCTCCTCCGCCAATAACATTACCCGCTCGCGCTGACACCAGCGCCTGATTTGAATCTTGATAGAACGAACGCTCATAAGCACTAATGGCCATTTCAGCACACGCCTTCGATGCACTATAAGGATCTTTTCCTCCCAACACATCTGTTTCACGATAACCATATTCCCATTCTACATTTTCATAACATTTATCGCTGGTAATAAATACTGCAGCAACAATAGAATCAATATGACGTATCGCATCTAATATATTAACTGTTCCCCCTAAATTAACATCAAATGTTAACTTGGGTTCTGCCAACGATGTACGCACAATTGGCTGTGCCGCCAAATGAAAAACAATTTCCGGCTGAAAATCCGCCATCGCCTGGGATAATCGATCAATATCTCTAATATCGTCCCTATAATCTTGTCGTATTTTTTCCTTTAAATGAAGTAATTCATACAAAGAGGGTTGCGAGGGAATATCGACAGAATAACCGGCTATATCCGCCCCTAAATTTAACAACCACTGCGTTAACCAGCTCCCTTTAAACCCGGTGTGACCCGTAACAAAAACGCGACGATTTTTATACACATTATTAAACATATAAAACAAGCCCCTTTTTCACATAATTCATGTATCATCCACTTGTTCAGCGTACAACTGAATAACATCTTCTACTCGATCTTGCAATAAAAAACGCTCTAAAAATAATGATTTCGCCTGCTCGCCCATTTTTTTTCGCAAACGCGCATCTTTCAATAAAACAGTTAATGCTCTCGACAATGCTTTCATATCGCCCGCTGGCACAAGCAAGCCGGATACATTATGTTCGACAGCTTCCGCGCATCCGCCCGCCGTTGAGGTAATCACGGGGCGTCCCGCTCGCGCGGCTTCTTTGATTGTATAGGGTGTTGCCTCCCCTTGTATAGACGGCACGACAACGACATCTGCAATCGAATTTAATGCATGCATATCCGTGCGATAACCCAAAAACTCCACATAATCATCCAATCCCAAACGATCAACTAAATCATCCAATACCTGTTTTCTTTGTAAAGATCCATCCCCAACGATCAATAATTTTAAAGTAGGAAAGTTTGTAATATTTTCAGCTAAGGCCAATAAGAGTAGATGATGACCTTTTCGAGGATCTTCATAATTGCCCGCGATAAGCAGCACCAAATGCTCTGGGATCAATCCCAGCGCCTGACGCTTTAAATAAATCATTTGATCGGAATATAATGGTTCATCTTTTAATCCACACTGAATGACATGAATTTTATCCGATGGCAACCCACGCAAATCAATCAACTGTTGTTTAATAATAGCAGAAGGCACTAACAGATCATCACAATATTTTGCAACACCATAATCCAACAGAAAATCAGAAACCCTATACCATCGACGTTCAACCGGTTCATTATGCACGGTCATGATGATCTTTTTAATGCCGAAAAAATGTGCCACAACAATAGCCATCCCTCCCGCCAGCTTACCCGGATAGCCTCCATTATTAAAATGAACAATATCAACGTCTTTACATTTGTTTGAAAAAAGTTGATAAAACACAAAAAAGTTTCTAACGTGATCTCTTAAATATTTAAAAGAAGCACACGTATATAAAAAATTGACGGCTTGGAACAAACTTTTTCCTTTTACCTTCCAATTAAGCACTTTAAACAAAAAACTATTTTGTTTTTGAGATAAATAAATATAATAGCGCTCCAAAAAGTTCTGATGAAACAATGTTGGCGCTGTCTCTAAGTATTTCACTTGTGACACAAACTCAGGAAAGTCAATGGCAATTTTTCTGGAAAACTCTTTGTTTTTATCCGCATAAATCGTGATATCAAATTGATGGCTATCCAGATGTTGCAATAACTCAAATAGATATTTAACATCGCCACCCACAATTTCACAATGACCCGTATAATAGAGCAGACGTTTTTTTTTATGCATGATAGGGGATATCATAAAAAAACTGCCTCGATATTTCTGCCAACATTTATCAATCTTCTTTAAAATATCGCCAAATTATAAACTGATTCCAACAAAAATCCATGATAACCAGGATGAAATAAATGGTTTTCGCCTTCAATATCAATATTTTTTGAAAATCAGCGAATGGGCAAAATTTGCCCGACTCGATAACCAAAGCATCCCTAACCATCTTTTCCAAAAAACTTCTTTTTGCGCAACCAATAACAGCATATAATGTGAAGCAATTTGCGGCGGAAATTTTTAATAAAAATCCCCGCCGCAAGCGGACGGGGTATTTTTATTTCTTTTATTGATCGCCTGCGCGGGAAACCCGCGCGGACGGCGACTCAAGGGGAGCGAACGCCCGCTCCCCTTGAGAATCCCCAGGCGCAATGTCCCTCGCGGCAAGCCGCGGGGAAATATTCACATTTTACTAACCCCATTGATTGAGAGATTTTTAATAATGAGCAAAGCAGGATTATTTCTAAAATATCGACTTCCTCTGCTCTATCATTTTTTATATACCGTGCGGCACCCCAAACATTTTTATACAGAGCTATCGCATGAGCGTCAGCTAAAAACAACCCTAAAAAATCACTCCGTTAAACAAATTTTTACTACCTATTATAAAAAAAATAGATGGGGGGATAGTGAATCGATATCGGGCGCCAGCTCAACCATCAACAGAACAAAAACACTGCGATCAGAATTGCTCTTATTGCTAAAAAAATTAAACATAAAAACTATGCTGGATATCCCCTGCGGTGATTTTCTCTGGATGAATGAGATGCCTTTAAATTTGGATCATTACATCGGAGCAGATATCGTAGAAGAATTAATAGAAACCAATAAAAAGTTATATGAAAACACAAAAAGACAATTTCAAGTTATCGATATTTTGTCTGATAATCTTCCTAAAGTCGATTTAATTTTTTGCCGAGATATTTTTATTCACTTCTCATTTCAAGATATTTATAAAAGTCTGGCCAATATTAAAAAAAGCGGCTCTACCTATCTCGCCACATCTACGTTTAGTCAATTAAAAAAAAATACCGACATTATTACTGGATCACATCATACGATAAATTTTTTACAGCCCCCTTTTTGTTTTCCCCCGCCGCTACAATATATTAATGAAGATATCGACCCAAAATATTGTTCTCGTCCCGATAAAAAAATTGGCGTGTGGAAAATATCAGATCTATAGTCATCCAAATAATTATAGTCGCTAACCCAAAGCGCCTGCATGGAGCTTGTCTAGCACAGATTCCCAAAATAAAGTATCCGGTGAACCCGAAACCTTAATATAATTTTCCAAATAATTTTTATAGGCATTTCGATTAATGTGCAGCTTCGACGTTAAATCAAAATGACTAAAATCATTATCCAAGTTTAATATTTCCGTGCCTAATGCGACCGCAAATTTTTTAGAATTTTCATATATTTTGTGGGGCTTTAACATGTCCATCATTAAAAAAATAATGGGTTTTTTATAAAGGACAGCAAAACTTGTTGATGCACTTGCATCACCCAAGACTAATCCGCTTGCTCTCACCAATGAAACTGTTTTTCCTTTTATGACTTCCCGTCCACCAAAACAATCAGGATGCTCATGATATCTGGAGCGCGGATGCGCTGCAATGACCACATGATAATGATAAGTTTGTTCTAAATAATCGAAAAAACAGCATAATTTACGATAATATTTTTGGGGATCAATAGACCCGCTCGCTCCCATAAACGACATATCCGGATGATAGGGAATATACGAATCTAAAAAAACACACAGTGATTCATCTACTTGGCATGGCGTTTTATTTTCTTTTAAAAATCGTTCATAATCATCTTCATGCAAATACCATCGCAACGTGCGATGACCGACGGGTCGATGCACACCCCATGTTTTTATTCCTCCCAACAAGGCGGCATTGGCCGGCCGAATTCCAATTAAATATCCTGGCATTTTACGAAACACCCATTCCATGCAACGTAAAAAAAATTTACCTTGTAGCTTAGCAGATATAAAATGCCACCAACTATCATAAACCTGTCGGCTCCCCTCTGACGAAGGCACATGACAACATGAGTTCAACATGTAGGTAACGCGGTATTTGGTTAAGGCTCTATAAATAAAATAACAAGAGATCGCATAGGGAATATAACTGATGACGATAGTCTTTTTATCCAAATATCTCATTGCATTTTTGTACTCAGCCTTGTTATGAAAAACTTTAATATTCTGAGTATTGGCATTTTCTTCATATAAATATTTTGTTTCCCTATCGGGCAAAAAAATTTTTGCCAAAATCCAAATCTCTACTGAAAAATTATTTTTTTCAAACTCATAAACACCAAAGCGCTCATGCTCGATTGAGTGATGATAGGAATACACCAAAAAAATAACTTTATTAAACATTTTTTCTTGCTCTATAAATAATTACCAAGCTGTCCAACCACCATCCACCAATAAATTTTGTCCCGTCACATACAGCGATAAATCCGTTGCAAAATAAGCAATGGCTCCTTTTAAATCTTCTTCCGTCGCCATTCTTTTTAAAGGCGTCTTTTGGATATAACGCTCACAAAAATCTTTCGGCTGATGGCGAAAAATCCCACCCGGCGAAATCATATTAACACGAATATCGGGCGCTAAAACAGTGGCTAACCAATGCGTCAACTGAAGCAATCCACCTTTGCTGGCTGCATAAGCGGCAGGGTTGCCCATGCTCGTTCCTTGATACAAATTCATATCAGGGCCTAACACTCCATAAATTGAACCCATATTAATGACAACACCTTTGCTCGCTTTTAACAAATCAACACAAGACTGGATCAATGCAAATGGCGCTGTTAAATTCACTTCCAATGCACGACGCCAAGTATCCACATGCTGTTCCTTAAAACCAACTGCCCAACCTTTTAAACCAGAAACGCCCGTAAACGCCGCATTATTAATTAAAATATCTAAACGTCCGAATTTTTTTTGAATCACCGGCATCACGTTTAAAACAAAATTATCTTCTTCTAAATCCACTACAATAGGAATGCTTTGCACAGCATATTTTTCTTGAATGGCTTGCGCAACCGTTTCTGCCGCCTTTCGATCATTATCCAATATAACAATATGTGAACCTAGCTCTGCTAATATGTCGGCGGCCATGCGCCCAACATGTCCCGCACCACCCGTAATCAATGCCACACGACCGGCTAAACTCATCTGTTCATGTATCGTCATTGCACAGACTCCTTCATTAACATGTCTGCTATTTTTAAATCAAATGGCGTATCAATATCAATGGCTCTTTCGGCGGGAACAACGACCGAACGAACACGCCCTTCAAATATACTGGTCGCGTTCAATATAAAATCCGGCTTTGCCACATAAGCCACCGTCGTCATATCGTAAAGCATCGGCGCCACTTGACGATTATAAACGACATCATCTCCTTTGCAAACCAAATGCGAAAAACCATCACGATCAACCTTCACCATATTAAAATAGGGATTACGCTCTGCTGGCTTAACGGTCACGACAATATCGGTATCTGCATGTGATAAAAGGTTAATACATTTTTCCACATCCTCTACATTTCGCAAAGGCGCCGTTGCAGGCAAGCTCACAAACACATCAAATGCATCGCATTTCTGCATAAACCGAATCGCATGTTGCCACGCTTGCCACTCTGAACTATTATCTTGCGCCAATTCTTTTGGTCTCATAAAAGGCACTTCTGCGCCATACTGCCTAGCAACCAATGCAATCTCCTCGTCATCGGTCGACACTATGACACGACTAATCGATGGACAGGCTAACGCGGTTTCGATCGAATATGCAATCAATGGTTTGCCATTTAAC
The DNA here is from genome assembly GCA_038043025.1 of Pseudomonadota bacterium. GTDB lineage: Bacteria > Pseudomonadota > Gammaproteobacteria > UBA12402 > UBA12402 > O2-02-FULL-42-9. Next base: position 39,979 of record JBBTCW010000006.1, on the reverse strand, counting down.
AATGTAATATTTTTTCGCGGAATGCCTTTCGAGCCTCCTCGCGCAAAAATAAATGCAAAACAATTCAACGCTTTCATAATGGCACAATTTCTCGTGTTTGATTTGATTTTCTTGCAGCCAACACAATCTTTAAACTCTCCAACGCATCAACCCCTGTAACCATAGCAGGAGATCCTTTACGAATAGAATCAAAAAAATGTTTTATTTCTCGTTTATACATTTCATTTTTATCCTCTGCCCCGCAAAAACTCTGCGAAAATTCTTGTTTTTCAGACTGAACAATGAGTTTATCTTCAACACCATCCCAAATTATTGTACCCAACGCACCCACAACCTTACACTGGCGACAAGCGGTACGCTGTAACATATCAAGATGAATACTCACCATTAAATTCTTTTGAAACGTTAAAAAGACATCCGCATTATCTTCTACATCAATCTCCAATGAACCACTCGAGGTCAATCGCGCAAAAACCTCGACAGGCTTGCCCAATAACCAACACATATAATCTAACTCATGACTGAGTTCTAACAAAACACCGCCGCCCATTTTCTGTTGCGCTGACACGGTTTTTCGATAATCAGCACCCGGCCTCCAATCCGGTAAATATTGCCCTGTATTGACCTGCGCAGACAGGATATCACCGATTGCTCCGCGCTTTATGAGTTCCCTCGCGCGATCTAATGTCTTTGAAAAGCGAAGATTATAACCCACCATGAACACTAATTTTTTCTGACGACATAGAGTAATGAGAGCTTCCACATCTGTTAACGTATTCGACAACGGCTTTTCAATAAACAGATGAATGTCATTTTTTGCCAATTGCAGTGCAATCGAAACATGATAAACCGCCGGATTGCACAAAATAGCTGCCATCGGTTTTAACGCAATCGCTTCATTCAGATCATACACAACTTTATCAATATATTGCGTCACAAAATCTTGATCATGCTCCGTCGGCGCATGTCGACACACAACCATATACGCATCAGGAAAAAGTGCACGAAGATTTTTCACATGCCGCTTGCCGATACTGCCCAGACCGACAACTAATATGACGGGTTTGTGTATGGTTTCTATCATGATACAAAGGGTGAAATATCTATTTGCGCACGTTTAAAATCTTCCATCTTGCCCATATCCAACCAATATTCATGTATGGGAAAGGTCACTACGGTCTTGCCTTCTTGAATCAACCGATTAAATAATGTTGGCATATCAAAATTATTTTTTCCCTGAATCCCATTAACGACATCCGGCGATAACACATAAATACCCGCATTAATAAAAAATTGATACGAGGGTTTTTCAATAATTTCTGTGACAACATGCCCATCGATCTGAACGGTACCATAAGGCACCTGCATACCATATTCACGCACACACATCGTCACTGCAGCTTTTGAATCCAGATGAAACTGTAATAATTGACGAAAATTCACCTTCGTTAACACATCGGCATTCATCACGATTAAAGGCTGGGATATTTCGGGTAACAAGCCCAATGATCCACCCGTCCCCAACGGCTCCTCTTCCTCAAGATATTTAATATCAACGCCAAACTGTTCCCCCGTACCAAAATAACTTTTCACCATATTCAATTTATAATGAACGGACATAAAAAATTTCTGAAACCCATTCAATTTAAACTGTTGAATAATATTTTCTAAAACGGGACGCCCGCCAATTTTCAATAATGGCTTCGGGCAATCGTCGGTTAATGGCTTTAATCGCGTGCCAAAACCACCGGCCATTAAAAACACCCAATTCGTATTTTTAGCCTCGCGACGCAAATACGGTGAAATTTCTACGTCAATCATGCATTGATTTTCATCCACAATCGGCACACAACGTATCGACTGTTCTTCCATCATGGTAATCAATTCGGCAACATCTATATTGCGCATGGCCATCCTCGGCTGATCATTCATCACGGAAAAAACAGGCTGATCCAGCGTAACATGTCGCAATAAACCACGACGCACATCGCCATCCGTCACTACACCCAATAATTTTAAATCATGATCGACAACAAACACGGTGCCCAAAGCACCCTGATTAATCACGCGAATGGCGTTTTCTAATGTACAATCTGGATTAACTAAAAGTTTTTTCCATTCTACATCGTACACAAACAACCTCACAAGAATATTAATCGACCCATCTCCGCTACCAGCAATGGCAACCGATTTGAGGATGTATATTACCATAAAGCATTTGCAACAACTAATAATAACGTGTTCAAAATATGAACAAATGCGGCCCTTACCCTCCTTAACGCCCTATATTTTTCTTGTATTAGCAATATCAATCGCTACAATAATCTGAATAATCTTGTCCTTTCATCAAACTCTTATCAAAAGGAATATTATGAACCCTCATGATGTTATTCAAACACATTATAACAAAGAAGCAACCAACAAGGGCAGCTCAAAAGAATCCACTATGCATGATATTTTTATACGAGATAAAGAAATTGAATTTATTTTTAACACAATAGACAAGACGTATAAAAAACAAGATAAAAATCTAACCATATTAGATGTGGGTTGTGGAAATGGCTATCTCTTGTCGCAATTATCCGCAAGATATCCTGACTTCAAATTTCATGGATTAGAATTCAATAAAGAATTATATAAATTAGCCAGCGAAAGAACATTAAAAAATGTTCAACTCATTCAAGACGACTGCAGGAAAGATAACTTCAAGCCAAATTCTTTTGATATAGTGATTTCCGAAAGAGTCTTAATCAATCTACTCTCTAAGGAAGATCAAATAACGGCAATTGAAAAAATATATACTATTTTGAACACAGATGGCATCTTCATCATGATAGAATCCTTTATCGAACCCTTGGTCAACTTAAATAAAGCACAGCAAGAACTATGCCTAACGGAAATGAAACCAGCATATCATAATAATTATTTAAGCGAATCTATTATAGATGAAATGAAAAATACAGGGTTTACCGAAATAAATACTTCAATACCTCAAAATTATTTATCCACCCACTATTTTACGGCAAGAGTATTGCATGAATCTCTACGACCAGAAAATGCGCCTATCAGAAACACTGAATTTGTGAAATTTCTCGATGCGGCATTCCCGCCAGCTATTGGAAACTATTCACCCTTACTCTTTAGAGTATTTACAAAAAACTCATGATATAACATCATCAATGACATAATCTTTGTCGGCGGTCTCTCCCAGAATCTCCCAGAAATATATTGGAGATATTTTCCCTTGCGAACGCTTAACTGCAATATTGCGCTCGGTGAATTTTTCACCTTTCTTGATCGTTTGAGCCGCAACCAAATGCTTGCGCACAATATCAAAATGATCAAGCTCTGACGGGGTAACTTTTTTTTCTGCATTACCCAACGCGACCTCCACTTCTCTGATAGCCGTCACCATTCGAGCAAACTCTCGAGGATCAAGCGATGCTTTATGATCGGGTCCGGGTAAATTTTTATCTAGCGTAAAATGTTTTTCAAGCATAATCGCACCACGCGCAACTGCAGCAATAGCTATATTAATCCCCAATGAATGATCTGAATAGCCTACCGGCAACAAAAAAGTATTGCGCATAGTATCCATCGCATACAGATTAATATCGTTTATGGGCGCAGGATAGGCTGTTGTGCAATGCAATAAAACAACCTTCTCTTTTAAAATTTTCTGTGCCTCTACGGAATTAAAAGCCGCTTCAAAAGTCGCTCTGGTTGGATATTCGCTTCTATCCAAATACCCAAAAGCCAAAATACTTAATGCCCGCTGAATATCTACCAAATCACACATGCCCGTTGATAAGATAACATCACATTGCAATTGCGCTATTTTTAGTAATAAAGGACCATTCGTTATCTCACCAGAACCCAGTTTGACCTCGGTAATGCCAAAATAATTAACCAAATCATTCAAACTTTGCAGATCAAAAACTGATGATAAATATTTAATGGATTTTTTTTGACAATGCTCGATGAGCCGCTCATGATCCGCGCGACTTAATTCCAATTTTTTCAACATGGCCAACTGCGAATCTTGTCCACCTGTATTTACTTTTTGATAAGATGCCTTAGATAAAGATTGAGTAACAATCTGAGAAGAATTAAAGGCTTGAAATTTGACGATATCAGCACCAACTGCCACGGCTTGATCAATCAATTCAAAAGCCAAATCTAACGATCCATTATGATTAACACCCGCTTCAGCAATAATTATTGTCTTGGCCATTTTCGCACCCCCATTATAAGTCATAAAAACCTTTTACCAAATCACTCAATGTTACTCTTTTTAAAAGGTTCTTAATTTTCTTACTCGTACTCCCTTGATCCAAATCACTTTTTTTAAGCTGCCGACATTTTTCTCGAAAAGATATTGACAGTGCTTTTTTAATAGCTCTTTGTATCAAACCTGCATCATCAGAACAATTAATAACATTATCAAACATCAACCGCCCTATTTGTCGCGAACCAATATTGACAACGGGCAACTTAAACGATGGCGCTTCGATCACGCCACTCGATGAATTACCGATCATTAACCCCGCATATTTCATTAAAGAAAAATATTTCTGAGTCCCCAGCGAGGCATAAATTTTCGCCGATGGATGTCGCTGCATAAATCTTTTTAATGCTTTAAAAATTTTTGTATTCTCGGCATCGGCATTGGGTATCGTAAAAATATATTGAAAATTAAATTGTTCCAATGCCTTTAATAAAGACTTAATATGGCGCGCAGCCATACTCTTTTCTAGCGTCACCGGATGATACGTCACTAACGCTGTATTGTTATTAATGGAAAACCCCAGCTGCCTCTCGAGTTCGTTTTTGTCCAATAGTTTTGTCCGCTTAATAGAATCCAAGCCCACCGCCCCCACGCAGAATACTCGATTAGGATTTTCACCTAATTGAACAACGCGCTTCGCATATTGTTTATGCGCCACAAAATGCCAATGCGCCATTTTAGTAATCGCATGCCGAACAGCATCATCATAAGCCCCTTCCGTGACTTCGCCACCATGAATATGCGCAATCGGAATCCGCATAAACAGTGCCGCACTGGCGGCCGCAAATGTTTCAAATCGATCGCCCAATAATACAATAATATCGGGCTTTAATTTCTTATAGGCTTTTGCGCAACCGGCCACTCCTAAACTAACGGCCTTAGCAACCGTCTCCTCTTTATCAGAGGATAAATTCATTTTCACTTTGGCATCAATCTTAAAACCATCTTTTAAAATTTGCTTATAGGTCAATCCAAATTTCTCTTCGAGATGCATCCCCATCACCACTATTTGCAATTGCAGCGATGAATCTTGCTGTATCTCTCGCATCAACCCATACAACAACCCGTAGTCGGAGCGCGCGCAGGTCATGACTAATATTTTTCGCACGCCGGCTCCTCACTTAAACAAACACTGCTCGGAATATTAATTAATCGAGCAGCGATACTTTTCGCCCCCGACAAATCCATGCGCGGACAATGTTGATACATCGGCAATGTATCCATCAACTCCCACACCGGCCGCAAAAAAATATTATTTTTAATCGCTAATTCTAAAATATCATTGCGAAGATGCTGGCTGGAATTGTCCAACAATATCGCATTTAACCAACAGTTGCTTTTTGCCTCTTTCGGCTCTTCGATAAACCGGCATCCATCATAATGTTTAAATGTTTTTTCATATCGTTCTGTCAGTTGGCGTTTTTTCTGCAGAAATTCAGGTAGTTTTTCTAACTGCGCACATCCCAGCGCCGCATTAATATTCGGTAAGCGATAATTATAACCGATGCAATCATAATCATATTTCCAATGATGCGGCAGTTTGGCCGTTGTCGTGATATGCTTCGCTTTTTTAGCCACGCTTTCATCATCCGTGACGATTGCTCCGCCGCCACCTGTCGTAATGATTTTATTTCCATTAAAACTTAATGCCCCGGCAAAACCATGATGTCCCACATGCTGACCTTTATAAAAAGAACCCAATGCTTCAGCCGCATCTTCAATCAACTTCAAATGATAACGATCACATAAAGCCATCGCCGCATCTAAATCCACGGGATGACCAAACGTATGCATTACACATAACGCACGAATCGGCCGCTTAGTTAATTTATTGTAACAAACATTGTCTTTGATTTCTGTTATGTCAGATAAATAACGTTCCAATTTTTTAAAATCGATGCCTAAATGAGATTCTTCACTGTCAATAAAATGAGAAACGCCGCCACAATAGGCGATCGCGTTACAGGTGGCAATAAATGTCAAGGCTGGCACCAATACTTCATCATTTGGCTTGATGCCCGCCAACAAAAAAATAATATGCAACGCCGCAGTACCATTCACGGCAACCACACAATGTTTCGCGCCAGTGTACGCTGCCAAATCATATTCAAATCGATCCACAAATTTTCCACCCGAAGAGACCCAGCCAGTATCCAAACATTCTTTAACATAACGCCATTCATTGCCAGCAAATAACGGTTCATGCAATGCAATACTCGCCTGAGCGCTTGGCAAGCAATTTTTTAACGTTGTAATAAATAAACGAGGATCAAACGACATATTTCCCACACTTATAATGCTTAAGATTTTCTGAATGCGAGAACCATTCGATGGTTCTTTGCAACCCTTTCTGCAACCCCTCTAACCCAGCATACGCCGGTGTCCAATCTAATAATGCTTTTGCTTTAGCGTTATCTGCCCATAATCGCTCTACCTCACTCTTTTTTGGCCGCATCCTCTGCGCATCCTCACTCAACGTGATTTTTTTATTCATACAAGCAGCAATCAACTTAACCAGATCTTCAATGGAAATCTCATAATTACTGCCAATATTCACCACTTCGCCCATCACGCGATCAGATTCCGCCATCGCAATAAACGCATTTACTGTATCGCTCACATAATTAAAATCTCGCGTGGGCGACAAAGCACCTAATTTAATCTCACTCGTCCCTGCCGCCACTTGCGTAATAATCGTCGGAATCACTGCCCGCGCCGATTGACGCGGCCCATAAGTATTAAAAGGGCGAATCACGCTCACCGGCGTATCAAATGCATTATAAAAAGAAAGCGCTAATTGATCCGCTCCAATTTTTGTCGCAGAATAAGGCGACTGTCCTTGCAGAGGATGATCTTCTGTGATCGGCACGAACTGCGCCGTACCATATACCTCACTCGTTGACGTATGAATAATTTTTTCAACGCCAGAGTCTCTTGCCGCCTGCAAAACATTTAACGTTCCTTTAATATTGGTATCCACGTAAGAATCCGGCGAATAATACGAATACGGAATACCAATCAATGCAGCCAAATGCATGATAATTTGACAATCTTTAACGGCATGGCGCACACCATTTGGGTCACGCACATCGCCGACAAACACATCCAAATTCTTTTTAGTGGCGGCCGGCAAAGCATCCAACCACCCCCAACTATTAAAAGAATTATATAAAACAAATGCCCGCACATCATAATTTAATGCGATGAGACGTTCCACTAAATGCGAGCCGATAAAACCATCGGCACCGGTTACTAATATTTTCTTATTGTTCAGCTTCATAACACCTCTCTTTGTCATGCGGCAAATCCGGCGTGCCATATAAATATTTTTCTGCAAAATGCCGACCAATGCGACCGCTGAAATATGTCTTGGCCGCTATTCTATAAGCATTATTCAAATGACGATCAGAAAATTTTTGAGTCGCCCATCGAATAGCGGCTATGTTTAATTGCGCTTTAAATGCCTGTTGAAAATAGGTTTCTGGCAAGTCATTTTCAAATCCAACGCACATTTCCTCAATAACTTGCCGGATTTCATCTGATGTATTCTCCACCATTTTGTAATCTTTATCAAATGCTTCAAAGCCTGACAATCCAATATTAGACATCATAATGCTGTCAGTATGGCGAAAAACCTCTTCAAATGACATAATCTTCCCTTCTTCTCTCGACAATATGGGTTTATAGATTATCCTATCCGCCGATTTGTAAGGACGAATAAACAAAAAATCAGAGACATTAACCGCCAGTGTCGGCACACCAAATAATAAAGCCGTATCAAAAATTCCAGAATTTGTTCCCCAAAAAAATCTACAATTTTTTATTAAAAATAAATCCATTAATTCAGATTTAAAAGAGGTATTAGGATAGTCAATATAAGCGTCCTCATAGCCCAAGAACACGGGATCACCTAACCTAATTACGACACCACCTAAAGAATGTATATAATTGATGGCTTCTAAATAATTCTCGACACTAGAATTTCGATGTTCATCCATATAACTGCTATGATAAAAACTAGTTCTAATATGCAAACACACATACCATTGACCTTCTCCAACCCCTAATTGTCGTAAATTTTCCTGACATTTTTTTTCATCTTTTGAACAAAAAAATAAATCTTGTTTTTTTTCCAAAAGCGATGACCAATTAACAGCACCCATTGAACCGACATCAAAAATACCTTTATTTTCAATATTAAATATATCTGTCTCGCCACGACTTATCGTTTTTAGTTCCAATTTGCGTAAAATTTTTAACTTCCACAAAATCGCTCGACTAATTAAATTACTCCAAAAATAAAATCCATAAAATAACTCTAGCGCTCTATCTATCAGCGTATAATGAGAATCAATAAGTGCTCCATGTAATCGATATACTCCCGTAAGCTGCTTACGATTAAAAACTTTTTTCAAAAACTTCTCAAAAAACATGCGCTTTCTTATAAGCTTCACCTTTTTGTTTAATCGCTCAGCTTTAAATAACGTATAATGTAAGTTTTCTGAAAAATTCCCAATATTAAGGTCATCATTAAAAACAACCATAAAGCTTTTTCTGCTCATAATAATTTTTCCACCTCTAGTTGAGCCAGCGCGTAACTTTCTAGCGTACCAATATCTCGATGGTAAATGCTGTTATGAAACGTATTGATTCGATTTAGAAAATGAGGAATCACTTCTGTGCTAAAGTCAATTTTTTCCTTGCCCAATCCTTCCAAAAACCCCAACACCTCTTGTGAAAGAATATATACAGCGCCATTGGCTAAATGACTGGGAGGATTTTTTACCTTTTCATAAAAACCAACAACAATATTATTATTTAATTCAACGACGCCGCAAGATGTCGGATTATCCGTGTTGAACGTCATCATCGTCATATCAACATTTTTTGGGCGGTCATAATAAGTTTGCATAAATTTTTTAAAATCACAGATGCAAAGATTATCCGCATGCGCCATTAACACATCATCATGACCAAAAAAATTTCTATTCCTATGTAACGTTCCGCCCGTTAACAATAATTCTTCTTCATAAACGGTTTTAATAATCGTTTTATAGGGAGAATGATCAACAAACGCTTGAACCTGGTCAGCTTTATAATGTAGGTTAATTAATATTTCTTGAACGCCCGCAGCGACTAAATTTTCTATCCAATATGCTAATAATGGTTTCCCATTGATAGGAACCAAGCATTTTGGCATGTAATCTGTAATCGGCTTTAATCGATTACCAAAGCCCGCGGCTAATAATAGCGCTTTCATTTAACTCATGATCTCTTTTAGAATTTCTTTTTGCTGCAAGGGTAAGTTTCCTAATCGTCCCACCTGACAAGCCGCTACAAGTGCGCCGACATAAGCGCTTTGCCAAATATCAGCGCCTGCCGCCAGCCCAAGCGAGGTTCCGACGAGCAAAGCATCGCCACCGCCAGCGACATCCTTGGGCGCTTTATTAAACACCGGCAATCGATCCGTTAATAAGTCAGCGGCGGGATCTCGCATCTCATTAATAATCATCCCTTCTGCGCCTAGCGTAATAACAATATTCGCCGGATGAATTTTCTGCCGCAACTTATCCGCCAACACAATTAATCCCGATTCAAAATCTTTCACCGCCAATCGAATTTCTCTTTCTGTCGGGGTGACCAATGACATGTTATTAAACCGCGAAATATCCCCCATTTGTGAAGACGACTGACTATCTGCGGTAACAATAATATTATGTTCTAACGCAAGCGCCGATATACTTGCAATCAATTTTTTTGGTAAACAGCCATAACTAAAATCAGAAAAAATTAATAAATCTATTTTATCTAAATGATGGCGAATATCTTGAAGTATTGTTTCCTGCAACTCATTATCGATATAATGCTGTTTTAATCGGTTGACTCTTAATAACGTCTTGCCATTGGCTCGGAAACGCTGTTTATGCGTAGTTTCTCTTGTTTTATCCGTATATAAATGCGCATCAATACGATATTCCTGCATTTTTTCTTCGACAAAGTTAGATAATTGATCATCGCCCAATATCGAATAAAAGCTCACATGAGCCCCTAATCCACGCGCATGCGCCGCCACAATACCCGCGCCACCCAAAAATTTATTCGATGAGATAGGGGTGACCACAATCGTGGGGTCTTCTTGACTCATGCCGAGCGGATCACACATCACATATTCATCCACAATCGTATCGCCAATCACTAGTACATTCAGAGAAGAAAATTTATTAATAAGCGCCGTTAAATCATTAAAATTAAAATTATGTCGACGCGGATAATCCAGTGGTTTCTCAATGGTGGATAATTCAAATTGACTGAACTCTTTTTTTAATAAATCCAAGGAGGAAAATCGAATGTCGCCCGAACCAAAAACCAATTTTCCCCCGTAAGAAGCTAACACCGCTTCTTCAGGGTTATGTCTCGCCTCAAATTCGCTGCCTTTCACAACGATATGGGGTCTTAATTCCGCAATAAAATCCGTTGCGCTTGACTGCAATACAAAAGCATAATCGACATAATGCGTCGCATTAATGGCTTCCAATCGCAAATGCGAGGGCAACAATGTCTTATCGGAAATGTCAGGCTCTAAAGCAACCACTAAAAAATCGCCCAAACTCTTAGCAAATTTTAATAAGCGAATATGCCCGGGGTGTAATATGTTAAATTTACCCGAAATTAAGATAATATCTCGGCTAGCCGCGATGCTTTTTATATTTTCTAATACATTCACGCAACTATCAATTAACATACATCACCTTATCAAATAAAATCAATATGTTGTGGTTTTTTACCCGTTGGCTTATCCAAGGAAATTTTATTTTTCTTATAGCCGTCCAGAACTTCATTTGTCTTATGCTGTAAACACAGCGCAGCACACATCGTCTTAGCATCAAATTTTTCTGACGCTAACTCATTCATGACATCCCAGTATCGATCACTAAACACTACATCTTTTAGTCTGTCTCCTTGATCAATATGCGCAATATGATATCTTGCATATCGGGGATGAAAGAAACTACCGCATGGCGCGATCAAACCAGAACCGGACATTTGCAAATGAAATGGCGGACCATAACAACAACTATATGAACGCTTACCTGCCGATTTAATCTTAGACCATTTTACCTTTACCAAATATTCATCATCCGTATAACTTTCCGCTTCTTTTAAAAGATTAAAAAGCCGCTCATATCCGTCATAATTAACGCCAAGAGACCCCATTTCATCATCCGAACAATGCTTAATAACTAAATAATTCGGACGAATTTCTTTTCCTAGCTTCGCCAAGGGTAAAATTTGATCTGCATATTCAGGCATCAACACCATTTGCATGCCGATCGTTACATCTAACCCATGTTGTTTCTTTAACCGCATGGCTGTCTTAATATTCTCAACAACATCATAGAAATAACTTTCGGGCACACCATGTATTTTTGCGTATCGATCCGCTTCACCTGCTGTAAAATTCACACGAATATACGTCAACGCAGGTAATATTTTTTCGAGCACATCTTCCGTCAGTGTATGCCCATGCGTCCCTAACGCCATAGAGAGCCCCTTTTCATGACCATAAACAATAACATCCTGATAAATAGGGTTAGCGGTACTTTCTCCGTCACTGACTAAACTAATTGCTTTGACCCCAATTTCGGCGCAATCATCGATAAAATTTTTCATGATCTCAAACGTAATGCGATGACCTTTATTTTGTTGTAATTTTGCATAGCAAAATTCACAATTATATTGACAAGCTTGAGTCAACGCCATGTCAATAGTGATCGGCGCAAAACGCTCACCTCTTTTCCATTGCTCTAACCGCTCTTGATGCCAGATTATTTTAGAGCCATCTAATATTAACTCGCTTTCCTCATCTAACATTAATTTGCTCATGCACGCACCCTGATAATTATAAGGTTAATCTTTCAAACGATGATGCTCTGGTAAATCACGATATTATTTACAACGAATGTAAACCGGACCATCATACTCAAAACATTTTTTCAAATCATCTTGTATCGTAGCAGCTGTCGGTAATAAAATTAATAAAGATTTAAAAATCGACATAATTTTTACATCATCTTCATCCACACAATGACTACGCCCCAACACATTAAAATAATTTTCAGCGCCGATACCAATCATCTTAACATTCAATTTATGTTCGCATATATCGTAACGTATTTGTTCGAAAGCGCGCATGGTCAAAAACGGTATCTGTGTATATATAATAGGCTTTAATCCGGCCAGCCCCATTCCGGCCGCCATACTAACCATCGCCTGCTCAGCAATCCCAATATTGAATACTCGTTCAGCATGATGATTAAAATAATCATCCAATACCGCAAACCCCATGTCGCCAACTAATAATGCCATCTTTTCATCTGACTTAAAATATGGGTAAAGCGATTGCATCAATATGTTCTTACTCGCTGTTTCTTCAAACATTTTCTTCACATTCCTCTATTTGATAACCATCTTCAACAGGACATCTAAAATGATGTTTAATTGAATTTTCTATAAGCGACAATCCTTTCCCCTTAACCGTTCTACAAAAAATAATCGAAAAAGAATCGTTTTGTGAATGAAAAAACTGTTTCAGTGATTTCTGTAATGCATTTTCGCTATGCCCATCAATATCCAGGAACGCACAAGGATTCACATAATTTTTTAAAATACTGGACAGCTTATTATTATCAAGCGCCACATCTTCAACTCTATCCATCGCTTGCAAGTTATTAGCATCCACCATAATAAGTAAATTGTTCAGTTTAAATCGATAGGCCAACTGAAGTGCCTCGTAATTACTCCCTTCTTGCATCTCTCCATCGCCAACAATGCAAATTACTTTATTATCCATTCGTTGCATTTTAAATGCCTGAGCCATCCCCACTGCGATCGGTAAGCCATGCCCCAAGGAGCCTGTCGACGCCTCTATCATATAATTTAAATTCATGGTTAAACAACCTTTAATCGTCGCCCGATCGGTATAAAAATTATCTAACTCATGATCTGGCAAAAATCCCAGCTCATTTAATATAACATAATAAGCATATGCGCCATGACCTTTGCTGAATATCAGTCGATCTCTATATTTATCACGAGGATCATCCAAGTTATATCTTAAAAAGTCTCTAAACAAAACTGTCAACATTTCTACACAAGACAAAGAAGGTGCTAAATGTCCAGCCCCACTTCGACAAGATAACCGTATCGTTTTCTGCCGTATATCTGCTGTTACTAGCCGACTTTTATCCATCATTATTTTCCCAAACACTCAAACCATTCTTTCGTTGCCGCCTCAATCGAGGCAGGCTCCCAAACCGGCGCTTCACGCCAATAATCTATATTATCCAGCATGATGCTAACGCCCTCTTCAAAACTGACGTCTGCTTTCCAATTCAAAAGCTTCCGTATTTTCGCAATATCCGCAAAGGTGCAATCGGGCTCTCCGGGCCTTTTGGGAAGATATATTTTTTTTCCTCCCAATAAATCTACTAACCGATTAACAGAATAGGTCTGGTCACTACCGACATTCATCACTTCGCCTGAAATATCCGATTGCGCAGCCATATAACAAGCACGCACAACATCTGTCACAAATGTAAAATCTCGCGTCTGCTCACCATCGCCGACTATCGTAAACGGTTTCCCGGCTAATTTTTGCGCCAAAAACACACCAAACACCGCACCATACGTTCCATTGGTGCGAACACGTGGGCCATATACATTAAAAAATCTTAAACTCACGACCGGTAAATGATAAATCTTATGCCAATTCAATGCATATTGCTCACCCAAATATTTTGTCAACGCATAAGGGTACTGTGGCGAAATAGCCGCCGTTTCAGGCGTTGGATAAATATCGGGAATTCCATAACAAGAGGAAGAAGCCGCATACACTAATTTTTTAATTTTAGCTTTCTGGGCAGCCTCTAATACGCGTATCGTTCCATCCACATTCGCCCGATGATAGGTAATAGGATCATTAATGGATGGGACAATATCTGCCAATGCCGCATAATGAAAAACATAATCCATATTTTGAAAATAAGGCGTTAAATCGCTCTCATAATCAGCAATATCACAATTAAAAAATTTCAATCGTTCATTATTTTTATGTTGGGCTAAATTTTGCATTCTACCATTGGCGAGATTGTCTAAAACAATCACCTCGTGGTTATGCGCCAATAATAAATCTACCATGTGACTGCCAATAAAACCCGCGCCGCCTGTTACCAATGCATTAGACATTTGGTCCCCTCAAATAAAATTAACATGTTTGTTTGGATTTTTTAGTTCCCACAAATATCGATTGACTTTATCCATTCGACAATTCACCCGACATTGCTTAATATCCAATTGATTGCGAACATACTCAATATTTTTCTTTCGTCGTTCGCCTTCCCACAACTCTTTGAATCCCGCCTGATTTAAATTACCATAACAAAATTCATCCTGCTTTAAATAGGCACTACACCCATATAACGAACCATCGGTCATAATATACGCCCAAAAAAACGGGGTGGAATAACATTTTTGATATCGAACTTGATCGCCCACCAAAAGATTCATGGTTTGCGAACGAAAGACCACATCGAAACCACGATCTTCCAATGTTTTTAATTCCAATTCCAAATCCATCATCGATTCATAGGTTAAATTTTCATATCGTTTCGTTTCACTGTATAAATGCTGGGAATAAGGCTTAATTACGACATAATCTACACCTAATTCTTTCATTTTTTTTGCAAGGGTCACTGCTTCATCAACATTTTCAGGCAATAACAACATTTGTGCGCCAACGACACAATCATAATTATTTTGTTTTTTTGTCTTAATGACTAATTCTATATTTTTTAACGTCCGGTCAAAATCTTTTTCCTGCGTTCGATGAATCTTGGCATACGATTCTGACGTGCCGGCATTAATGCTAATTTTCATCCATGACAAATTTCGAACGAGCTCATCAACATAATCTGCACGCATGGCTACCATATTAGTGGTTAACGCTGTATCGATGCCTTGCGCCGAACAATAACTCAGCACGCCCGGCAACGGTTTCCACAACAACGGCTCTCCCTCGCCACCGAACATCACGCTTTTAATTCCTAACGAACCCATTTCGGCCAAAACTATTTTTAATCGAGTTTCATCCCATTGAATATTTTGATACCCCACATAATCGACAGCACAAAACACACAGCGATGATTACAGCCACCATAAGGTGAAACCTCAACATATATCGGATATATTTTTTTTAATTTTTCCCAATCATCGCCCGCATTTAACCACTCTGCAATGCGCGCAGGATGACAAGTAATTTTATGACTATCTATACAATATCGGTCGCCCATTACGTCTCCACCAATGACACATAATATGAATAAATAATATGATTCAGTATCATATGCATATCTTCAACTAATCCATAATCTCCTTTCGCCGTGTCAACATGAAACGCAACATCACTTAATGGTTTCAACTGTCCACCGTCAAATCCCGTTGCACCGACAATGATAGCACCTTGTTTTTTTGCATAATCAACGGCTTTCAATATGTTTGGAGAATTTCCACTACAGGAAATGGCAATCACAATATCATTTGGCTTTATCACATCTCGGAGTTGATA
This sequence comes from Pseudomonadota bacterium, assembly GCA_038043025.1. Lineage (GTDB taxonomy): Bacteria > Pseudomonadota > Gammaproteobacteria > UBA12402 > UBA12402 > O2-02-FULL-42-9. The sequence goes on along the minus strand of JBBTCW010000006.1, from coordinate 24,067 downwards.
ATAAAATATATTGTCATAACCCACGTCATTGGCAAGCGCCGTACAAACAGACGCGTTATCGGCTAAATTAATGATATTAAATTTACGAACATCGCGGCGATTTAAGCCAGCCCCCAGATCATTCACCATATGCGCAGCCGTTGCCGCACTACCTCCATTGCCTAAAATATATATTCTAGCATGCTGCTCAATCGCTTTTTCTAAGCATGTCACTATCGCTGACACGGAAGATCTGTTCACTTTTTTTAACAGCGCGCCCAATCTGTCCAAATAATTTAATGTAAAATTTTCAATATCCATCAGTTACTCCAAATTTGCCATTTTTTGAAATTCTAAATTTACCGACATTAAGGATTCATATTTTCCTTTGTCCACAATTTTCCCTTTTTCCATTATATAAATCACATCGCATTCTTTCAAAGTCGTTAAGCGATGCGCGATAATAATAATCGTTTTTTTGCGAGCCAAATTATGTATTGCATCCATAATTGCTAATTCTGTAATTCCATCCAACGAACTCGTCGCCTCATCCAAAATAAGTACGCCAGGGTCACGATATAAAGCGCGCGCGATGCCAATGCGCTGTCGTTGTCCGCCGCTTAATCGTACACCTCTTTCGCCCACAACAGTCTGATATTGAAGCGGCAGTTCCGACACAATAAAATCATGCAAATTAGCAATGCGAGCGGCTCGCTCAACAGCGGCATAATCAATATTTTCTTTTTCTATGCCAAACGCAATATTACTCGCAATGGTATTGTCCAACAAAAAAATCTGTTGAGGGACATAACCAATATTGGCCTGCCAATGAGACAAATTATCCCCATTAATCACGACATTATCAACCACTAACGCACCTGATTGATGCGATAACACACCTAAAATAATATCAATTAATGTCGTTTTTCCCGCCCCCGTCGTTCCTACCAATCCAATCGTCGTATTGGCTTGAACAACAAAATGAAAATTAGAAAAAACAGGGCAAGTTGCATTCGGATAGGAAAATTGTATCGCATTCAACTGCAATGTTTTTTGCATGATTAATTTATTCGACGGCATGCTATTTTCTTGGTTGATAGTCAGGGATGTCAATAAGTCATGACTCACCAAATCCAAGGATGCAAAGCCCCCTTTCAGCGAACTTAAGATCATAAAAATAGTTTGTAATGCCGGCAATAAACGATAACCGGCAAATACATAGACACCCAAAATAGGCAAAATCGTTGCTGTACTGTGTTGAGCTGCCAACATATAGACAACAATTAAAAAAACACCGCCAAAAGCAATACTCTCCAAAATATACTTCGGCATTGTACTAATAATTTGTAACCGTGCTTTTGACGACGTATACTTTTCGGTAGACTCTTTAAATTGGTTCAGAAAAAAGCGAGATAATTTCAAAAATTTAATCTCTTTGACCCCACCAAATGATTCATTCAGCAGTTGAAACCGCGCTTCTTGAGACGTTGTCATGTCAATACTAATACGCCCCAAGCGTTTCCGAATAAAAGCGTATATAACGGCGTAAACGCTACCCATGATGACCGAAAGAAACACAGCCAATTTAAAATTAACAATCATCAACAAAAGCACAATAAAAAATACCGCAAACAGCTTCGTGAGTAACTGCATACTATACATAATGATGCCATGGCTCACCACTTCCGTCTCAGTAATAATATTTTTCATGAGCGCCGATGTGTTTTGATTCAAAAAGAATTCATACGGATGAGATAAATATTTTTCTAACAAGCGCGAGGATATTTTACTCTCTTGTGCTCCCATAAATTTCCACATAAACCAATTATTGAGCGCGCCCAACGCATTGGCGATGACTAAAACAAAAAATAATACAATCCCTAATAAAATTAAAAATCGATGCGGACTCGATGCATGAGAAAGTTGATAGAAATACAATAATTTTTGATGCGCTTGAATAGCGCCAGGATCTGCAACCATGACAATAAAAGGCATCACAAATGCAATGCCAATCACATCGACAATAGCAGCAACTAACATCGGAAACAAAAGCAAGCCCGCCTTAATGCGGTCGCCCCTATCGAGTAAAGCAATAATTTTTCTCGTCAGTTGAAACATAGAATTTACAGCATATATTCTAAGTATTTTAAAGGCATCCACTCTATCATAAATCAGCGGGTATTACCAAAATCATTTCTACTGTCAGCTTGCTCTTATGAAAATCGCGAGTAGAATGGGATTCTTATAAATTCGCCATAATTCAATGAATTAAAGAATGATTTGCTTAAATATTGCACAATGAAAATATATTTTATCGTCCCTCCAAGTATTTACTACATCGAACCATACGCTTTTACAAAAGCTGATCAAAATAATGCCTCTCGCCCCGCACTAGGTCTACTGTATGTTGCAGCTGCATTACGAGAAGCGATCAAAAATATCACGATTAAGATTATTGACATGCGATTAAGTCAACTGAGCTTAAAAGATCTACGCACACAGCTCAGCACTGAAAAACCTGATATCGTTGGGTTTAGTGTGCTCACCTTCAATTTACTCAACTGTTTAGAAGTTTGTAAAATAGTGAAAACTGCAACGCCTCATACCAAAATATGTTTTGGAGGTTGGCACCCAACCCTATACCCGCACGAAACAGTAAATTTGGCGCCTGTTGATTTTGTGGTCGTTGGTGAAGGAGAAACAACGTGCGTCGAACTCGTCAACATCTTATCAAAACACCCTCACTCTTATAAAGATTATTTACATACTATTTATGGGCTTGGCTATAAAAATCAGCATGGGCAATGCGTCATTAATCCAAACAGAGCATTAATTCAAAATCTAGATGCTATTCCCTTTCCCGCTTACGAATTAATCAATTTAAAAAATTATACCAACTTGCTTGCTTGCACTAATAACATTGCTAATATCATAACCACACGGGGCTGCCCCTATGCCTGTTCTTTTTGCGACATACGTCGATCCCGCTATCGCACCAGAAGCCCTCAAAATGTCCTTCAAGAAATAAAATTCCTTGTCGATAAAGGCATTACAGAATTCTTTTTACAAGACGATAATTTCACACTGGATCGAAAAAGAACAATAAAATTCTGTCAATTACTCATAGAAGAAAAATTAAACATTCAATACAAAATCAGCTCGAGAGTGAATCATATCGATAATGAAATAGCCTCTTATCTAAAAAAATCCGGGTGTTATAGAATATATTTCGGCGTCGAATCTGGCTCACAAGAAGTCTTAAATTATCTCGAAAAAGGTATTACCCTAGAACAAATAAAAAATGCGTTTTATTTTGCCCATAAACATAAAATCGACTGTTTTGCCTATATCATGATTGGCGCACCGCATGAGACACTCAATGACATCCATCAAACACTCAAATTAATTAAAGAAATAAAACCCCAACATCTCCATTGCGCCATCTGCACCGCCATGCCACAAACAAAACTCTATCAGAATTTATTAAATAACAAAACGATTGCCCACGATTACTGGCGAGCATTTGCAACCACGCCAAATCCTGACTTTCAAACACCTTTTATTAGCCAATACTTTGACGATAAAACCTTACGAAAAATGCAAAATACAATACAACGAAATTTCTATTTAAAACCGAGAATTATTTTGGCGGAAATACTTAAAACGAAAGATATTACTCAATTCTTAAGAAAAGCAAAAATGGCCTTAAAAATGGCTCTCACATAAAATAACGGGACATTTCATTATGTGGTCACGAAACACTTATAAGATGTTGTTTTTTATTCTCGATATCTGCCTATTATTCATAATTAGCCTGATAGGGCACCTGAGCAAAGTCCCTATAAATTTGAATGCTATTATGCTTTTGTTTTTAACCTTTATTGGCTCATGGATTCTCACCTACCGAGTACGCTATTTTATATTTGATTATTACACCCACACCTTTATGACGATCTGGTGGTCTTTATTTTTTAGCGCCAGCTATCTTTTTATCATCAAAACTTATGGGAGAATGTTCATTGCCATTATTTATTTACTCATTACCCTTATCTTCATGATCACCTATCGTTTTATCTATGCGCGATTAAGACAGCCGCCAATTCATGTCTTAATCTATCAGGATTTACGACATAAGCTTTCACCACATCGCAATGTGCTCTACCATAGCGTTCAAAACATAGATGACTTAAAACTAAAAAACTTTGACTGTATTTTGTTTGAATATGGTACCGACTATTCAAATGATTGGCGAAAATTGATCGCACACGCCCAAATCATTGGCATTCCCGTTTTAACCCCCTCTACCTTAGAAGAATATTTGACTGGAAAAGTCAGCGTTAAAGAACTCAATGCCTCTTGGATAAAAAATAGTTTTTCCATCAATCCCGTTTATTCGCTCATTAAAAAAATATTTGATATTGCCATTACGCTTATATTACTGCCCTTTTTATCCATCATCAGCTTAACGATCGGCACTCTCATTTTTATTTGTATGGGGCGACCCATTTTCTTCTCACAAATGAGAATCGGGCAAGGTGGAAAGCTCTTTAAACTCTATAAATTTAGAACCATGATCAATTCAAACGATTTAGATGAAACCAGCCGGCATGACAAACGTATTACGAAGCTCGGCCATATACTACGGCAATATCGACTTGATGAATTACCGCAATTCTTTAATATTTTAAAAAATGAAATGAGTTTAATCGGCCCAAGACCCGAACGAGTTGATCTGACTGAAAAATACACCAAGGAAATCCCGATTTATAACATCCGATTATTAGTAAAACCCGGTATTAGTGGCTGGTCGCAAGTGATGTATGGCTATAGCAACGGTGTGAATGGGGCGCTAGAAAAGCTGCAATATGATTTGTTTTATGTAAAACATTTTTCGATGTGGATTGATATTCGTATCTTTTTCAAAACGATCTATACAATTATTGGCAAAATTGGCATTTAAAACTTCTTAAAAAACAAATAAATCATATTGAAGCTAAAGTATTTTTTAAAAAAACGCATGCTAATAATGGGGTGTAATAAACAGAATCCAATAACTACACAAAAATTTTTTAAAAACCGAGCAACCCCTTTTTTTGCCACCGCCATTTGCACGAACATTTTTCGGAGCCTCAACTCGTCAATTTTCTTTTTGCAAAGATCCGCTACATCAGAATCTTTAATTAATTTCTCCGTTAAAAGACACCCATACTCTTCTATTGTAATTAAATTATTATTTGATTGATTATGCGCGTGCATTCTAATTTTTGTTAATGCCTGATCGACTAATACAACGTCATAATCTTTGGCAATGCGCAACCAAAGATCCAATTCTTCAACCATATGATATTTTTCATCGAAATCACCCGTCACCCTATAAACTTCCTTATCCATAAGCGTAGCAGAGCAAGCAATAAAACAATCTTCAATAAGAGCCTTATAAATATTTCCTTGCGCCAATTTAATGCGATACGCATAAGGCAGAAGTGTATTACCCGCCCCATCAATTCGCACAGCACTCGTATAACATAAACCATTGCGTCGTTCTGAAAAATGCGCTTGTGCAATCGCCGCAACTTGTCGTTCTAATTTTTCTGGCAACCACAGATCGTCACAATCCAAAAAAGCAATATATTTCCCTTCCGAAAAATCAATCGCCGCTTTACGCGCTGCACCTAAGGATATCGTTTTTTCAGATTTAAAATATTTTAATTTATGATCATACGATTTCGCAATCTCCGCACTATTGTCTATAGAATCATTATCATAAAAAATAATTTCCCAATCTCGAAAAGTTTGCGCATAAACAGAATCAATCGCTTCGGATAAATAAGTAGCAGAATTATAACAATTCATGATAACGCTAACGATCGGCTGGTTCATAAAAAATACTTATTTTTTCTGAGCAATAGTTAAAATATATCTTCCCGCATCGGGAACATGCCGTCCCATCTCTAATTCCACATCCATTAGCCTATCAAACTCACTTTTACTCAATTTAGAGGGGCTCACTATATCTCCAAAAGGATCTCCCGCGATGCCCGAACAACATCCTATACCACGTAATTCCAATAATTGTAAAGCATATTTATTTTCCAAAATTTCTGCAATCTCATCCGCCGTATGCCAGTTAAAAAAGATATCTTTACCCCATAAACGACCACCGCGCTGATTTAAGAGAACATTCAAACTATCCCACATACCATGCTTTAAACTAAACAACACATCAAAATATTGCGAACGAAAAGAAGCCATCAAAAAACCGCCTGGTTTCAAAACTCTTACAATATGAGTCAGAACCGCCTCATAATTTGGCAAGAAAAATATCACCTCCAGAAAAAAAACCACATCCACACTTGCATCCGCCACTGTAGTGATATATTCATGAATATTTTCCGCCTTAAATTGTATGTTTTGCTGACCAGATAGTTCTACATTTTTTTTAGCCTCCTCAATGGCAGCTACCGACACATCCACACCTATCACTCTTCCATCATAGCGACTACACCAATCCGCCAGAGGAACAACAAAACGTCCCTGACCACAACCTAAATCTAAACAAGATACTTCATCAGAGATAACCAAACGATTCAAATGCTTTTTAATAATCTGCCAATACTGTTCTGTATAATATTTTTCGTCCACATCGCTGGCCATATCATGAGAAACAGTTGACATTATTACGCCACAATAATGTCGGTCTGCATTAAAAGGTAATTGCAATTTTCTATCGAGCTTGCACAATAAAGCCAAGAATTTTCGACTAATAAGAATTACAATACCGTTGATTTTACCTAACCATCCTCTCATAAACACCAGCCTATCATGTTATTAAAGCTATCCTGACCAAACAGAGGATAATCTTTTGGGTCACGATAAGCGGGATATTGCTTAGCATTTTGTTCCAGTACAACAAACAATGGAAAAAATCTTATCAGTCGTTCGTCAAGATGACTTTTTTGAAAATAATAATGAATCCATTTTTTCAAATAACTCTCCCAGGAAGTGTTAATCACATACTGAGGCAATGAAATTTTTTTACAACTCAAGCGCCACTCCGCTATTAACGGACTAAAAATCAAATTACCTAAATCAAAAAAAGGTAATTGATTTTCCTCCGCATGCTCAAAATCAACCACATATAATCCAGCCGCCGAGCGCAATAAATTACAAATATCAAAATCACCGTGCTGCGCACAAAGAGGAAGTGTGATATTTTCAAGATCATTTAATGCCTGGCCAAATGTATTGATTGCCGGCCATGCATCATCAAGCATGAGCTGATTATTTTTAAGCAATCCTATTTTTTCTCTCAACCACGCTGTCCCTTCTTGATGAATATTAAATTCTCTCCCCTTTGTCGCTTCTTGAAAAACCACCAACCAATCAATCGCCTTTAATATCACGGAATCCATACTCAACAACCAATATCTTCTACTCAACCGTTGAACGCCATCCGCACAAAAACCTAACAGCCTGTTGTCAAAAGATAGAAATTTATTCATACGACGTAATCCATTTAAAATGCCCGTATGAATATTTTTCGCATCCAGGTAACCTACAACTTGTATCGTAATACCATCCTCAACACCTCCATAATAAAGCTTAGGAATACTGTTGCTAATTGAGGTCTGTTGCAACTGTTTTAATAGGCGTGCTAAATTCTCTGCTTCTAATAACAAAGATGTATTCTGCTGAGCGCGGCTGATTTTACAAAAATACTGCATTTTCATCGCTCGCTTATCGTACACAAGATAATTGACCGAATGACCGTTACCAAATCGATTATTTGCCAATATTAATTCATAATTCAATATATCGTCTTTCTCGATCAGGCCATTTTTGGACAATATTTCTAACAGCCTTGGCTGAAAATTATACCCCTCTCCTTTCGATGCAATAACCGCCAAGCTCGGCGATAAATATTGACAAATTGGATTTGGAATTAATTTCCAAACTAGAGATAAAACAAAAACCTTAATATGTGCATAGCCTGTTGTCGCAATTTTTTTAATATGGTTGAAAATGGAAAAGGGCGATAAACGAGACATCTTGCCATAATGCGGATAGGCTGAATATAATTTTGTATTTTGAAATCCAGCGCTTTCTATCAAATCAACCAGTTTTTTAGGTGAATAAATATAAGTCCGATAATCTGTATTACGGATTTTTTTCGTTATCCCATTTGCCATCCAACGTGGCAAAAAAGGAATAAAACGAACATTAACATGATCATCCGGATGACCACAAAAATACTGTAGACCTATTCGATTTTCTATTGCAATATAAATACCACCGCCCGGTTTTAAGACGCGATATAATTCTTGAAGCCCCTGTCGTTGCATCTCCTCAGGCTGATAAGTATAATCATATTGTACCGTTTGTTTCCCGCACCAATGTTCATCCAACACGACGTCTTGCGCAACACCCAGCCACTCTAAGACACCATTTAATACAGCAAAATCAAAATAATCATCGGGGAACGGCAAGTGATGGGTTGACGCAACAACGGGAACAATATTTTTAAGCTTCATTTGTTTTGCGCGCACTTGCAAAAATCGCAAGGTTTCCCATGTTTTATCAACCGCATAAATTTCTTTGCAAAATTGCGCAATGGGCACAGTCAACCCACCCCACATACTACCCGCGTCTAATACTCGCGCATTTTTATCGATCGGAAATAAAAACTGTGCATCTGCACGATATAATGGCACAAAAGCAGGGATGCATTTTGGAATATGGCGATAAGCCGTCGATAACCAATCTCTCGATTTTTCTGCATCTTGAATTAAATCCAGCATTTTTTCCCGAGAAACATTACACCAATATTCTGATTTTTCAATAAAAACAGGGATATCTTCTTTAATTTCATAACAAGATCGACATTGAGCGCAGCTCAAAATATCGGTACTTTCTAGTAATCTTTGATAACACTTAGGACAAACAAAATCGCCCATTATCTTTCAACTTAAATAAATAATTATTGCGCAACAACAGTCTCACTCATTCGTGGGATAACCGCCATATCCAGCCCTTCAATCGCCGCCACCCCCATAGCCAAAATGGCTTCTTCCGTGCCCCCTCCAATATGGGGAGTTGAAAAAAAATTGGGTAAATTTAAAAGCGACTTATTCTCAGGGGGCTCTACAGAAAACACGTCAAATGCAGCCCCACAAATATCTCCTGCCTCTAATAACACCTGTAAAGCCGCTTCATCCACCAATCCTCCACGAGCCGTATTAATTAAAATAGCGGATTTCTTCATCAAACGAAGACGCCCCGCATTAAGCAAGTTTTTTGTTGAGCCATTCAATGGAACATGCAATGTCACGATATCTGCATTTTTTAAAAGTTCCTCAATCGACACTAATTGCGCATGATGCGATTTACAAAATACTTCTGTACAAGCAACATCATAAACCAACACCCGACAATTAAAAGCCTGTAACAATGCGCATAAATCCTGTCCGATCGCTCCAAACCCAATAATACCGACGACTTTTTCTGACAATTGATTTCCTTTGATTTGCTTGAACGTACCCGCTAATAAATTTTTATGTGAAACGAAAATATGACGCAACATCAAAATCGCAAAAGCAATAACCAACTCTGAAACAGAACGTTTATTTGCCCCAGGCGTGCTTGACAATGCAACCTGATATTTTGCTAACGCATTTAAATCGATCGAATCAATCCCCACGCCCATCTTAGAAATCACCTTTAATTCTGGCACCCTTGATAAAAGCATTGCGTCAACTACTTCCAGACCAATGATTGCTCTATCATGACCGCGCAAATAATCGATCAATGTGTCGCCAGAAAGCGCCAAGCCCCAATCATTAAAGGTCACGTTTTTGTAACGATTTAATAATTCAACGCGCAATTGTGGATGTTGAGAAAAAGAACGAGACGTTACGGCTATACGCATTTGATTATCCTATATTAATTTTCTCTAAAGTCATATGTTTAAAATATTGCAAACAAATTTCATAAACAACTTTACTATCATTACAAATATGTTTGCCAATTCTACCTTGCTCGTCCGGCAATATCAGCGCAAGTGCCTGTTGACCTAAATTTTTCTTATCCTTAGAGAGCGCCTCAAAAAACCGAATTGTTGAAATATCAATATCACGAAAATCATTATAATTTTCATTCAAGATATCATGCATACGCAAATAGGTATCCTTTCTCCCCAGCTTAAGCTGGGGAGATATATAATTAGCCATGTCCATACCCATACTCACCGCGATTCCATGAGGAATCTTATAATAAGTCGCCGATTCAATCGCATGACCAAAACTATGACCATAATTCATGACATTGCGTTCATGACGATCAAATTCATCTATTTCTATATAATATTTCTTTATTTCCAGTGAACGACGAATATATTTTATCATCAGCGCACGATCTTCAAATATGGCATGATAATCCTGAGCAATTTTGTCAAACGCTTGGGGCGAATCAATCGCATGCACTTTCAACATCTCACCCATCCCCGATTGTAAATCACATTTTTTTAAAGTATCCAAAAATAACACGTCAATAATAACTTTTTCTGGCGGCGTAAACGTGCCCAAAATATTTTTAATATCCCCGCAATTCAGTGAACTTTTTGAACCAATACAAGAATCTGCTTGCGCCAGCAACGTCGTAGGATAAAAACACCATTTTACCCCTCGTAAAATTGTTGCAGCTAAAAAACACGTAATATCTTGGACAACCCCTCCGCCAATGGCAATCAACCGATGATCACGCCGCAATTGATGCGCAGTTAGAAATTTAACATACTCTGGAAGCTGTTCCAATGATTTTGCGGATTCTGCCGTCTCAATACACAGAACCGAGGCCGCCTGCAATAATATCGGCTGTAATCGTTTTTGATACAAAGACATCACATTCTTGTCAATAATCAGATGTGCTATTTTATCAACATCTCTCGCAAGATAATGCATGACATCCTTTTCAAAAACGACCCGATAGTTGCCAGTATGTGCATTAATCTCAAAAAATTCAGACACGCGTATATCCCCCATCAATTGCAATATTTTGTCCATTCACAAAAGTATTTTGAGGACTCGCTAACCACAGCACTAATTCAGCAATTTCTTGAACCGTACCTAATCGTGGCACAGGAACCTGTGAAACCATTTTCCTTATACCATCCTCTCCCAACATATGCCTCGTCATTTCTGTATCAACAAATCCCGGCGCAACACTATTTGCCAAAACATTCAGCGCACCAAATTCGGCTGCTAGCGCTATCGTCATGCCATCCAACCCAAATTTACTGGCTGAATAAGCCGCCCTATAAGCTCGGCTAATTTTTCCATAAATTGAAGAAATATTGACGATACGACCCCATTTTTTTTCCCTCATTCCAATAACCGCAGCCTGACATAATACAAAGGGTGCGAATAAATTAATCTGCTGAATACGTTTAAAATCTGCTAAAGCAATCTCTTCAAATTTTCCCGCTTTATTGATACCTGCGTTATTAATCAAAATATCAGGTCGTCGCTGTTTAATCATATCCGCAAACTTACAAATAGACGCTTCTGAAGAGAAATCAGCCTGACAATATTCACAACCGACCGGCATCTTCCCCGTATTCTGTGAGCCCGTACCTACGACGCACGCCCCTTCTTTTTGTAGCCGAACGGCTATTGCTGCACCAATTCCACGCGTTGCGCCTGTTACAATTGCTAATAAGCCTTCTAAAGATTTACTCATTTTTCAATACTTCCCCCATAATAAATCTCTCTTCATATATTGCTCAACCTTAATTAAATCATGAGGATTATCAACAGAAAACGATGGCTTAAACGGATAAGGCGCAATTCTCTGTTTATATCCATGATCTATAATCCGATTGCTATCACAGGATTCCTGTAATTCTAACGGCGACTCAGGCAAATGAGTAAATAATTTCAAAAATCCCCATCGAAAAGCAAAAATACCATAAATCCGACGAGCTCCGATATCTCGTCCAAAATGCTTACAATAAGGAATTGCACTTCTTGAGGTATATAGCACATCTCCTTTCATATCATGAACAATTTTTACCGTATCAGAATTTTTAAATTGTTCTTCATCGACAATTTCCATTGCTAACACTGTACCATTCACCCCATCATCTAAGAAAAGTGGCCGAATGCTCGCTTCTATCATCGCAGGCTCTAACATCGGTTCATCACCCTGCACACAGATAATCACATCACCATCATCAATCGTTTGACCACATTTACCTGTCGCTTCTGCCACACGATCCAAACAACGCGTATGTTTATTGGAAGTCATAATAACTGGAAAATCTTTCATTTTGGCCAATTGCGCTATTTCCTCATCACACGTCGCCATATAAAGACCATCCCAACGAGAAAACATTTTCGCACGACAAAACACATGCTCAACCATCGGTCTACCGCAAATTAAAGCGAGTGGCTTGCCTGGAAATCGACTGGATGCCATCCGCGCTGGTACTATACCAATAATTTTCATATCCTTCACCCCTCTTCCCTCCGCTGCAAACAACAGAGATTTTATGCTTTATATATCGGTTATTGCTAACTCCAACCACTCATCTGAAATATTCCACGTTTTCTGCCAATGAGTATCTGCGCAATAAATCCGATAAACCAATTGCATTGTTTTCAATGCATCTTTTGAGGTGCCATGTTGAATCGGCAAATCGTATAAAATAGCTTGTGCAAACTCATCAATTTCTCGACGCCAAGAATTATCTTCATTATATACGGTCGTCTGTTCTCTGGGATCGCCAACACCATCATTACTGTTCCAAATAATCTTCAATGTTTCAGCACCATAACTTTTCGTACCCGACAATATCCCACTCAAAACAAGCCCCCCTCGCTCTAACGTAACATCCAACCAAAAACGATGTCGCCATTGCGTGGCAGAAGAGTGTAAAAAAGCCACTTTTTTATCTGCCGTACGCATCAATGCATAAGCATTATCTTCCACGTCATGCCCCCAGAAATCATTAGAAATAAAACTATATACCTCGGAGAATTCTCCTGCAAAAATTCGCAAAAGATCTACCATGTGAATACCCTGATCCAATAAAATGCCCCCACCCGCAATAGAACGGTGCGTCCGCCAATCAGAACCTTGCCCAAAAGAAATTATTTTAGATTTTCCATAGGTACCTTTTAGATCGATAATCGCGCCTAATTCTTTATTTTTAATAATACGCAAAGCATCGATAACCGAATCATGATACCGATGATTAAATCCATATTTCAATTTTAGATGCGGATATTTCTTCTCACAATAAAGCACATTTATAATATCCTGGACATCTCTACCGGGAGGTTTCTCACAAAAAACATGAAATTTTTTCTCCAGTCCTGCAATAGTAACAAGAGCGGCCATATCATTCGTCAAACAAACAAACAAAACATCCAAGTTTTCTTCCAGAAGTTCTGTGTAATGCTGATAATATCGAACAGCATTATTGAATTGACCCTTCGCTGAAAATGTCTTATCACATACGGCAATGACTTGCATATGAGGATGTTCATTAACAAATTGATAACGACGTTTTCCAACCACACCATAACCCGCAATGCCAACTCTTAATTTTCTATTCATCGGCTACACCTCAAGCAAAACGGGTGTGCGATATAATTGCGCAACGGACTCATTCTTTCGACCTAACCGAGCAGATTGTGGATGATCGCTCAAATCAACCCAATGACACACCTCGTCCGAACGATAAAACGCATTCAAAAGAGTAATCGTGTGCAAACAGTTGCTTTGATCAATCGGATAATCTACCTGACCATTAAGGTCAGAAACAATATTTCTATAAATTTGTTGATGACCATTCCCATAGACACAGCCTGAAAAATCTTCACTAAACATATGACAAGCCGCGGGGTCTGGTGTAAAAATCTGCAGTTCGTTGACAGCAATTCCGCCAATTTGAGCTAATCCCTTAGAACCAACAATAGATATAGACGCTTCGAAATCTAAAGGACGTGCTGCGGTCGTCACTTCCACCGTACCTAAAGCTCCACTCTCATATTCAAATGTTGCAATCGCCGCATTTTCCACTTCAATATTTAATTCGAATGTGTGCATCGTACAATTAACACGTTTAATTTCCCCGCCTAAATATCGCAGTAAATCAACATGGTGAACCCCCTGATTCGTTAACGCACCCCCATCATGAGAAAAAGTACCTCTCCAAGGTGCCAATTCATAATAATACTGAGGCCGACACCAACGCACACGCACAGCGGATAAATATATTTTTCCAAGCTCCCCTGTCTCCAGCGCCTGTTTTACGCGATTAACTGCTTTATTATAGCGATTTTGAAAAACAGGAAAAATTTTTAAATTCAACGTTTCTGCCAAATGATACACTGAACACAAATGATCAGGTCTCAAAAAAGTTGGCTTCTCTATCACAAGATGTTTTCTATATCTTTGCATAATATCCATAGCATGTTCATAGTGCATGCCTGACGGTGTAATCACTGCAACCACTAAAATTTCCGGCATTTCGGTTAACATATCATGATAATTGGTATACCAAGGAATATGATATTGCTGACCATAATTTTTTGCTTTTTCTTCCAATAAATCACATACTGCCACCAGCTCAATACCATCAACCAACTGAATAGACCGACAATGGTGGCCGGCAATTCGTCCACAACCGATTAGAGCTACTTTTATATTGTCACGCATCCGTTAACACCTCTTTAGCATTTACGGTATTTACGACCTTACTAATAACATCAACGATAGGCTTGAACAACTCTTCAGTCGTCGTTGTAAAACGACTAAATCCTTTTAAGCAGGGATCGTTAAACTCCAAACGATAAAGCACTTTATCTGCCAATACCGTATGTACAGCATGTGCATATACACCAAAAGCAACATGCAAAAAATTTCCATATCCACGCAACGTCTGCAACCCTAATTGCTCCATGGCGTCTAAAAAATATTGCTTGCCTTTTTCAAGTCGTTTGACAGATTGTAATACCTCATCATAATAATCTAACATTTTCTCTAACATACAAATGGCTAATGTATTTACTTCATACATAGGACGAATTTTATGCAAAATGCCTATCACGTCTGAAGAACCAATTGCACAACCCACGCGAAAACCAGCTAAACCCCAAGCTTTTGCAAAACTTCTCGCCACCACTAAATGTTTGTATTCTGACAACCAACCAACAACTGTTTTTGAATAAAAGGGATAATAAGCTTCATCCACCAACATAATACCACTCACATCGGCCGTTGCTTCAATTATGCGCCGTAACTCATTTGCTGGCAAAACAGTGCCCGTCGGACTGCCTGGATTGGCTAAACAAACCAATTTCGGCTGATGCGTTTTTATTGCACATACAAAGGCATCAACATCTAAAATTGGACCAATTGTAGAAGGCTGATAATCCATCACCACAGGCTTGGCTCCGTATATTTGACAATATACAGTATACATCGCAAATGTCGGCTGCACATGTATCACCACATCCTCTGGCGCTACATACGCTTCAAATAAGGAACGAATCGCACCATCTGACCCCGGCGTTAAAATCACCTGCTCTGGTAAAACATTGAGATGCTCCCCCAACTTGCGGTAAAGTACTCCATTATCGGGATAAATTGAATACACCGATGAATCCAGCTCACCAACAAGCTGATCAATTAATCGCCGCAACGTCGGATCCGTATTTTCATTTTTATCTAGCCATAAAAATTTAGAATTCCTCTGCCTCATTTTTAACCAATCAGGGCGAGTCAATTCTGGACTCATCAGAAAATGACGTGGACTTGCGAGTCGTGCAACCATATTCTTCCTCTATAAAAAATGCTTATAATTTGCGCAAAGAAATAAACAAGATATGTTATATTAACCAACTACTCACACTAGCTCCAGGAATATTTGATAAAAACGACCCCTACAACAAATCATCAATCAAAGTCCATCGCATCAATTATTTCGTACAAGATTGAATATATCGCCCTCTATCTTTTTTAAAGCGATTGGTATAGAGCTGCTTATCTGAAATAAAAACTTTAATGGGAATCTTATAATCTTGTAGTTTATCTTGACAAAATTTTTTTAGCCGCATGATAAAGGCTCGCTTATCTTCAGATTGTCGCAAACAGACATGCGCACACACAATATTACCCACCAATAAATTTTTTTCGCCATAAACAATCACATCAGCAACATTATCAAACGAAAAAATAATGTTTTCTACCTCTACCGGGTATACTTTTTCACCGCCCACATTAATAATCTCCGACTGCCTACCTAAAATACGTATATAGTCGCCATCCGATTCGACGAGATCACCGGTCTCTAACCAACCTTCTTCGGTAAATGGGCTGGGCGCATTTAAATAACCCAGCATCGCTGAATATGCTTTAATCTGTAACATGTTGTTGACAATTCTTGTTTGAAAGCCATCTCCTCCTACTTTTAACCATACAGAATCTGAATTTTTAGATTTTGAACGTAAGATACCAACTTCTGAAAGTCCATACGTTTGTTGCAATTTAACATGAGGAAATAATTTTTGGCAACGCACCAAAGTACTTTCTAACATTGGCTCAGTCCCATAAGTAATCACCTTAAGCGATCTCAGATCATATCGCTTATACGCCTCGCTTAATAAAATTAGGTTAATAAATGTGGGGGAAGTCGGCAACAATTCAATATGATATTTTTCAATCGCGCGCAAGACCTTATCTGGTGAACGATTCCTCAAACAAACCATACACCCCACATTAGACAGTACATACAACATGGTATTAATACCACCAATATGATCATACAATAAAAACAAAACTGTACGCAAAGATCGTCGCTTGATAAGTTTTTTTTCTACCAAAAGCGCCAAATCGTGCACGATCGCTTTCACCTGTCCAGTTGAACCTGAAGAAAAAAGCACCAATCCCGGATGTCTAACCTGTCTCAGTTGATCATATAAATCATGTTTCGCAGAAATAGATAAATGGTCAACTTGCACTTGATCGACAGAGTCAATCGAAATCATCACCTCACCTTGCGCAAGCGCCACTTGTTTATCTACAGCCACTGTGCTTATCGCCAGTGGCACAATAATGCATTGGTGTCTAATCAATGCCAGAAACAACGCGACTGAATTAGGAGAGAAATCTGCATATAATACAACAATGGTACCTGACAAAATTTTTTCTTGAGATAATCTATCCAACCAATACAAGACACGGTCTAATAACCATTGATAAGAATACGACTGATCATTCCAAATCAGCGCTACTGCATCAACATGCTGTTCAAACAGCGTCACCAAAAAATCAAGACACATCACGAAACCCCTCCTAAAAAAATCGTTTGACCGGTAATAAAATCACTCTGCGAAGAGATATAAAAATCAATGACGTTGCTGATATCTTGCAACGCACCAAGGCGATGAATACTTTGCTGATTTAATAATTGTTGAATTTTATCCTGAGGCACCGCACGAATTAAATCAGTCTCAATAGGCGTTGGACCAATGGCATTCACAGTAATCCCATATTCAGCAAACTCCTTGCCTAATATCTCTGTCATAGTGACAATGGCCGCCTTAGATGATGCATAAATCGCCTCCCCCTCCACCTTCAGAGGAACCGCGATTGTCGTAAAATTAACAATTCGGCCAAATTTATTTTTACTCATTAATTTTGCCGCCTCGCGACAGAAAAGAAAAGAACTGATAACATTAGTATCCATAATTTTTTGAGCCACAGACAACGGGGTTAATAATGCGTGATTCATCGCAGCAATACCGGCATTATTAATCAAGATATCCAAATGGGAATACTTTCTCCGAATTTCAGAAAATAAATTCAGCACTGATTTTTCATCACAAACATCTAAACAAAAATGCTGATAATTATCAAACTCAACATTCACGGATTTTCGACTACAGCCTATCACCTGATGACCTTTATCAGAATAATAGTGTGCCAAGTATTTTCCAATACCTTTTCGTGCCCCCGTAATTAAGATAACTCGTTGAACACTATGCATCAACATTCTCACTCAATAAATTTTCGATATAATCCACGAGTGCAGCAACCGAACGAAATGGGCTATGTTCTTTCGACAGAGCTCTCTCGTCAGCTAACACAACAGATTTCTCAAATGTTTCACTCATACGATCTTCGACCGCAACGATAAAACGAACCAAGCTTAAAGAAGTCAGATTCCCTTGACCCCCAAACAACTGAACATCAAGTCGTTTATCTATTTTTTTATCCTGAGGCAACTGTGTATTAAGATCTTCCATCGCACTAAAAATAACATTTATTATATCGTCTCGTTGAATCATACAGGGTACTCCAAAAATACAACACCTTAAAATTTCTCATACCGAGCGGTTTTCAGTATATCACTAAAGCTATCTTGATAACGCCCCCACTCCTCTTTTAACATACCATAATAGTAAAAATCACATATTTCACCACTTGCCAATACACTATGTTGACGCAACACCCCTTCTTTTTGAAAACCGACTTCTTCTATTAACTGCTGAGCCCTACGATTACTCGAAATGACTGTAACATATACACGACGAATTTTTGGATCTGCAAAAATATAAGTTAAATACAAAAGTGTCGCTTCAGCACCACAACCACATTGATATGCCCTGTGATCGCCTATCATCAATCCATAACTCGCAATACCGTTGTCAATATCATATTCAATCAAACTCAATCCTCCAATATGACAATGATTTTTTTTAAAAAAAATAGCAAGCAATTCACAACCCGGTTTGCATCTGAGTGCATTAATATACTGAGCAACTGTATCAAACGTTTGTGGGCGATGTCGCACACTCATATATTGATTGATCACCGGATCATTTAACCAGGCAAGATATTCGCGTGTCAGTTCATTCTTAGAAATAGGCCGTAATAATAGCATACGCCCAGTCATCACAACATTAACATTGGATGGAAGTAAAACATCCCGTATATGACTTAACATTTATTGTCTCCGTTTGTCCGTAACTGAGCCCAAAAACTTATTTTTTGTCAACATTTTACCAGCACACATAGACATATAATTTATTTTTTCTCAATTTGCTCCACATGTGATAATATAAACAACGCATGAAACATCATTAAGAATATAACATACAAAATGGGCGTTGTGTTGTATAAAAAATAGACAGCATATAATATAAATATCGCAAATATTAAATCGCCCATCTGCCCAATACTCTTACTATGATGTACACACAGTATGTATCTTGTTTGTTTAAGAAATACAATTGTAGCAAAAATCAAAAATATTATTCCAAGCATACCATAAGCAACCACAAATGAAATCAGTTCGATCTGTATACTTGTGATAGTTCCACCCGTTGTCACTCGCGCATAACCCTCATAGATAAATGGATATGTTTGAAAAATCTTCAAATCTGAAGATCCCCAAAATGACGGATCATTGATAGGCATATAATATTGTTCCATATTAGGACCCAGCCCAAAAGGAATAACGCGAGACAAAACCTGTATCCCACGTAATCCCTGACCCATACGATTTTGCGTACTAGCCGAAGAACCCACCCCTATAACTCGTGAACCCAGAGTTCCAGGCATCATATATGAAATTTTTTCTCGCACGGTTCCTACCCTTATCAGCGCCACCACAATAATGAGAAAAATGCAAGCCAGAAAAATAAAAAATCTTAGTCTTTTGATATTTTTCACTCTATAAAAATAAAACAGAAAAGCAAAAAACAAACCCAATAAAACTGATCGGGTAAAAGAAAGCCAGGTCGCCAAAATCAATATCAGCAAAAAAATTAAATATTTCTTCTCTCGCTGTGTTATGTAAAAATAAAAAGAACTTAAACTAGCCAAACCAAACCAAAGCGCTACCGCGGCAATATCATTTAAAAAAATAGATTGAAACCGCCCATCTGAATTAATAGTATATTGCCCTAGCATAGATCGAACAAAAGGCACCTGAAAAGTAATAAAAAACTCAATTGACAATATAATGCCAGCAAAAACTAAAAACTTAAATATTATTTCTAACTGTTCCTTCTCGTTAATAAACCAATGACAAGCAAATAAATACGCAATAGAGGCGAACTGCCTAATAACATTGACGATATAATCACTCCAATGTATTGCAAGGACATGTGCATATTTTGCATTGACAAAAAATGTTCCCACCGATACTTGAAATATCACCATAAATAAAGCGAAAATGATCAGCTTAAATTCATCCGATGATCTCTCTATTAATACGACATCTGAGACATTCAATAACTTATCCTTCCCTATAATAAAAATTAATGCAATAGATTGAAATAATTGCACAAAAGAAGACAAGGGTATTCCGCTAATACCTATAATATGGGTAGCACAATTAGGAAAGAAAAATGAGGTCAATAGGACAAAGTAAATAGCGCAGTCTCCGCGCAGACACAGCGTAATGACCACGAGTACAGCCGCTATACTAGCAAAAAACATAAACAGGCCGGAATGAAAAACATGCATATTACCACCAAAAAAATTAATCGTTTATTAAATCAAAGCAAAAGTTCACCAGTCTACTTCCCGCCAATCCATCACGAAATGGATCTAAATCATTTTGCAATTCATCACTTACATGGACATCTCGTTCTAAAAATTCTCTTATTTCGGACCTATTATGAACAACTAACTCGCTTTGTCCATTAAAAAGATCAAAATAATCACTACGATAGGGTGAAAAATAAACACTCGGGATTCCTAATAACAATGCCTCTAGCCCGGGCGTCGTAAACCCTATAGAGATTACTCTACTCGCTTCTTGTAAGACCTGCTTGAGATCATATTCAAATTTATCATAAAATCTTAGCGCAACTTGTGTATGCTTAAGCGCATCACGAATACGAGCATTTTCAAGTAACCAGAATTTATGTTGAAAATTTTTGATTTTAATATCAATTATTTTATTGTTTTCGCAAATACCACGCTGACACTGCTGTACCGCATAAATTAACTCCACTAAAAAACTCTCCACATAATAAAAATCATGATGCTGAGGCACCTTCTCTTCGATATCCGTAAGAAAAATAACCAGTTTGTTTTTCACTTCCGCGGTGCAATAACGGTAATCATCCAAAAAAACATTACCAATAATTTCAAAAGACTTTATAAAATTCCTTTTTTCAAAATATCGTTTCCAACACGAACCCCATACATAATATTTATCAAAAACGTCATAGGCTATTTTATAATCGATATGGTAAGGCACTCTACTTTGATAGGTAACACTGCCTATATTGAATTGGCGGCAAACTCCTGTAATGAGCCCCGAATCCAGACGAATACTAACACGCCGACCATTTGGCAGAGAATTATAAACATGCAAACCAACATTGTAACACCGAAAAAACGATGAAAACTCCAAAAACAGACGAATATTTTTTAATTGACTCCAAATAAAGTATACCGAACAACGATAGCGGGTAATCTTCAACAATAAATAAAAATACGCTTTTATAGAAACTTTCATATCAGCAAGGAAAAAAGGCAGCTCATTTAAAAAAATAACAGGAACGTTGTAATTAAGATAAAATTCATTTTTGTCAAACAACTTTTTTCGACAGCCTCTCATATAAATTAAAAATCGGTCTGATTGATTGGTATGACTGAGTAAAAATTCGGGACGAGTTGCCAATTGAGCAGCCTGTTTTGGATCTACAAGCTCAATAGCGATTTTAGCGTCGCTATAAGCATGCTGTTTTATCTTTTTAAAAAGCTTCAGCCCGTCATTTGCTATTTGTACTATAAAAAAGAATGCACAAAACGGAAAATTTAAAATCTGAAGAAAATTATTAATATAGCAAACCTTGATTGACTCGTGCTCGGCCATTTGATCAAGAAAGCAGACAGGAAACTCACCTTTATCAATACGCAAAATAATATTTTCATAACCGAGAGCCTTCAGAACACGTATGTTTTCCAATATATGCCAACTACGATGCGCTAATTCTTTTAAAAAAAGCGAATCTCGACAAAATTTATCTAGCGTTTTTTTTGAAAAAATACAATCATTTCGCGCTTTACCAGAAGAATAAAAATCGTCAATATATGTTACTATATCAACCTGCGAAACAATCTGAACTGAATGATAATTTTTAATTTCATTTGCATGTGGTATTTTTTTTACATTAATTTTTAAACAAGTAGCAATTTTTATGCATATGACATACAGTTTCTCTCTACCAAGCATTCGAATCAATAAGCATATAATGAGCCCATGCGATTTTCCATATAAATCAAAAAAATAAATTGAAGGTTTCTTTCGCCATTTAAATCGATTAATAAGCAAAGCAATAAAAGAAACCCGCGTTAAAATTATAGCTCTCTCCATGATGAAGCCTCTTATAAAGCACGTATGCTAATCTTGTTTTTTCAACAACTCCGCTGCAAGCAGTGGAGATTTCTCACTTTAAATATCAGACACCGGAAGCCATACATATTAATTAACTATTTGAGCCAGCTCCAGAACTATTTAACATCAATTACCATAGCAAACCTCAATTAATATTTTTCATAATGAGCAACTTCCAATATGTCTCTAAATTTTTCCCGATTAACCTGCCATTCTTCTTTCAACATACCATAATAGTAAAAATCACATATTTCATCGCTCGCTAGCTTGTTATGTTGACGTAATATGCCCTCTCGTTGAAACCCAACTTTTTCTATCGTATGTCGAGACTTAATATTGTCAGCAATGACCGTAACGTATACGCGACGGATCCTTGAGTCTGAAAAAATATAATTCAAACACAAAATGACCGCCTCGACCCCGTACCCTCGTCGATGGTTACTCGCATCACCTATCATCCAACCACAACTCACAATGCCATTGTGAACATCATATTCATTCAAAGAAACTCCACCAATATGATCCCCATTACTTTTTAAAAAAATACCGAACAACTCACATCCGGACTTGCTTCGCAGGCAGTTAATATATTTTACAACTGTTTCCAACGTTTGTTTAACCCACCGAACCGCCATATACTTATTAATTTCAGCATCGTTTAACCAAGCAAGATATTGCGCCGTCAATTCACACTGAGAAATAGGACGCAACAACAACTTACATCCTGTCATTACGACATTAACTTTAGATGATAATAGTATCTGAGATACATCATTTAACATTCGGTGCGCTCCAAAAATAATAAAAATCACCCATTATGGGTTACTATAGACTTTCAGAAGAGTATCCATAAAATCTATTGAAAAAAACGTCCTCTTCCGTAATATTACGGTCATGGATGTAATAGGAAAAAGAGAACAAGGATATGATCGCATTTAAAATAAAACTGTCAACAAAAGAAATTTAAAATTTAACAATGCTGCTTGAGCGAGCACGTAAAAAAGGTGATTTGGAAAAGGTCAATCGGATAACCAGTGTGCTTTCATTTGGGGCTAGATATGACATCGATAGGGGGGCTGATATTTTGAGGATGGGTGTCAGCACCCTTTATCAAACCTTGAAAAAATATTTGATGAACGGGGCTGATGGCTTGTCAGCAAGAGAAAACCAGGGCGACCGCAGAAATTAACAAAGACCCAGCGTAAAAAATTATCTGCCCTGATTGATGCGGATCCAGAAAAATGCGGCTTTAGTAGTAGCTGCTGGAGAAGTCCAATGATACAAGAATTAATTTTAGAAAAATTTGATATTTTTTATTCGACAAAGTATTTAGCGCAATTGTTAGATTCACTTGGATTTTCGTATCAAAAAGCAAAATTTGTTGCAGCCAATAGAGATGAGAAGGCACGTCAAGAATGGCTTAAAAAAATATGGCCTCAAATTAAAAAATCGGCGGAGAAAAACAATGAATATATTTTGTTTGGAGATGAATCCTCATTTCCACACTGGGGAACATTGAGTTATACGTGGGCGCGTAAAGGCCAGCAACCGGTTATTAAAACGTCAGGGACTCGCAAAGGTTACAAAGTATTTGGTTTGATTGATTACTTTACAACGCGAATTCCGGTTAAGCAGCTAAATATTTAATCATTTTGTGTTCCTGGTACG
>JBBTCW010000005.1:0-19765 GCA_038043025.1 Pseudomonadota bacterium | reverse complement strand
TTTCATGGGTAGCCTCTTTATTTATTATTATCTGCCTTAACAATACGAATTCCGGGTGGGTTTGTGCCAGCGGATTTGAGACAAAACATAGCATAACCCCATCGTCTTTGACGCGCGCGCAAGCAGCGGAGATCTCTCACTTTAAATTTTTGCAACCTTTATATCCGCATCAAAAACTCTTTAAGAATCCGACGTAATTTCTCGCCGCTGATTTGCGCGTATTTTAACGTTTCTTCATGGGAGGGTTTTACATCACTCATGCCTGACGCAATGTTTACAATCGCTGTCAACGCGGCTACTTTTAATCCGCAATGACGTGCAATAATCACCTCCGGCACCGTTGACATGCCAACATAGTCGGCACCGAGTGTGCGAAACGCGCGAATTTCCGCCGGTGTTTCAAAACACGGCCCACTTAACCCCATGTACACGCCTTCATACAAGTTAACATTCAATGACTTGGCGACTTGACGAAACACGTTATTTAACCCCGGATCATAGGCGTCATTCATTGTCACAAATCGACCGCCGTACTCATCATCATTGTGTCCAATCAATGGATTCGTGAGTTGAAAATTAATATGATCCGTAATTAACCCTGCTTCTCCCGCAGGGATTTCAGCTCGCAATGAACCCGACGCACTGGTCACAATCAAACTATAACAACCAATATCTTTAACCGTACGTACTAATAATTTTGACGGTTCAAACCCCTCGCCTTCATAAAAATGCACGCGCCCTTTAAAACACATCACGGGTATCGTCGCTATATGACCCAATACCAAACGACCGGCGTGTCCTTTAACGGTACTCGGCACAAAATGTGGTAAATCTTTATAATCA
The DNA here is from genome assembly GCA_038043025.1 of Pseudomonadota bacterium. Lineage (GTDB taxonomy): Bacteria > Pseudomonadota > Gammaproteobacteria > UBA12402 > UBA12402 > O2-02-FULL-42-9. The sequence goes on along the minus strand of JBBTCW010000005.1, from coordinate 18,922 downwards.
ATGCTGGCTATCACCCGCATATCATCTACCAAACCATCCAAGCCAGATCCTAATATCAAGCCAATTGCTGGTTGAAACCCGGGCGCATGTTTACGAATGGCCGTCACCACTTCTGACACTTTCTCTTTAAAACTTATCATATTGCCCCCTTATCATCTTATTTTCACACTGCGGAAGTATACCAAAAAACAAAATGCGAAGCTATTTCCCCGCGGCTTGCCGCGAGGGACATTGCGCCTCCCGGATTCTCAAGGGGAGCGGGTAGCCCGTAGGTTGGGCTGAGCGCAAGCGAAGCAATATGTACCGGCAATTTTCCAATTTTGTACTATATTTATGGTCAAAGAAAAAGAAATGGGGGAAATGAACGCTATGGCAAGACTCACGGAAATCGCACAAAACTGTAAAACACTAGCAGAACGATTGCAAGATATTGCTTTGCAAGCGTTTTTTGATGACTCAGTTAAACCACGCGAGCCAAGCCCAGATGTTATGTCCGGTGGTTTTGCTAAACCGCATTTTTTTGATGCTCATGCCGTCGCACTCATACGCGCGCATACCCCTCCCGATCAACAAACACCACTTGGCCGGTTTCTGGCAAAACCCAACCCAGAGGTCATAAAAATTCTCGCACGTAACGAATCGCCGTTTATCAATACACATTATGCACACGATGTACGAGCACGTCAAAAATTGGTTGCAGAGGGCAAATATGGAACTTTATCGCAGAAGGAACAGAACTTGATCAGGCATGGCAGTTTCCTCACTGATAAAGAGGGAAAAACCATTATCGCGCAACTTGCATTAGCAATTAAATATTTACACGATCATAACATCATTCATGGCGATATTAAACCAAAAAATATTATCATCAAGCTGATAGCAGATGAACAAGTTGCCCTCGTTCAGCTCATTGATTTTGATTCAGCACAAGTAAAACAAATCGGTAAAACATTTACGCCAAAATATGCCGCGCCAGAGCAACAAAAATTTATCCCTCTAGCAGGTGAATTGTATGCAAGAACATACATGACCACGGAATCAAAAGAAATAGCGGAAAAAGAGTATAACGAACAGATAAACAGGGATATCCCAAACCCAAAAGCCAGTGATATCTATGCGCTCGGAGAGGCGATACGGTTTGTTAACCGATTGCTCCCACTAAAAGAGGAGAATAAAAAATTAAAAATATCGCTCTATTTTTTGGGAGAACAGCTATGCAAAGCTAATTCTATGGATCGTCCGATAATCGACGATATCATCCGTCTTCCTATATTTCGAGAGGCGATCGAAGAACAACAACAAAAATTTTCTGCAACAAAACAATATATTAATTTACCGCAGGAAATTGAATTGATCTCGGTTGCCGTAGAAGGCCTCGCGAACAAGCTTACTTATATTGATAAATTACAACCCGATGATCCAGATCAACCCAAATTAGTAGCAATTATTAAGCACAAACTCAGCATCTTACAAAAGGATGTACGCGCGCAACTTAGATCGCCCGAGTTTGGCGAGGTTATGCGTGAATTAGATGCACAGCTCACCAATGGTTTGGAAGAAATCAAACCACTCGAATCACTCGAATCACTCAAACAACTCAAACGACTCGAACATCCAGATGACGACATCAGACATGCCCAACCGCCCTGCCAGCTACTTTAGTCGCCCCAGCTCAGAGCCGGGAAAATAGGGCGCCGCGAAACACTGACCATGACTGGCTTTGCACAGCTCAGAGCTGCGTGGATTAAAATGTTGTAAGCAATTGACTTTCGCAAAGCGCGCAGGTTGGGCTGAGCACATGCGAAGCAACAAATACCGGCAATTTTCCAATTTTGTACTATATTTATGATCAAAGAAAAAGAAATGGGGGAAATGAACGTTATGTCAAAACTCAAGGACATCGCAGGAAGCTGTGAAGTACTAGCAGACCAATTGCAACATATTGCTTTGCAACCGTTTTTTGATGGCTCAGTTAAACCGCGCGCGTCACGTCCGGGTGAAATGCCCGGTAGTTTTGCTAGACCGCATTTTTTTGATGCTCATGCCGTCGCACTCGTGCGCGCGCATATCTCTCCCGATCAAGAAAAACCATTTGATCGGTTTATAGCAACACCCAACCTAAAGGTCACAGAAATTCTCGCAAACAACGAATCGCCGTTTATCAATACGCATTATGCGCACGATGTACCAGCACGTAAAAAATTGGTTGCAGAAGGCAAATATGGAGATTTATGGAAAAAATTAAATGACTTGGAGATGAGTGGCGGTAAATTCACTGTTCAAGAGGCGAAAACCATTATCGCGCAACTTGCATTAGCAATTAAATATTTACACGATCATAACATCATTCATGGCGATATTAAGCCAGAAAATATTATCATTAAGCTGATGCTAAAAAATGAAGTTGCAGTAAAGGAAGTTGCCCTCGTCCAGCTCATTGATTTTGATTCAGCACAAGTGGGACAAATCGGTAAAGCATTTTCGCCAGACCATGGCGCGCCAGAGCAAAGTTTGACCCGTCACGCAAATGGATTGTATGTAAAGTTACTCGCCGAAAGGAAATCAGAAATAGAAGCGGAACAAGGGTATAACAAACTGGTAAAACAGTATATCCCAAACCCAAAAGCCTGTGATATCTATGCGCTCGGAAAGGTGGTGCTGCTTGTTAACCGATTTTCCCTCGCACAAAACCAAGAGGATTTCGCATTCAGAGAATGGCTCTGTACGTTTGGACAACGGCTATGCGCAGATAAGCCTAAGGATCGCCCGGACATCGACGATATCATCAATCATCCTGCCCTTCGAGCGGCGATCCAAAAACAACAAAAAAAATTCTCTGCAACAAAACAACACATTAATTTGCCGCCAGAAATTGAATCGATCTCGATTGACGCAGGTAACCTTGCGAACCAGCTCAGGCATATCGATGAATTGCAATCCGATGATCCAGATCGACCCGACGATCCAGCTCAACCCGAATTATTAGCACTTATTAAAGACAAACTCATCGCCTTACAAAAGGAGGTACGCGCGCAACTTGAATCGCCCGAATTTGGCGAGGTTATGAAACAATTAGATCCAGAGCTCACAGAAGGTTTGCAAGAAATCGCACAACTCCAACAACTCGAACATCCAGATGACGACATCAGACCTGGCAGCTCTGGCGGTCTCAGCTCAGAGCCGGGAAAATAGGGCGCCGCGAAACACTGGCTATGACTGGCTTTGCACAGCTCAGAGCTGCATGGATTAAAATACTGTAAGCAATTGACTTTCGCATAGGGTCTGTCACAGAATAAGTGGTACAGTTAGCGCCCAGCTGATAGGCAGATTTGGACGTTCTGATTGAGAAAAAAAACGCACATAGCAGGGACTATGTAAGTTGTTTTTCGATTGAAGAACGTCCAAAGATGCCTGTCAGATGGGATGTTAAATGTATCACTTATTCTGTGACAGACCCATAGCCCGGAGGTAAAAAACAACATGCTAAAAAATCAAGTGAAAATCATTGCGGGCAAATGGCGTGGTCGAAATATAAAATTTCCCACGAGCGATGGTCTGCGCCCAACCGCTAATCGCACGCGCGAAACTTTATTTAATTGGCTCGCACCTGTTATCAACCATGCAAAATGTCTAGAACTTTTCGCTGGCAGTGGAAGCTTGGGTTTTGAAGCATTATCGCGCGGCGCGAATCATGTCGTGATGATCGACACAGACATAAAGGTCGCTCAACAGCTCAAAGAAACCGCTAAAATATTAAATGCAGAAAACTTAACAATTCACCAAATGACCGCTGAACAATATATCCAAACCTCAAAAGAAAAATTTGACATCGTCTTCATTGACCCGCCTTTTAGTTCGAATTTAATCGAGCCCATCTGTAATTTATTAGACAAGCACGATCTATTAAATCCTAACGCGCATATTTATATCGAAACACAAAAAAAATTATCGTCGCCCACGTTGCCTGCATCTTGGCAAATTTTAAAAGCGAAAACGGCGGGACAAGTCGCTTATTACTTAGGGTCTGTCACAGAATAAGTGATACAGTTATAAGCATGAGCGAACGTCATGCACATCTGAATCTAATTGCCCACTTTTCTGATTGGTACGAGCCGGCCTGGTTAATGGAATTAAATGCGAATCAGTAGATGCGCTACGTTTCAGTGTTCGCCCGCTGCTTAAATCCCTCGAGCGAGCATCGCGCCTTGCCGCACACCCCATTATCGCCCCGCCGCAACAACCCATCATAGCGCCCGCCAACCCAAATATTAATGCGATGATCGCAAACTGCATGGCAAGAGATACCTGCGTTGTTTCACGCTGATCCGTATGAGTAAACATACGCCATCCTGTCGTCTCTCTTGCAACCGCATGTACGCCAGCGCCAATAAGCGCTCCGCTGAAAAAACCTATCCCCGCGCCTCGCCATACATGTCGTTGACGTCGTGGCTGTAATGCTTGCTCGCCAACATTAATAGCGGCATATTGTATCTTTCTCATAATTTTTTCCTCTTAATTTATAAATAAACTCAGTAGAATCAACAAAAGCTTACACAAATTTAAGCTAATCTAGTTGAACCCATACCAAAACAATCGGATACTGATTGCTCTATCTACTCCTATCTTTCCAAAAGCGATCCTGTCGCGCATCAAATTATTTTTATTAATCCTAAGGAATTCCAGATGGAACAAAATATTTTACATAATGATTTAGCGTCGATGCTCAGTAATCAATGCTTTACGCTTACGCTTTTGCCGACGGAATGTTGTAATTTTCGTTGTACTTATTGTTATGAAGATCACAAAACAACAAAAATGGACGTTGCATTAGTGCAGGCAATTAAACGACTGATAAAAATAAGAACGGACGAAAAGGACTTTAGATATTTAACGATAGGATGGTTTGGAGGGGAGCCGTTATTAGCAATTAAGATTATACAAGATATTTCAAATTATGCAAAAACTTTAAGTCAAAAAAAATTTCAATTTAATAGTTCGATCACAACGAATGGTTATTTGCTCACGCCCGTTATTTTCAAAAAATTATTATCCGTTAATATCAACTATTACCAAATTAGCTTAGATGGCCCGAAAGACATTCATGATAAAACGCGCATCAAAATTAACGGCGACGGCACATTCGATCATATTTGGTCTAATTTATTAGCGATACGAGAAATCAAAGGCGATTTTACGATCATTTTACGCATACATATCACGCCCGAAAATCTGTCATCTATCATCGATTTTACGCCCCTATTAACAGCGCACTTTGGTCATGACAAACGATTTTCTATATTTTTTAAAGCGATCGAAAACTTAGGGGGAAAAGAGGTTGAAACATTTTCACAAATGGGCAATCGCGATGAAACCATTGCCCATTTATATGAATTGCTCGGTAACAATATAAACACAAAACAGCTCGATCAAACATCGATCTGCTATGCGGCAAAACCCAATGCAATCGTTATTCGCGCCAATGGCGATATCAATAAATGCACTGTTTCACTCAATGATCCAAAAAATTACATTGGAAAAATATGCAAAGACGGCACAATAGATTTTGATCAGGAAAAATTACAACCTTGGCTGGACGTTTTGCAAGGATTTAAAAAAGAGGTGCTCGCTTGTCCGTGGAGGGAGGTGAAAGAGAGCCGTCATCCCGGAAAATCTGCGTAGCAGATTTATCCGGGATCCAGGGAACGCTTTAGTTCCGTACGTCGATTTTCTGGATTCCGGACATTGTTGCGCAACGGCGCAACAATTCCGGAATGACGAAATGCTGGCGGAGCAATTCCGGAATGACGGAAAAAAAGGAAAACATACGTTGAAAAAACTACCCATCATTTTACAAAATGAAATGTCCGAATGTGGACATGCCGCGCTTGTCATGATTTTACAGCATCATGGATGTCAAATCAGTTTATCCAATTTACGCGCATTATTTCCTACGTCGCTTAAAGGCATTACATTGACCGAAATTATTCGCATGGCTTTGCATTTTAACTGTTCGACACGCGCCTTTCGCATACCCTTTGCCCAATTACATACGATCAAAACACCGGCGATTTTACACTGGGATCACAATCATTTTGTTGTGCTTGATAAAATAAATGCAACACAGATCATCATTCACAACCCAAACACGGGCCGCATCAAATTAAGTGTTGAAGAAGCCGCTAAACATTTTACAAATATTGCATTAGAAATAGATCCCCCAAAAAAACTTATAAAACAAGCTCAAATCAAAAAATTAAAATACACGGATCTCCTGCTTCAATTTAATAAAAAAGATTTTTTCTTGCTGATGGGACTAGCATTTTTATTACAAACATTGGTATTAATCGGCCCCAAATACTTACAAATCAGCATTGATCGCATTATTCCACATCCAACACTTTATTTTTTATATCTGCTGACCGGGGCATTCTTGGGCATCAAATTATTAGAAGTGGCCGTTTATGCCTTTCAAGCATTATTATTAACTAAACTGAATGCTAAAATGAGCACACAAATGGGTATTTCTGTTTTTCACCGATTGATTCAATTGCCGCTGTCTTATTTTGAACGACGTCACTTAGGCGATATCCTGTCGCGATTTAATTCGATCGAAAAAATTCGAGAAATCATGACCCAAGGGCTGATAGAAAGCAGCATCAATGGAATTATGGCGATCGTCACGCTCAGCATGATGCTGGTCTATAATATCACGATGTCACTGATTGTTTTGCTCACGATAGTGTTGTATTTTATTTTCAGAATACGACTCTCATCGACCTTTAGATTCCGCAACGAAGAAATGCTCAGAAAACAAGCGAACTATCATTCAAACTTTATGGAAAATATGCGCGGCATTCAGCTCATCAAGATCTTTAATAAAGAAACTGAACGCGAAACGTTATGGCAAAATAAATATCATGATTTTCTTAACGCAACCCACGCCATCTCTAAACAAACGGTATTATTCACGACAATCAAGCGCGGTTTGTTTGGCGTTGAACTGATTTTGGTTTCGCTGCTTGGCATTAACAGTATCGTTCATAAAAATTTAACCGTCGGCATGCTGTATGCATTTATCTTTTATCAAAATATATTTCGAGATGCCATGGATAATCTGATCGAGAAATTTTTAGATCTAAAAATAATTGCACTGCATACGGATCGGCTGTCAGATATTGTTTTGCAACCTATCGACGCAATATCCGCGACAACCTATAAGAAAATTTCTATTAAAACGCCGGTCATTTCAGTAAAAAATCTTGCATTTCAATATGAACATAACGAGCCCTATATTTTAAAAAATTTAAATTTAACCATTTTGCCGGGCGAATTTATCGCCATCACAGGTGTCTCCGGCTGCGGAAAAACAACGTTATTAAAAATCATGATGGGGTTGTTGTTACCGACCGCCGGAGAAATTTTAATTAACAACATCAATATACAAGACATCGGCATTCGATATTATCGCCGCCATATCGCCGCCGTCATGCAAAACGATTGCTTGTTGGCTGGCTCCATTGCCGACAATATTTCATTGTTTGTCAAACAACCCGACTATCAACATATTGAGCGCTGTGCAACACTCGCCGGCATAGCAAAAGATATTAAAAACATGCCGATGCAATATCACACGCTCGTCGGCGACATGGGTTCGACCTTATCCGGCGGCCAACAACAACGTATTTTTTTGGCGCGCGCATTATATGCCAACCCAAAAATATTATTTCTCGACGAAGCGACCAGTCACTTGGACATTGAAACAGAACACGCCGTCAACGAGGCTATTCAACAGCTCAACATCACCCGCATCGTCATCGCCCACCGACGCGAAACGATTGAAGCCGCCAATCGAATTATTCAATTAAAGAACGAACAAAATACATCCGTTCAGTTGGGCTTCTCCCGCACCTAAATCATCTTAGATTTTAGCTAATCGCAAAAACCAGCTATCTAACCAATATCGATAGTAATTGATGCACTATAAAAAATTTAGGTGCGGGATCAGCCCAACCTACGCGCTCCAAGCTCATGCGAACAGGTCGGTCTCAGCTCAGAGGACGCGAAACTTCTCCACACTCATGCGAACAGACTGGTCTCAGCTCAGAGGACGCAAAACGTTCATCTGATTCTAAAAAATTCGTTCTCTTCCTCACTCTTCCCATTCTAACAATGAATACCTGCTTTCCTCTGAGCTGAGGATGATATAAAGAATACCTGCTTTCCTCTGAGCTGAAATCAATTCATTATCCTGACTCATGCGAACAGGTCGGTCTCAGCTCAGAGGACGCAAAACGTTCATCTGATTCTAAAAAATTCGTTCTCTTCCTCACTCATCCCATTCTAACAATGAATACCTGCTTTCCTCTGAGCTGAGGATGATATTAATGCTTCAACTTAATCAACAACAGCTCGGGCAATTGTTTCTTTTTATAAAGATCACCTGTTATCGCTCGATATTTCGTTACAAAAAACCGATCGGGATAAACAACGAGAAAATAATCAAATGACTTTAATTCCTGCGCCAATTCCTGCGGACTCATATAACGATAAAATAAATCAAACATATCTGGCGTCGGTTCCGATACCAATGTATATCCGCCGCCTAAATTTCGCGGAAACAAATCGTATAAAATCATATTAAACGCAAACCGTGTATTGGCCGCCGTCAAACTATCATTAACACTTTGCCAAACCAATAACACATGTGCATGGGATGGAATAGAGTGATCAATGATCTGCGTCAATTGAAAAACATCCTGGCGCAATATTGTTTTCCCTTTAAATGAATCTGTTAAAAATGAAAAGCTCATGCTGGGCGAAACCCATATCAACAACAACGTAAAAATAATTATCAGTCCCGTGCGAACGCGCGCAAATAGTTTCATCGCTGACGAAGACAGCAGAAATGCATACACAATAAATGCCCACGCCAAAAAATAACGCCCCGTATAACGCCAAAAAGAGGCCAAATAACTGCGCTCCAATAAAGAAAAATTATGTAAATATAAAAATAACAATCCCCATAAATATACTAGCAACCCCAAAAATAATCCGCTGTTCATCAAAATAATACGACGCTGATCAACTCTATTTTTTTGAAAAACATAAACAATAAAAGACAATAACAACAAAAAGACCAGCCAGTCAGAGATTGTCACCGGAATAGGTTCTTTGATGAATCCGCTGATCGCCGAACGACCCACGCGTTGACGCACGATCGCTTTTATAAATTTTACTTCAATCGCGTGATTGCTCACCATCATCATGGGTAAATGCCATTGCTTCATTGATTTTTCCATTCCCCGCGCTGGCATGCGATCAACCATGAACGCCGGCACATTTGTTTGCGCAGACCGATGAAACAACACATTCTGATAGAAAGAAACCGGACTGACTATAAAGGCCAAAGCAACATAAGCCAATACGATCAATAAAAATTTTCTCTCCCGCTTCCATGCAAATAAGCCACGCACCTGCCAAATACGATCAACCACAATCACGACAATAAAAATACCCGTCAATAACATTCCAAATGATTTAAATAATGCCGTGCAAAAAACAACGGGCAATAATTGAATTAACGTTAAATCATCACCGTCCGATAAATAATAATGCGCAAACAACATGCCCGCAAAAACCCCCACCACCAAATCCGGATTCAAATCTAAAAATGCACCCTGCCCGCCCGTAATGTGATTAACCGACCAATGACCAAACGCAAATAAAGCAAAATAACAAAAGACCGTCGTCACCAGACCTATCGCCCCATCACGCCAACGCAACCGCTGGAACAAAACAAGCAACGGGCTTATTAATAAGATATCATGCGCAAAATATCCCACCCCTTCAGAAAAACCTAACACCTGATAGAAAAAATAATAAAATGTGGCCGTACCTAATGTATGTTTTGATAAAGTCGAACCTGTTATCCACTGCGCTTGAATCAGATTATTCTTCACAAATAGCGCTTTTGCCAATACACCCCAACAGGCAAACTCATCCCACTCGCTTAATGTTGCGTAACGCACTTTAAACCACAACAGAATCATCAAGACGATAAAAATGACCATGCCTAATGTTAAATATTTTGAAAATATCTGCCGCCGCTCGAAAATAAAAAGCGACCAAACGAACAAAACTAAGCCCAAGTAATATAGCCCCAAAGAAATTGGCTTTAAAAACGGCGTATACCCTGCCGCATAAAGCACAAGTGTTATCATGGAAACCACAAATAATGGCGTCACCTCGACTTTCCAGCGCCAATGATGTGTGATTGCAAAAGAATAACCGAGTAACGATAAGATAATTAAGACAAACACATCACATTCCTAATCTCTTTTTTCTTCAACGCTAACATCACCAAACGATCAATACCCAGTGCAACACCGGCACAGTTGGGTAATCCCTTTTCTAAAGCAGCCAAAAAATTTTCATCCATCACAACATCAGGATGCCCCCATGCTTTGCGTTGTATTTTGTCTTGCTCAAATCGTTTTCGCTGTTCAACCGCATCCGTTAATTCATGAAATCCATTGGCCAATTCAACATCCCCCATGTAAACTTCAAATCGCTCACCCACCGGGGGATGATCGTTTCTAATTTTCGATAACATCGCCTGTGACGCGGGATAATCATAAATAAACGTAGGTCGATGTCTATCAAATTTGGGTTCAATGCAATACGTCATCAATAATTGCAATAAAAAATCACGGTCATTATAATTCATACCAGAAATATCAGGCAGTTTTTCTTGGGCAAGGCGACGTTGCAAGTCGGCAACAGAAATTATATGCGGATTAAAATTCAAATATTTTTGAAATGCGTCAGCATAAGTATAACGCAACGCCGCATCGCATTTTAAAATGACTTGCAGCAACTCATCCATTTCATCCATTAAATCATGATGATTAAAGCCAACGCGATACCACTCTAATATCGTAAATTCAGGATGATGCAAATGGCCTTTTTCACCATCGCGAAACGCTTTACAAACTTGATAAATATCGCCGCTGCCTGCAACTAATAATTGCTTCATCGCAAATTCGGGCGAGGTTTGCAAATACATCGTCTTACGCAGCAAGGGTAATTGTGCAGCAATAGAATGCAAATGCGGATCGGTAACCGTTGCGCGCGATAATAAGGGTGTTGAAACTTCTAACACCTGTTTTTTATCAAAAAAATGTCGAATGTTGGCAATAATCTCTGCGCGCGCTTTTAGCTGATTTCTCATAAAAACTTATTCTTTCGCGCGCGATACATATTCGCCATTGCGCGTATCAATTTTCAGTAACTCATCCGTTTGAATAAACAATGGCACACGCACGACCGCGCCCGTTTCTAACGTTGCCGGTTTGCCACCCCCCCCCGATGTATCGCCGCGCAAACCAGGATCAGTTTCAACTACTTTTAGCGTCACAAAATTCGGCGGCGTCACAAATAAAATAACACCGTTCCATAACGTTAGCGCACAAACATCTTGCTCTTTTAACCATTGTTTCGTATCCATCACCGCAGTTGCATTTGCGCTATATTGCTCATAGGTCTCATTATTCATAAAATACCACTGCGAGCCATCATTATATAAATACTGCGCGTTCAGTTCGGCCACATCTGCCGCTTCAAACGACTCTCCTGATTTAAATGTGCGTTCGATGACGCGCCCCGTTTTTAAATTTCGAACTCTCGTTCGATTAAACGCCTGACCTTTGCCCGGCTTTACAAATTCATTGCTCACGATGTTGTAAGGATCGCCATCGAGCATGATTTTCAATCCGGGTTTAAAATCGCTTGTGCTATAACCTGACATAGTTTACCTCGTTTTTTATTGCATCCAGCTCTGAGCTGCTATAAAGCAGGCTGCGACTGGGTTTCCACAGCTCAGAGCTTGCTTTAGAGCTGCTCGAGAGACAAAACCTCGACGGGTTGACATAAAATTTGACCGCGTTCATCAACGAATAAATCTAATTGATTCACAATATCCTTTTTAGATTTTATAGACAAAAGAATCTGTGACACCACCGGTTCTACTTGTTGTTCAAAAAATCGTTTTACATCGATCGCCGTCCTCGATGCTTGCGGTAATAAATCTAACAAATCCAAGGAGAAATGATTGGCATATTTTAACTGAACACCTTCTTGCTCGGCTAAATGTTTTTTTAAACGAACAATCTGAGCATCTAAAAATTGCGCCAAGTCTTGTCCGTTCACTTCAGAAAATGGAATAATGGTCATCTGTTGTAAAAAACGATCATCAAACTTTTGATGCAACCAAGGATCAATGCGCTGCAGGAGTTGTTCTATCGTTTGCAAGCCGCGCCGCATCGATGTTTTTTCACCCGGCAAATCATTATATAAAAATTGTAATAAACCGGATTCTGATTCTTCCGGCTCCGTCATTTTCTGTGGAGCCACTGCATCTAAATTATCAATATCAACGGTCATAATAAAAATATGATTGGATAAATCATAATCTTTTGTTTTTCCCACTTCCATTAACTGCTGCAACACGCGCAAAAATCTAACATGCGCATATTCCAGATGCTCAAACAAACAAATCGAATAAGGCTGAGCATTAAGCTGTTGAACCAATGTACTTTCGGCATTTAATGCACCGAGTGACCCCAATAATGACACCACCTCTTGTTCGTAGCGATAATCATGCATGTTAAAACGAATTAATTGTGTTTCACTGCCATAGAGCACTTCGGTTAGCACTTTAACGATCGTGCTCTTTCCCACACGCGACGGCCCTGCAAACAATAGCTTGGCCTTCGGTGCAACAGTATGATCCCAGGTGTGCAAATTAATGGATTGAAGGGTTTTTTCAATGGCATTTAACGCAACGCGCTGCCCACAAATGCGATGAGATAAGGTCGTCATACAATATTCAATAATTTGCGTCTCGTTCTTCAACAAATAATCTTTTTCCACACCTTGCCTATCACTTAAAACGCCCGCGACATCTTCTTTCGTTAAAATATCTGACGTCTGATGCGCGCATATCGCTGCCGCGCTGGCATCTAATAAATCTAATGCAGAAGCCGGCAATGAGTTATCTAACAAATAGCGCTGCGACCAATGCACAACATCGGGAATAATTTCATTGGCAATTTTAATTTGATACGTCGATTCTATTTTTTTAATATGCGCTGCGACCATTAATAATGTCTGATCAAAAGTGGGTGCCTCAATACGAAGCACCGCACATTGCGCGGACAAATACGCATCGGTTTTTAAAAATTTATTATAAAAAGATTTATCCGCCACCAACATAACGCGCAATTCATAACTTGCCACTGTACGTTTAATCCAGTCCAATACTTGATGGCAGGTTGCTTCATTCGCATGGGATAAGGAGGAAAGGCCATCCAGCACTAATATTGTGCGATTCAATTCATCATAAGTCGTTTCGATAAAATGATTGAGCGAATCCAGTAAAGAAGTTGAACAGGCAAAATATAGATCAAAATTAATACGTCGAATAATCCGCCCGCGCAAACGTTCTGGTAACGGCGCCTCAAGCAAATGCTGCGCCAATCCGCGTACGATGGTGCTGCAACCGACGCCTGTCTGGCCGATTAAAATAGGATGACAGTGTCTCGTGCGGCAAAGCACTTCGGTGATTTGGCAGATTTCTGACTTCCGCTCTATGACGGGCTCTAATGCCTGTTCTTTTGCAAATTCGGATAAGTTTTCAATAAATTCGGCAACCATTTATAACTCCTCTTTCTGATGATAATACACTCGCGCTCCTTCATCAATTGATTATTTGCTGAACATCGAAAAAAGAATGTGAATTTTCCGAAAAAGGCTTCCCAAGAGCGCATCAAATAAGGTATAAAATTAAGTCGTGTATGAAAAAATGGAGGAGAGCTGCAAATGGATGATGATTTCGACATGGGCATTTGGGATGATTTTGTCGAGTTTGACCCTGATGATTTAATTGAGATCAGTGCCACAAAGCAACGACAGGCCAAAGCACGATTGGGAATACTACAGGCACGCAAAGCCGTAGAAGAACTCATGAACAATCGCGACTATAAAGAAAATTATGATGAATTGTTTGAGGATTAATTGCAATTTCGTAGTACTCAGCTCAGAGGTAAGCTGGTATTCATTGTTAGAATGGCAGACATTAGAAAAAACGATGAATTATTTAGAATCAGATGAACGTATTGCGTCCTCTGAGCTGAGACCAGCTTGTTCGCATGAGCGTGGATTAACATGACAAAAATCCTCTCCATCGCGCTCAACAAACATGTTTACACCGCTTTTGATTACCAATTCGATTCCAACGAAACAATTTTACCCGGCATGCGCGTCACTGTTCCTTTTCGCCACAAAACAAGCGTTGGCATTGTTTTAGAAGAAAAACAATCGACCAATATCGCCTTACACAAGTTAAAAAAAATAACATCCGTCGTTGATCCCGAGCCACTATTAACGCCTGAATTATTAATGCTTTGTCGTTGGGCGGCCGATTATTATCATTATCCGATTGGCGAAGTATTATTTCACGCGTTACCGATTAAATTACGACGACAGCCGACGAAAGCGCGTAAAAAAAAGGATGCGGCACGCGTACAAATCACGCGCACAAAAAAAATAAAATTGAATGCAACACAAGCCAATGCCGTTCAAACGATGACGACGGCTTTCGATCGCTTTCAATGTTTTTTATTACACGGTGTCACCGGCAGCGGTAAAACAGAAGTTTACTTACAAACCATTGAACAACTCTTAAACCAAGATAAACAAGCATTAGTATTAGTCCCTGAAATTGCGCTAACGCCACAAATGATTGAGCGATTTAACGGCCGCTTCGAACAACGCATTGCCACGATACATTCTGGCCTAAGCCCTGCCGAACGATTGGACGCGTGGCAAAAAGCAAAATCGGGCGAGGCAAAAATCATTATCGGCACGCGCTCCGCTATCTTCACTCCCTTTAAAAAACTGGGGCTTATTATCATTGATGAAGAGCATGATTCCTCTTTCAAACAACAAGAGGGGTTTCGTTACTCTGCACGCGATCTCGCGATTACGCGCGCGTATTTTGAAAATATTCCCATTATGCTTGGCTCTGCCACGCCGTCGCTTGAAACATTAAAAAATGCGAAGGAAAATAAATATATTACATTATCGTTACCCGAGCGCGTCGGCAATGCCATTCATCCCCTCTATCATTTAATTGATACGCGCGGACAATATTTAGAGAACGGATTGTCACGTACCTTAATCGATAGAATTTCGATGCATTTGCAACAGGGCAATCAAGTGTTAATTTTTTTAAATCGTCGCGGGTACGCGCCGATTTTGCAATGCCATGTGTGCGGCTTCATCGCCACATGCGAGCGCTGCGAAACAAGCATGACATTTCATCAAACCAAAACAAAAACTTATTTACAATGTCACCACTGTGAAACAAAATTGCAAGTCATGCCACAATGCCCCCATTGCAATGCGACGGAATTAAATCCTATTGGCGCAGGCACCGAGCGATTAGAAACCGCATTACAGCAGCATTTTCCTGCCATTCCGATTGTACGCATCGATCGCGACAGCACAGAGCGAAAAGAATCATTAAACAACATGCTCGAACAAATTCAACAAGGTCATCGACAAATTTTAGTAGGCACACAAATTTTAGCGAAGGGACATCATTTTCCCAATGTCACCTTGGTCGGCGTTATTAACGCAGACAATGGATTTTTCAGTAGTGATTTTCGTGCGACGGAAAAATTAGGGCAACTGCTTACACAAGTGGCCGGGCGCGCAGGACGCGCCGAAAAACCCGGCGAAGTATATATTCAAACACATCATCCCGAACATCCGTTATTGAAAACGCTGATTGAAAGCAATTATCATGATTTTGCGCAATCGCTTTTAACCGAACGCATCGAAAGTAATTTACCGCCCTATAGTTATTTTGCCCTCGTCCATGCAAAATCATTTGACATGAAAAAACCCGAGATATTTTTAAAACGACTCAAACAGCTGGCCATCCCATTTATTTCAGAACAGGTAAAAATACAAGGCCCGATTCTTTCACCGATCACGAAACGACAAGGGTATTATCGCGCGCAATTATTATTGCAATCAAATCATCGCGGCACATTGCATCAAACACTGACGAAATTAATCGAACAGATCAATCAAATGAAATCCGCCAAAACCGTCAAATGGGCTTTAGATGTAGATCCAGTAGAAATTTACTGATGATGGCCAAAACTTTCTGGAGAGCAACCGCTCAATATATCATCAGCATCTGCTGCGGGCGCGTCGCACCCTGCCGGATCAACGGGCACTGGTTGAGCTGCAGCCGCACTTTTGGCAACCCGCTCTACAGGGCGGACGACATCACCGCCTATTGCGGGGTCAAATACAATCTTTTCCCCTTGTTTTCGTAATTGTGCTTGCCGTGCAGCATGTCCGGCGTAAGCTCTGCTCAAATGTACAACCCCGGCTCCGGCTGGGATCTCTACGCGAGGTGGCGGCTCATCCTCATAAAAAACTTTTTCCGCCGCACGTCGTCGCGGAACTGCTACTGGTCTACTAGCGAAGACTCTACATGGATACTCAGAATCGAGTTCATCCAGCGATCGCTCCTTAGCATTATGTCGTCGCATATATTACCTCATAATGTATTATTAAAATTTATCACGCTCACACGCTGCAGCTCAGAGCTGCGAAAAAGGTGGCAGATGAGAAGTAGGCTATGACTGGCTCACAGCAGCTCAGAGCTGCACGGATTAAAATTGTGTAAGAAATTGGCTATTCTATAGCTAAAAAAACCTGCTATAATTTGAACCAATGAATACAATTCCTACGCAATTAACTGATCTACCCCTTTTTTCAAAAATTCGATTGAGCGAAATCAATCCAAAATTGACCTCTATTTTGCGCCAAAATCGGCTGGATCTCAAAAAACTGCTTAAAAAACGCACCGCCCGCACTTGGGACAACTTCATGTTGCCGCTTGAAGAGCTTGAAGATCGCTTAAATCATTTCTGGTCGATCATCGAACACTTAAATAACGTCAACCAAACTCCCGCCTTGCGCAAAATCTATAGTCGTTGCCTTTTCAAACTCGTCGCCTATCGCACGGAACTCGCACAAAATACCAAAATCTATCGCGCGATACAATCAATTGTTAAAAGCAGCCCTTATAAACAATTAAGTTCCACCAAAAAACGCATCATCCAGCATGTCTTGCGTGATTTCAAATTATCCGGCACCACACTCGATACAAAAAAGAAACAACAGTTTCGTCAATTAAAAAAACGCCATGCTGAGCTCACCACAAAATTTGAAGAAAATTTGCTTGATGCCACTCACGCTTGGGTTTTTAAAGTCCATCATCAAAAAGAATTGGCGGGGCTTCCCGAGCATATTATGAGTGAAGCCAAGCACCTCGCCAAAAAACGCAAAACCTCTGGCTGGATATTAACACTTGATTTTCACATGTATAGCGCTGTCATCATTTACGCTGACAACCGAGACTTGCGTAAAAAAATGTACGAGGCCTATTCAACGCGCGCCTCTGAACAAGGCCCTACTGCACATAAATATGATAACACCAAAATTTTGGAAAAAATCCTAGATACGCGCGACAAAATGGCAAAACTCGTTGGCTTTAAACACTATAGCCAATATTCACTCGCCACCAAAATGGCCAAAAGCCCCAGCGTCGTATTTGATTTTTTATATGGGCTTGCTAAACGCATTAAACCACTCGCAAAAAAAGAATTGAAAACATTGCAAAATTTTGTGAAAAAGTATTACGGCATCAAAAAACTCGAAGTGTGGGATATTGCATATTACAGCGAGAAAATGCAATACCGAAAATATAAAATTCGACAGCAACAATTTCGCAACTATTTTCCCGTCGACAAAGTCATCAGCGGATTATTCGAGCTCGCTCAAAAACTCTATAGCATCACCCTCGTTGAAAAACAGCATATCAATCGCTGGCATAAAGACGTTCGTTATTTTGAAATCTATGACAAAACTAACACGGCGCGCGGCGCATTTTATGCCGATTTATATGCGCGACCCAAAAAACACGGCGGCGCTTGGATGGCCGAATGCCGCAATCGACGCGTTTTAAAAGATGGTCGCGTCCAATTACCACTGGCATTCTTAAATTGTAATTTTACACCCCCTCAACGAAAGCAACCAACATTGCTCACACATGAAGAAGTCACCACATTATTTCACGAGTTTGGACATACCCTGCATCATTTGCTCAGCACCGTTGATGAGCTCGGCGCGTCCGGCATAAACGGTATTCCCTGGGACTCGGTTGAATTACCCAGTCAATTGATGGAAGGTTTTTGTTGGGAAAAACCGATTTTAGATTTGATGACCAAACATTATCATACCTGCCAAAAAATGTCGGCATTGATGCATAAAAAATTGCTCATCAGCAAAACTTTTCAAACCGGCATGCACAGCATGCGACAAGTTATCTTTGCGTTGTTTGATATGCGCATTCATCACGAATATAACGCGAAACAAAAAAATCAAATCCAAAAAATATTACAAAATATACGACAACAATTTGAAGTCATTAAGCCGCCGGCGTTTAATCGGTTTCAAAATAGTTTTTCACATATTTTTGCCGGCGGTTATGCGGCGGGCTATTACAGTTACAAATGGGCAGAAGTATTATCGTGCGATGCCTTTTCGCTATTCAAACAGCATGGCTTGTTTGATCAAGAAATCAGTCAATCATTCTTGCATAATATTTTAGAAATCGGTGGCTCACGCGACATGATGAAAGCATTCGTCAAATTCCGCGGACGCAAACCCTCGATGACGGCATTATTGAAAGATAGCGGAATTATTTAGTTCAGAAAATGCGAGGCTTCGCTTCTTTGTCATGCCGCAGTTTAACCGCGGCATCCAGACTTTCGTCATA
>JBBTCW010000004.1:0-9976 GCA_038043025.1 Pseudomonadota bacterium | reverse complement strand
AGTTTGAGTTACAACCCAAGTTGAATGCACAAAAACTTTTTTGACGGGGTACTAGGATAATAGCCTATTTTTAGACAACCTTTGACCATTCTTGACCAGAAATCGGCAGGGTTGGCCACGCCGTTTTCACTGTTACATAAAACAAAACCCAATCTGAAAATAGTGATAGGCAAACCGCGGTTTTTTGCAGCAACTACATGCTGTTCAGCTACCCATTTGGCTTGGTCATAACCAATATCAATATTGAGATGTTCTTTTACCCAAGAAGTATCTTCATGCTCATCCAGACTTTCTACGCCTTGCAACCGAGCGGCGCATCCAAAAATACCTACTGTCGAAACATAATGGAGTGGTTTAACTCTACCTGTAGATACAAAGCGCAATATTCGATCTGTTCCGCCAACATTAGCGTCGCTCAGCTCGGAATATGGTTTGCAGAAATTTACATCCGCCGCGCAGTGATAAACGGTATCGATTTGTATCGACAACGCAGCGTAATATTCTGGTGAGAGGCCAAGATTTTTCTTCGCTAAATTACCAAGAACCGGGATAATCCTTGATTCAAATTCAGGATCCCATAGATGATATTTCGTCAACACCTCAATCAAGCGCTGTCGGCCAAGCGTTAAATCCACGCCACGCGTTAAACAGTAAGCTTGCAGCATTGGATATTTCACCAGTAGCTGATGTAATAAAGAAGCACCTACATACCCAGTAGCACCCGTAATAAGCGCTTTTTTCGGCACATGCGCTGATAAATCCAGCTCCATTTTTGCCGTTGATAATCCAATATCATCATCTAATTTAGCAAGAGTACCAAAATCCAGCAATTGCTCTTGCAGGACTGCACCTTGCTCTAGGGACGTAATGATTTTTTCGATATTTGCGACGGTTCGTGCCGCATATATATGGCGCGTAGTAATATCAACCATAAATTTTTCTTTGAGTATTTGCTTTATTCTTTGCACCTCGAGAGAAGCAGCGCCAAGAGTAAAAATATCCTGATTAACATCATCAACTTTTACGGATAAACACGTATTAATAAGTTGAGCAATACCTTGTTGTTTTATATTGGCTGCATTTTTAATCTCAACCTTTTGCTCCATAGCAGGATAACATTGTTTTTCTAAAAGTTTGTACTCGATCTTGCCGCTTTTTGAAAGCGGCATTGCATCTAAAACAACATATACTGCAGGCACCATATAATCGGGCAATAATTTTTCTAAGTATTTCTTTAGTTCCTCTGCTGTGAGTTGATATTCACGGTTTAGCACATAAAAGGCAATTAGCGCCTGCTGCCCGGCGGTATATTCTTTCAGTAACACTGCTCCTAGCTGAATAGCAGAATGAGACGTCATTACGGCTTCAATTTCACTGAGTTCCACACGTCTGCCGCGTATTTTTACTTGGCGATCTATCCGTCCCACAAAGAGGAGATTCCCATCTGGTAATCGTCGTACTCTATCACCAGTTCTGTAAATTAATTCTTTTTTACCTCCAATCTCAATTACTACAAACTTCTGCGCGGTGATTTCCAGGCGCTTCAAATAACCTCGTGCAACACCAATACCGCCAACACAGTATTCCCCCGTTACGCCAACCGGCACGGGTTGTAAATGTTGATCTAACACATAATTCGTCACATTGGCTATCGGCAAACCCACTTGTGTCGCCAGAACGCCTTCATGGTAAACCGAAAAACTCGAACACACGGTTGTTTCTGCAGGGCCAAAAGCATTCACTAACCGTCGGCCTTGTGACCAATGGCGCATCACATCTTCCGGACATTTTTCACCCGCAACAAGCATTATCCTTATTTGGGGCAGCTTTCTCTCTCGAGGAATCATCACTAACATCGTTGGCGGCATAAATTGCAACACGGTGATTGCATGCCGCTCGAGATAATCACATAAGCCTTCTGGATCCGTTCTTAAAGCTTCCGGCAAAACATAAAGAGATGCCCCTATTAATAATGGTGGCCAAATCTCAGCGGCCGCTGCATCAAAATTTATAGAGGCAAATTCTAAGGTACGATCTGTCTGCTCAAGTTGAAGCACATCATGTGCTGCCGCATAAGCCATATTTGGCACCCCTTTATGCTCGACCATTACGCCTTTGGGTTTGCCGGTTGAGCCAGAGGTATACATTAAATAGGCTAAATCTGTCGGTTTATTAATGTTAGGTAGGTTTTCGATGGCTTGTTTTTCAAACTGTTCTTTATCCGCATCTAAGCTAACAATAGTTCGCCCATCTTGAAATAAATAATCCAATCGCTTCAACACGGATGTTTGACTCAACACTAATTTAATATCCGCATCCTCTAATATCACTTTAAGTCGTTCTTCTGGATATGCAGGATCGAGTGCCACATAGGCGGCGCCGGCTTTTAAAATCGCGAGTTTACCAATAATGATATCGACACTGCGATCCACACAAACCCCAATAAAAGTGTCCGGGGTTAATTCATATCCTGTTTTAGCCTTGTATTGTTCTCGAATAAATCGAGCTAATTGATTGCTTCGACCATTAAGGTCAGCATACGTTAATTCAACTCGATTTCCACCATGTTCATCTTCATACACGACGGCGATATTTTGCGGGGTTTTTTCTGCTTGTTTCTCAAAAACTTCATGAATAGTTTTGTCAGTCGGATAAGCCGGTTGTCGAGTTTGATTCCAATCGATAAATTCTTGGCGCTGTTGTGCTTCGGTTAAAATTGGTAGTTGAGAGACTTCTTGATTGGGATTTTTAACAATTCCTGATAACAAAATTTGATATGAATCTGCCAGTTGTTGAATAAATGTTTTATCAAACAAAGATAAATTATAAGCGAAAGTGAGCTTGTCATTTTTTGTGTCGTAAAGTAAAGCAAAGCTAGTAGGTAGTGTTGCTAACTCAATCCTAGAATGAATAAAATAAATACTTGGTAACGCTGATATCTCTGGCTGAGGGACATTAACTTGTTCCATCAGTTGACTAAAAATAGGATCATCGGAACAATCAATTTGTAGAGGATGATTTTGGTAAGTCGTTGTAACGACAGTTTGACCTGTATATCGAGATAACAATAGGTTAAATACGGCCGCCAAAATATCAGATGGGGTTCCGTGACCTACTCGAGCATAATCTTCTAGTTGAGCTATTAGCGTATCGGGCAGTGTAAATTCAAGTATCTGATCGGCTATTTTATCCTGTTCCATCTTTCCACTTGTCAATAAAGTTTCTAAAGTGGCAGCATTTTTTGTTCCTTTCATGAGTTACCTCTGTTTGTTTTAATATGTATTAATCTTTTGCGGACTGAAATTGACATGTCAAATCCCTATATTTATAGATGGTTTCTATACAGCTGGACACAATATTCGGCAGAAGTATATAACTCCAATTATTAAAGTCAATTCTTTTGCAGGAACTTTTGCAGGAACTTGCAGGAGCAATTTAATAATATCACTTCTGTAAAAAAGATATCGATACTGACCAAACAATAATTTTTTGATCAAAGCATAAATGAAAAGTAAGCAGCTCACCGTTCCCGCGCCGCTTCATATAAAAAAATTCCCGTCGCGACGGAGACGTTAAGACTTTCGACAGTTCCATGCATCGGAATTTTGACAAGTAAATCACAGTTTTCTTTTGTGAGACGACGTAAGCCTTTTCCTTCGGTGCCCATCACGATTGCAATTGCGCCCGTTAACTTGGCATCATACAAACTTTGTTCGGCATCATCGGCGGTGCCAATCAACCAAATATTGCGTTCTTTTAATTCGCGCATGGTACGCGCTAAATTGGTCACCGGAATAAATGGCACTGCTTCTGCCGCACCACATGCCACTTTGCGCGCGCTCGGCGTTAAATCCACGGAATGATCTTTGGGCACAATCACGGCATCCACGCCAAACGCATCGGCGCTGCGCAAACACGCGCCTAAATTATGTGGATCTTGCACTTGATCTAATATCAATAAAAACGGCGGGTTTTTTAAGCCATCCAATAACGTCCATAAATCGTTTTCATTTAACACATCCGTGCTTCGCACGCACGCCACCACTCCTTGATGCACAACGCCACCGACTTTTTTGTCGAGTTGTTTGCGATCCATTTCATGAACAGCAATACCTTGCGCGGAGGCTAATTTAATAAGTTGATTGACGGACTCATCTCGCCGACCCGATTGCACAAACAATTCCAGCACGCGATCAGCATGTTGACGCAACAAGGATTGGATGGGATGTAGGCCGTAGATGAAATTTGATTTAGCCATGAGGTTTTCTCCGTTCTTCCGCGACTTGACCGCGGTATCCAGCAAGCGTAGCCTGTATGGAGCGAAGCGGAATACAGGAATAAATTCCCCGGATTACATGTGCTTCGCACATTTCATCCGGGCTACACTTGCTTTAATATAAATTTCCCTGGATCCCGCGGTCAAGCCGCGGGATGACATAACACTTTCTGTCATGCCGCGGTTTAACCGCGGTATCCAGACTTTCGTCATACCGGCGAAAGCCGGTATCCAGTGATTATAATAACGGTACTCCGTTATTGTAATCTTTAATATAAATTTTTCTGGATCCCGCGATCAAGTCGCGGGATGACACAACATTGGATCCCGCGGTCAAGCCGCGGGATGACACAACATTATAATTCACACTCCCCGCCGACGCACGCGAGCTCTTTTTTAAGCTCGGTATTATCTTGGCTTTCGTACAACACCAACCGCGAAAAATCGATTCCCTGTAAACGCTCAAAAAGATCTTTATAATGCACTTCATCAATCTCTTCATACGGCGCTAACTGATACACATAATTGGAGCGCGGCAAAAATGACAGCCCACCCACAATATCCCAATTTTTATATACCCAATTCGCAACACTGATCCATTCATCTTCGCTCACCGAAATCGTGACAGATGGATTATGCTCCGTGTAATTTAACTTTACTATTTTCCAATGCTCTAATTGATCAAGCGCCGTTAAATCATTTTTGAAAATCGCACCTTTTGGCGCCTTAACCGGAAACTCTAACACATAAGTCGTCACGCTTTCTTTTGTTTGCCCAACTTCAGGAAAACAAGGAATACCCTGCTCTTTCAGCATTTTAAACAATGAATCCGTTGTCGAAATACGTACGCGACGAATGTAATACGGCGAATGGCGTGGATGCATGCCCGATGCACAATCGACCATTTGCGATACCGTCCCCGATGGTTTGACACAGGTAATACAAGTTGACTGACTTATCTTAAACCGTTTTGCGTATGTCTCGTTCACTTGTATCGCACGTTTTTTTAGTTTTTCTAAAATTTCGGGTTGTCGTGCTATTTTACAATCCCATTGCCCCGTCAACGACACCCCGAGCAACCGTTCTTTTTCACAATTGTTGCGCCATTCTCGAGACAAGTAAGGAAAATAAGTTAACGTCGACTGATAGGTTCCTAAAATAGTGGCAATGCGTATTTTTCGCATTAAATCTTCTTCGGTATCATCCGCTCTCGCAATCACTTCAGATAGATTACAAAACTGTTTCGATTGCAAAATAATTTCGCCGCAGGGATTGGTTCCAATCACGCCCGTAATACGATTACCCGTCATTAATTTTTTTGTGCGAAACTCTTCGAGACGCCGCTCCGGTAGGGTATTTATAAGATTGCCGCGGTTAAAAATACCACGCTCACCAGAACCACTTTTCATCAGCGCAATCCATTCATCCATAAACTCTACATTATTAGGCCGCGATTCATATACGGCCGAGTTATTAGCAATACTGCGCTGCGGTTCAGAATAATAAAATGCGCCTTTTTTCGCATCACGCATCTCAGCATCATCCAAATCAGATAACGAAATCATTGCGCTGCGACGCACGCCACCTGACACCACCACTTCACCAATTTTACATAAAATATCATGCGCATCGATGTTTGTCAGATGTTTGCCTGCGCGGCGCATAATTTTTTCGCGCGTAAAATTTAACAAGGCGCGTAAAGGAGCGGGACCTGAACTCTTCCCGCCAATCGTTTTTAAGCGCGCGCCTGCAGGACGCAATAATGAATAATCAAATGCAATATCTTTGCCTTCGAACCAAGTTTTCATACCCAGCACAAGCGCATCACACCAACCTTCTTTGCTATCCGCAATCACGTGCATCGGCAATATTTCACCCGTTTGTATTGCAATCTGTGGTAACGCTTGAATATTTTTACTCTCAATCGAAAAACCCACACCGGTGCCACACATCAATACATACATCACCTCACCAAAATCCTGCAATTTTCTGGGCGCAATATACGCACAATTATAGGCGCAGACATTCGTCGCCCTGGCCGCTTTGCCAGCAAACTGCAATAAGCGCATCGATGGCATCACCTCTTGCGTTAAAATGGCCTGCCGTATTTCATTGTATTCACGTGTAGATAATTTATCTGCTAAATTTTCTTTCATGAACTCAATATAGCGATCAACTGTTTCAATCCAAACTTCTCGTCGCCCCTCTTCCGGTTTCCAACGCGCATACGTACGATAATAAACCAACAATCGATATTTATCGCCGCCGAAATAAGCTTCACTATCTGATACTAATTTTTTCAATTCTTCCGGAACAGTCAATGTATGTTGTCTAATCTCTGCGCGCCGCTGCCGAAACAAAATATATGATTTCGCGGTCTTAACATAATCACCGTAAATCAGCTCATTTTCAACCGCATCTTGAATGCCTTCGACAGTAGGAATGAAATTTTTATATCGCTTACAAATGGGCATGAGATCAGCCACAATTTTATTCGCAATCAACTCGGCTTCTTCTAATGAGCCTTCTCCTGTACTTTGCATCGCACGATAAATTGCATTCGTAATACGATCCGAACTAAAAGTAGCAACAGAACCATCTCTTTTTTGAATCTTCTTCACCCAACGAATGGGTTTTGTTCGAGTTTTAACCTGTAAATTCATGCTACTTACGTCTCCTAGCAATTTTATCGAATGAAATCCTATTAAACCAAAAAAAAAATTTCACGTCAGGAAAATCTGGAAAAAATAGTGGAAAAAATTCATTGAAAAAAAAAGTTTTGGTGCTATCAAATCCTCAGCATCAGAGGATGCAAAGCTTGCGCTTCTCCACACTCATGCGAACAAGCTGGTCTCAGCTCAGAGGACGCAACACGTCCATCTGATTCGAAATAATTCACCATTACTTCTGGTAAATGCCATTCTAATAATGAATACCAGCTTACCTCTGAGCTGAGGATTTATATATTCTGAACGCGCATCACTTTCGTGACATTCGTGAGCTGTTGCAAATGGCGCATGATGCGTGACAAATGTTCTCGATTGCGTACCATCACTAACAACTTAACAATACTGTATTTTTCATCTTTATCATAAATGCCAACATTATTAATATTAGCATCTTCGTCTGAAATAATCAGCGCAATTTCCGCCAACACACCGCGCAAATTAATAATCTCAACACTTAATTCAACTTCAAATTCACCCTGAACATCTTTTTCCCAACACAACATAATACGTTTTTCAGCTATTTTACCAGCTGAGGGTTATGGATGATTATTATTGAAGCATCAATCATAGGAAGATATTGTTTGATCTCTGGTATAGTTTTTTTATGAGATATTATTTTCCATGGATTGTCTGATTTTGCTACCCGGATTAACTTTTGCGTAAGTCGAGTACCAGCGTCATAACTAATAATAGCCAAGGGCCAACTTTTAAAGCGCGCATGTTCATCGCTTAGATAAGTCAATGCTGCATATGTTGCGTCTTTTGTATTGAGGCGTTCATCAACTTTACTGTTTATTATCAGGCCAAAATGTTTGGCGGTATGAGCGCTTAATTGCCAAATTCCAGCGGTATTCACCTTGTGCTCTATTGCTGGTAAAGCCTGATAGCTAGACTCAAGCAAAGGCGTGGCTAGCAAATCCTGTGGCAGTTTATTTGCTGTTAGTTGCGCGGTAATGCTGGAGCGATAACCCTGCATACGTTGTAATCCAGCATTAAATTCAGAACGTATTTTTGGATCCGTAACAATGGCATTTAAAGCTTTTAAAACCTTGTCGTTTGCTTGAACTTGTAATTGATTGTCAGGTAAATTAGCCACCATCTGCGCCAACTCTTGCTGCGTTACTGGCTTTAATTCATGCCCAGAATTAAGAGCATATGCGACAATACTATTCACTAATGCTAAGATAAAAATAATTCCTACGGCTAAATGCCGACGAGTTTGTCTTGGAAAGTTAGATAACATATAAATTCTCCTCTTTAATTGTTGATGATTATTATTGACACCAAATATTCCTGCTGCAATATTCAAGCTAATAATACTGTTAGCAGCACCAACCTTCTTAGCAATAGCTAGAAGTACTTGTGCATAATGTTTGGCGGATAGTTGCTTAGTAATAATTAACGCCTCATCACAGGCGAATTCTTGTACTGATAAAAACCAGCGTATATATACTTGGTATAGTGGATTCCACCAACAAAATATATTTACTATAGCGAGAAGATGTCTAAACCACCCATCATGTTGGCGCAGATGCTGTAGTTCGTGCTTTATAACTACAGCGAGTTCTTCACTGTTATCTAATAGTAATATTGGCAAAACAACATATGATGATCTTAGATAACTAAAACATTGGGGTTGCTGAATAGTGTTTGAATAGATCAGATGAAGATGACCAAAACTTTTTTGATATAAGCTAGACATTACTAGTTTACGCAATTGATAGAGCTGCTGCATATACAATATGGCTCCCACCACAATAATCAAAACAAAAAGCATGTATTGCCAATATTGAACATCTGTTTGGTATGAAATACTATATGGCTCAGGTAGTTGCAAGGAAGCATTGTTGTGAGCAAAACCCGCTGATGAAAAATGCTGTGTAAACTGAGGAATACTCGTGTTTATATGAAACCCGGCGAGATGGCTACCTAATATTTTAAACGCTATGAATATCGATATTGAAAAAACAAAAATTATTCTAGAATATAATAACGTTTGCTGCTGGGTTAATTGTATTTTACTAGACAAAAGAGTGGTAAGGCATTGCATACAAAACGCTGTAGCGATGAAGATATTTAGCACAATAATGAACAACAAAGTATTACTCATGATTGCTGTCCAAGTTTTTCTTTAATCAGTGTCTCAAGTTCATCAATTTCTGACGAAGTAAGCTTATAGTTATCAAGAAGATAGTTGGCTAAGGCCAGAGGTTTTCCTGCAAATGATTGCTTAATTATTTTGTTAACGGTTTTTTGCGTATATGTTTCCAAAGTAACTTTCGGCACATATACATGGCTACGCCCGCTCTTTTTAGAGATAAGAATATTTTTCTTCTCCAAGATACGCAGAATAGTTGATATGGAGGTGTAAGCTAGCTGACGATTAGAAGGAAGATGCGCGATAACATCATGCACCGTGCCTGGCCCATTATTCCATAAAATAGTCATCAACTCCTCTTCTAGAGGGGTCAGCTGAATCGCTTTACTATTGGTTTTGCTCATCTCTCATTTCCTTTCAATATAATCCTGCTTAACACAATAACTAAATTTTTAGTTGTTGTCAACTAAAAATTTAGTTATCAAGTGCGGCGACTGCACAATACAAGCTCTAGTCACTGTTTATTGGTTTAGATCACAACATTATCTATCAAGCGAACCGCGCCCAACCTTACTGCGCCTAGGCGGGGCTCTATAACTCTTCGATGTAGTCCAGAGGTAGAAGTATGTCTCACCTCAGAGGACGCGAAACACCCATCCTCCTTCCATCCATGGGATTGTCCAGCCTGGCCATCCATGGCCAGTCGTTCGCGTGACTGCGACATGCCACTGGCATGTCGGTTCATGCTCACCCTCTGAGCTGAGGATTATAAGCAACAATCCCGCGGTCAAGTCGTGAAACAAAAACACTGCCTTTTTTTCTCCCCCTTTAACGTTCGCGCGCATATCGCCATGAGCTTGTGGTCAATTGGCC
>JBBTCW010000003.1:0-61109 GCA_038043025.1 Pseudomonadota bacterium | reverse complement strand
CGGAATTGTTGCGCCGTTGCGCAACAATGTCCGGAATCCAGGAGAATCGACGTGCGTAACTAAAGCGTTCCCTGGATCCCGGACAAATCTGCTACGCAGATTTTCCGGGATGACGGAAAACAAAGTCACGTCATTCCGAAATTGTTGCGCCATTACGCGACAATATCCAGAATCCAAGAGAATTACGCGAACATTTCCTTCAACGCATCTGCAACAACTGCCGGCACAAAATGTGAAACATCACCATGCGAGGAAGCAATGTCACGTACAATGCTTGAAGAAACATAACTATATTTATCATCCGGTCGTAAAAAAACCGTTTCAATATCAGGCGACAACAAACGATTCACTCCAGCCAATTGAAATTCATAATCAAAATCAGAAATCATGCGAATGCCACGCAAAATAATTTTTGCATGCTGCTCTTTTGCAAAGTCGACTAATAAATTTTTAAATCCAACGACTTCAACATGATCAAAATCTTTTAAAACTGTCCGCGCCAAATTAACGCGCTCGTCGAGCGAAAACAAAGGCGATTTTTCTTCTTTCGCAGCAACCGCAACAACAATATGATCAAATAAATTGAGCGCACGCTTGACCAGATCAAGATGGCCAAAAGTAATGGGATCGAAGGTACCGGGATAGATGGCAATTTTAGTTTTCATGGCGAAATTATAACCGAACCCATATGCCAAGGCCACGCCAAATATGATATATTTAGATCCAGGCGAGGTGATTTCCTACAAAATTTTAATCCTCGCAGCTCTGAGCTGCTACAAAGCAGGCGGGGCAAGGAATAGAAAGGGGTCAATCCTCGCAGCTCAGAGCTGCAGCCAGTAACACGAGGTACGCATGACAACCATCCCAAAAACCAACATCTCGGGTCAAGCGCTATTAAACGATAGTCGTTTCAATAAAGGCTCGGCGTTTACCTCGACCGAACGCGAGCTATTTAATTTAACCGGATTATTGCCGACGCGCGTTGAAACAATCGAAGAGCAATGTGCGCGCTGTTATCAAGAATTTAAACGACAACCTACTTTGCTCGATAAAAACATTTATCTCACTAACATACTTAATCAAAACGAAATATTATTTTATAAATTAGCCTATGATCATGTCACAGAAATGTTACCCATTATTTACACGCCAGTTGTCAGTGAGGCTGTCGAGCATTTTAATCACATCTTTCAGCGACCGCGCGGATTATTTCTTTCTTATCCGGAACGCGATTCGATGGAAGAAGTTTTAAGAAGATATGATCACGCCAATATCGATATCATTATTATCACCGATGGTGAACGCATCTTAGGTATTGGCGATCATGGCGTAGGAGGCATAAGCTTATGCATCGGAAAACTTGCGCTTTATACATTATGCGCAGGCATACATCCATCACGCACCTTACCCATTTGCATCGACATCGGTACAAATAATAAAACATTATTAAATGATCCATTATATCTTGGCTGGCGCCATGAGCGCCTCACTGGACAAAAGTACGATCATTTCATTGATCAATGCGTTATAACAATTAAAAAAATATTTCCTGATGTTTTATTACATTGGGAAGATTTTGGCAGAGATACGGCGCGCAAACATCTCGATCGCTATCAAAATACGATGTGTACGTTTAATGATGATATGCAAGGCACCGCGGCGGTTGCTTTTAGCGCTATCGAATCCGCATTACAAACGATACACCAGGATATCACACAACAATGTATTGTGTTTTTTGGCGCAGGCACTGCAGCCACCGGCATTGCGGATTTTATCGTAAAAATTATGGTAAAGCGCGGGCTGTCATTGGAAGCCGCGCAAGCTCGCATTTGGTTGTTAGGCCGCCGCGGTCTTTTGATGCAAGACATGGATAATTTAATGGATTTTCAAAAACCGTATGCCAAATCAAAAAATGCGATGGCAGAATGGAAATTAAAAAATGTCTCGCATGTTGACCTATTTGAAGTGGTGCGTCACGTTAAACCGACTATTTTGGTAGGTTGTTCTACTGTAAAAGGCGCGTTTACCGAAACGATCATAAAAACAATGGTCAAATACACCCCGCGCCCAATTATTTTAGCATTATCGAATCCCCATTCAAAAACCGAAGCTACACCACATGATTTATTAAACTGGACAAATGGTAAAGCGTTGATCGCGACCGGCAGTCCTTTTCCCGATGAAATAATTAGCGGCAAAAAAACGCCGATTGCGCAATGCAATAATTTATTTATTTTCCCAGGGCTTGGTTTAGGCGTGATTTCAGTAAAAGCAAAACGCATCACACATGACATGTTTGCTGCGGCGAGCCGTACGCTCACCAAACATTCGCCCGCACAACAGGATGTCTATGGATCGCTTTTACCAGACTTAACCCATATTCGAGAAATTTGTTTTGACATTGCCGTCGCTGTCGCCGAACAAGCAATTGCAGAAGGCGTTGCATTTGCACCATTTGCACATAGAACCGATATAAAAAAAGCGATTTTGGCTAATATGTGGGAACCTAATTATTAACCGCTGCAGCTCTGAGCCAATGAGAGCCAGGCTGTGACTGGTTTTTAGCAGCTCAGAGCTGCGATGTAAGCAATATCATACAAAATTTTAATCCACGCAGCTCTGAGCTTCTGGAAAGCAGTCATAGCAAGCCCTTCCCGACACCTACTTTTCGCAGCTCTGAGCTGCTATAGCTAAGCTTGCCGATTTTTTTACGCCCTTAATATTTCCTTAAGAATTCGATGTTATAATGCTGTCAGATTAATCAACTAGGAGAAAATTATGCCAGGCGGTACAACAAAGGAAATAGAAATAGAATTCAAAATGAGTCCAATTCCCCCCTCACGCGATGTCCCTCTCGATTTGGCTCTTATCCCTCTCGACGACGTTTTTTTCCGTCTCAATTACAGAATTTTTCAAGCAGCAATGCAGCGCGGTAGAAACAAAATAAACAAAGAAACGGCCGATTTTCGTAAGCAAGCACATGCTATCGCGGATGCTATCGCGGATTTACCCACAGTCGGTCTGTTGGCGGCACCCCAAACCTTCTTCCAAGACACGTTATATTCTGATCTTGCAAATCTGAATGTACGCAATGTACGCAATGTACGCATAGAAGAATGTGATGTGCCTCCCGGCTGGACTCCTCCAGGCGCGGGCGCTTCGAAATAATTTGAATGATTATTCAAAAATATTTGTTATGATATCATCAGATTATTAATTAAGTATTGTTGAAAAAATTATGTTCAAAGGAAAGCAGAAACGACCCGATCCCGATAGAGAAATGCGTGATATGTCCCGCGATATGATCGATGCTAAAGCCCATACCAGCGAAGAGCTTCTGGCAAAAATAGAAGCAAACCTGGCTCCCCGTCCAGAGATAGCAGAAATTGATGCTATGGAAAAACAAGCAGCAGAACGGGAAAAGCGAGCAGCAGAACGGGAAAAACGAGCAGCAGAATGGGAAAAAAAAACAGCAGAATGGGAAAAAGAACGGGAAAAACAAGCAGCAGAACGGGAAAAGCGAGCAGCAGAATGGGAAAAACAATCAGCAGAATGGAAAAAACAAGCAGCAGAACGGGAAAAACAAACAGCAGAAGAGAAAAAGCGAACAGCTGAATTGGAAAAAAAACTGGACAAACAAGCAGCAGAATTGGAAAAACAAAAAGCAGAAATTGAAGTACTAGCAGCGGCCGTAGAGCAGTACCTGGCAAGAGCTTCCGGTCGGCCCCCGTCTGATCCCGCTGATGTCACAGTTCTCAGTCTTAAACCAACCACATAAAGAAAATACTCGATAGCTCCGGAGCAAGCGGCGGGGATTTTTCACTTTAAATCGCTTTCTTGAGCCCCGACAACTGCACGATATGTTGCACTTCTTCTTTAATGATGGCGTCAACCTGCGCTTGATACGGCGCGGAGACATAATCACGCAACCCGACATAAAACAATACCGATTCTTTTTCGCGTAAAACTGCATAATCTAATATATCGGATAAACATTTCATATGCGCCACGGATGACGTTCCACTTTCTGGATGGCTTGTGTTAATTAACTCATGCATATAAGACATATACTCGTCGAGATCATTAATATGCTGATATTCGTCAATATTTGCTAACATGTTTTTGTATAGATCTTCGTGTTTTTTCTCTTGTATCACAAATTCTTTGAACAAGGATTTGGCATCTGGGTTGCCGACTTGCGCCGCAAGCGCTTGATATAATTCTTGGCTTTCATGTTCCTTTTCAACCGCGAATTGTAAAATTTCTTTGATCGAAAATATTTTAGGCATAAATTTCTCCTTTTAATGTTCCTATATCCGTCGGCGCACGTCCCAATGAATATAATAAATTTAACGCACTTTGTATACCCACTTTCACCATTTGATTGCGATCCGCGCGATTATCATAAATTTGATAAAGCGCACGATATTGCATCGGCGTCACATTGATCATCATCGAATTAGCGCCGGCTAATAATGCCGCTTTTTTAGCGCTCGCATCCAATGTTTCTAATGCCGTCGTCACCAAAATATTTGAATTTGGATCGACAAAACGCGTCAATGCAATAATCTTTAAAACCGCATCCATCGATAATTTACTGTGCGCAGCCAACGGTGTATCCAGTGTCGGAATGAATGGTCCCAATGAATACATGTCGGGATCTAATGATTTCGTCAACAATATGTTATTCACAATATCTTCTGGCGTTTCATCAGGCAAACCCGCAATAAACCCCGTCGCAATAATATAACCCATCGATTTTAGCTGTTGAATTAATTCTATGCGTTCATTCAAGGAAGTAGCTGGGCGCAATCGCTTAAAAATATTTTCATTAGAAGTTTCAAACCGCAATAACGCGGCACGCGCACCGGCTTGATATAAAGTTTGATACAATTGTTTGTCGCGCATGCCGATGCTTAAAAAAACCAAAATGCCCATTTGACGCAATGCACGAACGATTTTTACTAATCTATTTTTGTCATACCATAGATCTTCACCTGACTGTAAAACTAATGCTTTAAAGCCATATTCATCAACGGCATGTTGCGCAACAGCAATAATTTCATCGACGCTCATGCGATAACGCGTGATCACACGATCAGAACGAATACCGCAATAATAACAATTTTCACAACAATAATTTGAAAACTCGATAATGCCGTGAATGCAGCTTGCATTATCATGTTCTCGATGCCGGATGTGATTCGCTAATTCATATAATATGTTTAACTCGCGAGGGTCTTCCAATTTTAAAAGTGCTTGCATGTCTTGTCGCGATAACGGTTTTTTTAAATTTACTTTTTGTAAAATTTGTAATGTATTGGCCGGCAAGTCGCTTTCTGAAAAATGGGACAACCGCGCATCCATTTTTTTTAATTCAAAAAATTTATCTTTCCAGAGAGACAAAATTTCTAAGGCTTCTGCCGTGGGAATTTTGCGAACTAAAATACCGCCCTGCGCATAAACATAATCACCCACTGCGGCATCGCTGAGGTCTAATAAGATATTACGTTTTTCACCAAAGTAATCGACCACCCCGCCGCCATTTTTGCGAATTTCGATTAATTGTCCTGGAATCGCATAGCACATATTTTCACCCGGTACGGCAGCTCTGAGCTGCGATGTAAGCAATATCATACAAAATTTTAATCCACGCAGCTCTGAGCTGCTGCAAGAGAGTCATAGCAAGCCTCTCCCGCCACCCGATTTCGTCAGCTCTGAGCTGGAGCTGCGATGAGGGTGATGACGTCGTTGAGACAATCTCGTATGCAATCGCTTAACCCTTCGCCTAACGAAATATCTTTTGGCTGAATGCCAATAATATCTATTTCTGTCTCAACTCCTAATTGCACCAACAAGTCTAACACTTCGACTAAACCAAAACCATGTGTCGAAAGCACATCCGATTTTACATGAATCTTGGCGTCTTTTGGCTTGAATCGCTTTATCGTTCCCGGCGGCATTTGCATGTTCACCGCGTCAATAATGGTCACTTTTTTATATGACGAAATTAAATCAATCAGCGCCAATCCGTCCGTGCCGCCATTCACATAATCAACGTTCGGCTTTGGATATTCAGATAATAATTTTAATACGGTCGGACCAACACCATCGTCATGGCGTAATAAATTTCCGATGGAAAGAATTAATGTGTGGGACATATTTACACAAACTCAACATCCAACATATGCGCCGAACAAGAAATACAAGGATCGTAAGCACGCACGAGCATTTCTAATAAAAGCGTAATCTCTTTCTGGGATTTTTTAGAAATGCTTGGCAATAATGCTTTAAAATCTTCTTCAATATTATTGACGTTCTGACCCGTTGGGATAACACAATTTGCATCTGTAACAATCCCTTTCTCATTAAAAACATATTCGTGATATAACGTCCCGCGCGGCACTTCAACAGCACCCACACCCGAGCCTGGAGTAACGGTGAGGGAACGTTCTTCTAATTTCAAATCCATGTTTAACAAACTCTTTGCCGCTGCAATAGAATCATCCGCCACATGCACAAGCTCAACAAACTGCGCAACGGTATTTAAATAAGCATTATAACACGGCGACTTCAATCCTAAATCTTGTGCAATTTGTTTGGCGTCATCCGATAACCATTGTCCATTGTTATTAAACCGCGCTAAGGCGCCCACCATGTATGACGCGCGATTATGTTTTGCGCGCTTGGCGGTCGCATAATCCACTATATATTCATTCACGACATCACGATAATTTTTATACGGAATTTCACCGACATCACTGGAATAAATGTTACCTTCTAATGAGGCATAAACTCCTTTTTTCTGCAGAGAAATATATTCTGTTTCTCGCTCAAATGCTGGAAACTTTAAGCCTTTTAAAATAGAAACGCCTTGTTTTAACTCTTCTTTTGCTTCGTGCAAGCGTTTTAGTACTTCTTCTAATTCTTTTTTTGTCGGCAATTTAGACATCGCCTTAACATCCGTCGCCGTTGAATGAATTAAGCGACCGCCAATAACACCACCAATGTAATGTCCAAATCGTTTTAAGTTTAACGCATGCACCACCACATCTTTATTCGTTTTCGCGAGCGGAAAAATTGATTTAACACCTTTAAAATCCGGCATCGCTAAAAAATAAATATGTAATACATGACTTTCAAAAAACTCACCACAATTTAATAAGCGACGCAAACATTTTTCTTGTTCAGAAATCTTAACATTAAACGCATCTTCAATCGCACGCAATGCGGCCAACTGATGCCCGACCGAACAAATACCGCAAATGCGACTCGACACAATAATCGTTTCATCATAATGCCGACCACGCAACATCGCTTCAAAAAAACGTGGCGCCTCGACAATGGCGAGTTGGCACTTTAAAATCTTTCCTTTCTCAAGATCGACGCTAATATTACCGTGTCCCTCAACACGTGTAACGTGATGCACATCAATTTTTGTCATCTGGAAAAATCTCCTTGTCCCGCTCGAGAAATAATTTAAATTTATCCAACGCCGCTGCCGCACTTAAATTATGTTTCTGCAAAACTTCTTTCATTGATTCAATATTGGCTTTAGGAATAACACCGCGGCAACCAAAGCAATACCCGCCATTGCTCGGGCAAATTGCATGACAGCCTGCGCGAATAACGGGACCTAAACAATATATCCCTTTTTCATATACACAAGTGTTTTCATTCATCTTACATTCGACACATACTGGATAGGTCGGTATTTCAGGCTTTTTGCCCAACAATAGATCTCTCACTACGCGCAAAAATTCATCTGTATCAATCGGGCAACCGGGAATCATCGCATCGACTTTTACAACTTCACTCACTCCTCTCGCAATCGTAGTATGATTAATTTCTGGATGTCCCGGATAAACCAAACGCAACAACTCATCATCGGGATAAAAATTTCGTAGCGCATTCACGCCGGCAATGGTCGAACAAGCGCCCAATGTCACCAATAATTTTGATCGCGCTCGAATATCTTTAATCCTTTCTTCATCGGGTTTTCGCGAGATCGAGCCTTCAATAAAAGCAATATCATAACTTTCTGCTTTATCGGTCATCACTTCACGAAATTCAACGATGTCAACTAATGCCAACAAATCAAACAATTGTTCCGGCGTTAAATCAACGGCACATAGCTGACAACCTTCGCAACAGGTAAAATCAAAAAATGCAACTTTAGGTTTTTTAGACATCAAAATAACTCCTCATTATCTTTGACATCTGCATAATTAAACACCGGCCCTTTCTGACACACATAAACGCCTGCCATCTGACAATGGCCACATTTACCCACGCCGCATTTCATGCGACGCTCTAACGACATATAAATATTTTCTTTCGGCATATGTTTATCCATCAATGATGTCAAAACAAATTTATACATGATCGGTGGCCCAACAATAATAGCAATGGTTTCGGCAGGAACAAAATCAACTTTAGGAATTAACGTCGTAATCACACCGACATTGCCCGTCCAACCTGGTTCGGGATGATCTAACGTTTCGAGCAATTCAACATTGCTTCCCACTGACAAGTCATGAATTTTTTTAAGCTCATCCGGAAACATACGATCTTGCGAGGTTTTGCAACCGTATAAAATCGAGATTTTTTTATAGTTTTTTGCCATTGGAATGGTTTGATTGATGAGCGACCGCAACGGAAAATACCCAATACCGCCGGCAATAAATAATAAATGTTTTCCTTGCATGCGCTGAAAAATTTTATCATCAAAGCCATGGCCAAAAGGCCCGCGAATATAAATCAAATCATTTTTCTTTAACGTAAATAACTTTTTAGTGACATCGCCCACGGCACGTGCGCATAAATCAAAACGATTACCAGAATCGGGCGGCGATGCAATCGAAATGGGCGCCTCGCCTATTCCCAAAATAGATACTTCAACAAATTGTCCTGGATCATGCCCCAAACTTCCTTTGCGCAACAATTCAATCTGAAAAAATTTTTCGTGCTCGGTAAAACTTTTCACCTTAACGATTCTTGCAGGCTCCGGCAAATACAGTTTCGTATTGGATTGAGCTAATGCTAATTCCATTCTTTTTCATCCTCACCATTGATCGCTTCTGCAATTGTTTTGGGACTAATCTCTGCCAAACACGCGCGCACACAGCGCCCACAACCCACACAAACCGCTTGCCCATGCTTCTTCATCAAATAATTAAATTTTCGATTGATGCGATGATGTAATCGCGCGGTCGCCGTCGGACGAAAGTTTTCCCCCGTGGCCACCGTCGTAAAATCATGCAGCATACATCCATCCCAATGTCGCTCGCGCTTCCCGGTCTGCATATTCAGCGCCCAATCATCGGTAACATTAAAACAATAACAGGTGGGGCAAACCATAACACAAGAACCGCAACTCAAGCAGCGCGCACCTTCATGTGCCCAAATCGGATGATGCGTATTTTCTTGAAAAAGTTCGGGAAATTTTTCTAAATCTTTAAATGGCTTTAATGATTCAAACGCTTTTGCTTTCGTTTGTTGATATTCCTCTAATTCTGTTTCTTCTCCTTTAATCGCCCGTAAGAATTGTTCGGCAAACACGCTGCCGCGATCCGTTGCAATCTCAACCAAATACTGATCGTCTTTCAGTGGATATAACATGATGTCATAACCCGTTTTTGCATAATTTGCGCCAACCTTATAACAAAATGAATCTTGATCACAGTTTTGATGACAATCCAAGCCAATGATGATCGCTTTCTCGCGTCGCTCTAAATAATTGGGGTCGCCATGCAAATCGGCAAACGCTTCATCGAGTATTTGAATGCCACGCAAATCACAGGGATGAATACCCAATAAAACGAGCGGTTTAGATTCAATCGGCGCGCTCACTTGTCCATCGGCAGTATAATCGAGAAGCGTTTCATGCGGTGGAAAGAAAAATTTCTTGGGCGGCAAAACAGTCGGTCGACAACCCCAAAAGATGTCTTGACTCGTCTTCACATAGTCGTATAAAACTCGATCGACTTGTTTTGTTAGCGCCGCCACTTGATAAGTTAATAAAACTTGATCAATCCCTTTTAAAAGAGCCGCTTTTGTGGTTTTGAGTAACATGGCAATCCATTGTGTTTTATCTCTATGAGATAGATATAACATTTATTTTGGTGAATGACAATATCATCTTGCACCACGCATCAACCCCTTCTTCCGTCGTACATGATACTTCTAATACTTTCGCTTTTGGATTCACCTTTTTAAGATCCGCATAAAAACGCGCGCGATTAAAATTAAGATACGGCAAGAGATCAATTTTGTGCAGCACAACAATGCTGGCTTCGCGAAACAACAAGGGATACTTTATCACTTTATCATCTCCTTCGCACACGCTTAACACGGCAATTTTGAGATTTTCGCCCACATCAAATTCCGCCGGACAAACCAAATTGCCAATGTTCTCCACAAAAATTAAATCTAACTTTTTCAAATCAAATGCATTCAACGCCTTTTCAACGCTCACGGATTCTAAATGACAGGCGCCGTGCGTATTCACCATCGCAATCAACACGGGATATTGTGCTAATCGCTTAGCATCCTCATCTGTTTCAACATCGCCTTCAATCACCGCCATGCGACAACGTTGACCCAATGTTGAAAACGTTTTTTCCAAAAGCGACGTCTTGCCTGCGCCGGGCGAGCCAATTAAATTTAACATGCAAATATTATGTTGTTTTAATCGCGCGCGTATATCCTTTGCTTTTTCTTCATTGGCGATTAACAAATCTTGTTTGATTAAAATTTCCATGCGTTAGTCTCCGTCAATACTGCTTAAAACAATTTCTTTTCCGCTTAAAATATCCAACTCGATACTATCACAGTGCGGGCAGCCATAACTATCATCGATCACTTGAAATTCTTTTTTACACTGTAAACAAAGCGCTTTGACTGGAATTTCTCGAATAATTAATTGAGCCCCTGAGGCAATCGTATCTTTCGTTAACGTTTCAAACGCAAACTGCAAAAATTCGGGAATGCATTGCCGCATTTGACCAATTTCCAATGTCGCTTTATTGATTTTTTTTAGATCGTTCTTGATCGCCGTTTGCTCAATAGTTTTTAAAATATCTTGTATGATTGAAAGCTCGTGCATAAGATTGTATATTATCACAATTCAAATCACTAACAAGGAGAACAAAATTCATGCGCACCGATCAACACCCGCAACACACTCAGCTCAAATCATTAATTTCACGCAATCAATGGAACGAGACGCTACAGTTAATCAATAAGAGCGATGATCCGGTACTATATTGGCTTATTGATTATGTGCACACCACCATAAAATCACCCAAAACACAAAACACCTTTCATCCGGCCACTTACTCGCTTATCGATGGTGACTTTAATTTAGTTCTACGCGCTGCCGCTGGAAATGGACTTGAAAAACTTGTCGAGATTTTACTGACCTATAAAGGAGAGCTACCTATTGATGTTAACGCACCTGGAAATCCCAGCGGACTCACCGCATTAGATAGAGCGACAACGCATGGCCACGAAAGGATAATAGCTCTGTTAATCGCACATGGCGCTCAGAAAGCGGCAGATACCACAATAGAAGAGGATGCTGTGTCAGTGGCAACATCAGAAGAAGAAGATGAAGATTATGATATGCTTTCTGACAGAGGAGAGATAGAGGCAGAAATAGCGGCTGCAGCGATAGCAACCCCAGCGCGCTAAGCAAGCAGAAATCGATCAGATGGCAGCGATGGCAACAGAAGTCATCGATATGGACGACTAAAAATGAAGAAAATCATACCATTAATTCCAACACCGGCCCGGCGGTTTGCAGCGCTCGTCCGGCGGGTGTGCTGGAAAAACGCTCGAAATTTTTAGCAAACTGCTTGGCCAAATTTTCTAAGGCAACGTCATATGCCTGTTTGTCCGCCCATGCGCGCTTGGGATTCAAAATATGCGCATCCACGCCATTTAATTTTTTGGGTATTTTTAAATTAAAGACGGGGAAATTTTCAGTTTCGGCCTTATCAATCGAACCATCTAAAATCGCATCAATAATCACACGCGTCGCTTGAATCGAAATACGTTCGCCCACGCCGTATCCACCACCGATCCAGCCGGTGTTCAATAAAAATGCGCGAGCTTGATGCTTAGCCATTTTCTCGCTCAATAATTTAGTATAACAAACCGGATCCAACAATAAAAACGGCGCACCAAAGCAGGCAGAAAACGTTGCAACGGGTTCGACCACGCCTAATTCTGTTCCCGCTACTTTTGCCGTATAACCCGACAAAAATTGATACATCGCTTGGCGGTTATCCAACAAAGACACCGGTGGCAAAACCCCATACGCATCACAGGTCAGGAAAATAATGCGCTGAGGATGCGTGCCACGCGACACCGGTTTGACGATATTATCAATATGATAAAGGGGATACGAAACCCTTGTATTTTCAGTCTTTTTATCACTATTAAAGTCGACAACGCCACGGTCATCGACAACGACATTTTCTAATAAGGCATCGCGCTTAATGGCATGATACACATCGGGTTCTTTTTCTTTTGAAAGCCGAATGGTTTTTGCATAACAACCCCCTTCAAAATTAAACACGCCGTCATCATCCCAGCCATGTTCATCATCGCCAATTAATTTTCGTTTTGGATCCGTCGACAAGGTTGTTTTACCCGTACCAGATAACCCAAAAAATAATGCTGTATCGCCTGCTTCGCCTTGATTCGCAGAACAATGAAATGAACCGATTCCTTTTAGCGGCAAAAAATAATTCATCATCGAAAAAATGCCTTTCTTCATCTCACCGCCATACCACGTACCGCCGATTAATGTCATGCGTTCCGTCATATGAAAGGCCACAAAATTTTCTGAACGCAAACCAAATTTTTTATAATCGAGACAAGTTGTTTTGCAGGCGTTTAAAATTGTCCAGTCGGGTTTAAAGTTCTCGAGTTCTTCTGCGCTCGGGCGAATAAACATATTTTTAAAAAAATGCGCCTGCCATGCAACTTCTGTCACCAAACGCACACAAAGACGAGTATCAGGATTCGCGCCACAAAATCCATCGATGATATACAATGTTTTTTCGGATAATTGTTGTGTCGATATTTTTTTTAAATGATCCCAGGTCGCTTGATCAATCGATTGATTATCTGAACCGGCGGCTTTCCACCAAACATGTTTTTCGGTTTGCGGATCTTTAACGATATATTTATCTTTTGCTGAACGTCCGGTAAAACACCCTGTTTCAACGGAAACCGCATCGAGCTGTGTTAGTAGCCCTTTTTCATAACCCGAAAGCGATGCATCGGTTTCATGTTTAAATAAGGTTTCGTAGGAGGGATTGTGATGGATTTGTTGGACATTGTGGATGCCTAAAATATTAAAATCCATATTTTTGCTCCGTAGAAATATAATATCTGGATCCCGCGGTCAAGCCGCGGGATGACTCAACACTTTCTGTCATGCCGCGACTTGATCGCGGCATCCAGGGGAATTACTTTTTAGGCTCCTTCTTCGCCATCTTTTTCTTCGCCGTTTTTACTGTTTTCTTTTTGGCAATTTTCTCTGGCGCGGCTTTATCTGCTCTTTCTGGCGCTTGTACGACTTTCACATAACCACAATTTTTCTGCGGACAGGCATGTTCTGTGCCGCGGCGCTTTGTTATCTTCAGCATGAGCATGGGCCATTTACATTTTGGACAACCTTCATCAATCGGCTCATACCAAACCGCATATTTACAATCCGGATAACGCGAACAGGAATAAAAAATCTTTCCATAGCGTGACTTGCGTTTCAGTATGGTTCCTTTATGACATTCTGGACAGCGTACGCCGGTATCCGCTGGTTTTTCGAGAGGTTCGATATGTTTACATTTAGGATAATTAGTACAACCAATAAATTTACCGTATCGTCCACGACGAATTTGTAAGTCTGAATTGCATTCTGGACACTTGCGTCCTTCCACAATTTCAGGCGTATCCGGCTCGTTCTCCTCTGGATTTAAACTGCGCGTATAATCACACTCGGGATAAGTTGAACAACCAATAAATTTGCCATTACGTCCAAGACGAATGACGAGCGGCGCGCTGCATTTCGGACATTTTTCGTCAGTTTTTTCTTGCGTCACATCGCTGCGTTTAACTTCTTTTTCGATTTTATCGATTTGTTTTTTGAACGGCACCCAGAATTTTTCCAATAATGGCACCCAAACCGTTTCGCCGCGTGAAACCGCATCCAACTGTCCTTCTAAATGTGCTGTAAAATCATAATCCACATATTGCGTGAAATAAGTGGTTAAAAACTTAGTGACAATTCGACCGACATCCGTTGGGTGAAATCGCTTTTGCTCCAGAATCGCATACTTTCGATACTGTATGGTTGAAATAATTGCCGCGTATGTCGAAGGGCGGCCAATATCATGTTCTTCCAACACTTTAACTAAACTGGCTTCTGAATAACGTGGCGGTGGCTCTGTAAAATGCTGATCGCACAAAATATCTAACAAATCAACTGCATCACCTTTGTCAAGTTCAGGCAATAAATTTTCTTCTTTGATTTCTTCTAAATCCGTTCCTTCTTGATACACTTTAATAAAACCCGGATTGGCGATGGTCGATCCCGTCGCACGAAACATATTGTCGGATCCGCATAACAAATCAATGGAAACCGTAAAAATATCTGCGTGAATCATCTGACAAGCAATCGTACGCTTCCAAATTAAATCATATAATTTATATTGTTGCGCGCTTAAGTATGTCTTAATGGATTCGGGCGTACGCATAGCGGATGTCGGACGAATCGCTTCATGTGCTTCTTGCGCATTTTTACTCTTT
This sequence comes from Pseudomonadota bacterium, assembly GCA_038043025.1. Classification (GTDB taxonomy): domain Bacteria; phylum Pseudomonadota; class Gammaproteobacteria; order UBA12402; family UBA12402; genus O2-02-FULL-42-9. The sequence goes on along the minus strand of JBBTCW010000003.1, from coordinate 46,289 downwards.
GTTTTAAACACTCTTGGCACACCCGGCAAATCATCTTTGCCGTAATGTTTGGCAATAAACGCGCGAATCTCTTCCAATGCTTCATTGGCCAAACTAACCGAATCTGTACGCATATACGTAATCAAACCCGTAGTGCCCATGCCAATTTCAATGCCTTCATATAATTGCTGCGCAATCATCATGGTTTGTTTGGCAGAAAAACCTAATTTATGCACCGCTTCTTGTTGTAACGTGGACGTAATAAATGGCGGAGCGGGATGACGCTTTCGCGTTTTTTTCTCAACTTGGTCAACGACCAATTTTCCTTTTGCAATGCGCGTTAATTTTGTTTTAATCTCTGTGGCTTGTTTTTCTCCCGTCACCGTGAATTGCTCAACTTTTTCATTTTCATATTTCGTGAGGCGCGCGTTAAATCCTTGTTTCTTCGCATGACAATTCGCAACAACCGTCCAATATTCTCGCGGTTTAAATGCTTCGATTTCTTCTTCACGTTCAACGATCAATCGTAATGCGGGACTTTGTACACGGCCTGCCGACAGCCCTGTTCTCACTTTTTTCCATAGCAAGGGTGACAGCGTAAATCCAACTAAATAATCTAATGCGCGACGTGCCTGCTGTGCATTGACAAGATTCATATCGATTTGACGTGGATTTTCAATCGCATGTTGCACGGCTGTTTTTGTAATTTCATGAAAAACAACGCGATGCACCATCTTATTTTTTAATGCGCCTTTCTCTTGCAACATATCATAAAGATGCCATGCGATCGCCTCTCCCTCGCGATCCGGATCGAGTGCAAGATATAATGTATGTGCTTTTTTTAAGGCTTTACTGATATCATCCAAACGTTTGGCATTTTTTTCAATAACCTGATAACGCATGGCAAAACCATTTTCGGTATCCACCGAACCACTCTTCGGCAATAAATCTCGAATATGTCCATAGGAGGCTAAAATAGAAAATTCTTCCCCCAAATATTTTTGAAGCGTTTTTGACTTCGCCGGTGACTCGACAATAACAAGATTTTTAGTCATAGTATTTTATCAATGTTGTATTTCGCATGGCCCATTAAACACAAAATCTTCAAGCCATCCTATCTGCTCACTGAGTTCTGGTAAATTATACAGTACCAATAAACTCACCCACTTAATTTCCGGCACTTCAATCACGGGTTCCGCTAACGCCATGACGCGGTCAATAATTAATTCTCGCGTACGCGCGTCTAAAATACCGGTTTGTTCAAGATACAAAATACAGCCACGCGCTTCGGGTGTGATTTTTGCAAGTTCTTGCGGCGAATAAATTCGAATATTCTGTGTACTCACCGTTTTATTTTTACCAAATTCAACCGCCGATTTTTTCAACACATCGAACCATTCGAATGCTTCATACACCCGATCACGTTGGAATCCCGCCGTAACCATTTCTGTTTTAATGATTTGTTTGTTCGCTTGCAGCGGAATCTCTTCGCTGACATAGTTTTCAAACAAATACATGAGCGCGTCTAATAAGTTTTCTTTCATGACCCTCTCTTATTTAATCCGACAATAACCGCCCGACACCTCTTTTATATAACCACCAAGCTCTAACGATAGCAACCGTGATGATATTATTTCGATCAAACAACCGCTGCGAGCGATCAGAGTATCGAGCGTGGTAAGCTCAAATCCGACGCAGGATAGCAGCTTCTTGTGTTGATCGTCTAGGGGGTGACGTGGCTTTTTCGGCTTATCTGGCGATATTTTGGATAAATTTAGATCAAATCCGCTCAATTCATCGATCACATCTTGAGCGGTTTCAGCCAATTTAGCCCCCTCACGAATCAGACAATGACAGCCTTTTGATAAGGGATTATGAATGGATCCAGGCACAGCAAAGACTTCACGACCCTGTTCACCTGCCAAGCGCGCAGTAATGAGTGATCCGCTTCGCGCAGCGGCCTCCACGACTAAAACGCCCAGACTCAATCCGCTGATCACACGATTGCGTCGGGGAAAATTGAATTTTTGAGGCCGCATCTTGAGCGGAAATTCAGAAATCACCGCACCACGTTCGGCAATGCGAGCACTCAGACTTATATGCTCTTGGGGATAAATGTGATTCAATCCAGCACCCAAGACCGCAACGGTTTCTCCCGATGTCAATGCACCCTCGTGACTTGCTGCATCAATACCCCGAGCCAATCCACTGGTTATAACGAGTCCACATTGAGAAAAATATTGCGCAAACTGATAAGCCGTTTCATAGCCTGTCGAGGTCGGCGTGCGACTACCGACGATGGCTAATTGCGATTTCGCCAAACAATCGAGATTTCCCCATATATATAAAATGAGTGGTGGATCCTGAATTTCTTTTAGCAAGCGAGGATAATGATCGTCATCACAGGTCACGATGTGATGATTTGTTTCTTCTGCCCATTTTAATTCTGCATCGATTAATGACCAATTTACATTGGAAAATTCTTTTAATTGCGAAAAATCATCGTCGCCATATTTTAGAATCTGTTGGATATCGCTCGATTTTAACCCGAGAATATGATTGAGCGCTAAATAATTTCGGCATTTATTGTCCATGGCTAAAATTATCTACAATACGAACAATATCCAATCTGAATTGGCTGAAACGAATGTCAGCATTTTACTTATGATTGTTTAATTTTTTCAAATAGCCTCTTGAACTCTTAGCATTTCGACCCTATTATTAGCACTCTCAAGCAGAGAGTGCTAATCAAAATATTTTGATCATTTTTAACTCAAATAACTTAAGGAGAAATAGCTATGTCGTCATTTCGTCCATTACATGACCGAGTACTGGTCAAACCAGTCAAAGAAGATGTGAGCAAAGGCGGTATCGTCATTCCAGACAATGCCAAAGAAAAACCCAGCCGAGGCACCGTTGAAGCGGTAGGTCCAGGCAAGCTTGATGACAACGGCCATCGTTCGCCGATGGATGTCAAAAAAGGAAACACAGTATTGTACGGAAAATATTCCGGTACCGAGGTCAAGCTCAACGACAACGAGCTCGTCGTGTTACGCGAAGAAGATATTTTAGGCATTATTGAATAATTTAACAAAACAAGAGGATATGATTATGGACGGTAAACAAATTGTTTTTGGACATGAAGCCCGCGATCATTTAGTCGCCGGCATCAATATTTTAGCCGACGCCGTCGGCGTGACGATGGGACCAAAAGGTCGCGTGGTCATGTTAGGTCAATCTTTTGGCGCACCACGCGTCACAAAAGATGGCGTCTCTGTTGCAAAAGATATTAAATTAAAACACCCGCTTCAAGACATGGGTGCACAAACCTTACGTGAAGTCGCCTCACAAACATCGGATGATGCAGGCGATGGCACAACCACGGCAACCATTTTGGCACGCGCAATCGTCACTGAAGGAATGAAGGCAGTTGTAGCCGGCATGAATCCCATGGATTTAAAACGCGGCATCGACAAAGCGGTCACTGCGGCTATCGAGCAATTACAAAAACTTTCAAAACCTTGTACGGATCAAAAATCAATTGCACAAGTGGGTACGATTTCAGCCAATTCCGACACCGACATCGGTAACATCATTGCAGAAGCAATGGATAAAGTTGGGAAAGAAGGCGTTATTACCGTTGAAGAGGGTTCAGGCTTAGAAAATATATTAGATGTAGTCGAAGGTATGCAATTCGATCGCGGCTATTTGTCACCCTACTTCATCAACAATCAACAAAACATGAGCGTCGAGCTTGAAGCACCTTATATTTTGTTAGTTGACAAAAAGATCGCAAACATTCGCGATATGTTACCTGTTTTAGAGTCTGTTGCAAAAGCAGGCAAGACATTATTGATTATCGCGGAAGATGTGGAAGGCGAAGCCTTAGCCACGTTAGTCATCAACAACATGCGCGGCATCGTTAAAGTTTGCGCGGTCAAAGCGCCAGGCTTTGGTGATCGACGTAAAGCGATGTTAGAAGACATTGCCCTCTTAACCAATGGTCAAGTCATTTCTGAAGAAGTCGGATTGACCCTAGAAAAAACAACGCTGAATGAACTCGGTCACGCCAAACGTGTGGTCATTACAAAAGACAACACCACCCTCATTGATGGTGCAGGCGGTGCCGATAAAATCAAGGCGCGTATCAATCAAATCCGAGCTCAGATCGATGACACTTCTTCCAGCTATGATAAAGAAAAATTGCAAGAACGCTTGGCAAAATTAGCGGGCGGTGTTGCGGTTATCAAAGTCGGCGCAGCCACCGAAGTGGAAATGAAAGAAAAGAAAGCGCGCGTCGAGGATGCATTACATGCAACGCGTGCTGCTGTTGAAGAAGGCATTGTTCCAGGAGGCGGCGTTGCGCTCATTCGCGCATTGCAAGCGTTAAAAGATTTAACCGGCGCAAATAGCGATCAAAACATGGGTATTGCAATTGTGCGTCGCGCCATGGAATCACCGCTACGTCAAATTACTAAAAATGCTGGCGAAGAAGACTCTGTCATTCTCTCAAAAGTAGTCGCAGGTAAAGACAATTTTGGTTTTGATGCAGCAACCAGTAAATACGGTAACATGATTGAGCTCGGTATTATCGATCCAACCAAAGTCACTCGAACTGCATTACAAAATGCTGCTTCTGTGGCGGGTATGATTTTAATTACCGAATGTCTTGTCGCCGATTTACCTAAGAAAGAATGCGAACATGGCGATGCAGGTGGAATGCCTGGCGGCATGGGAGGTATGGGCGGTATGGGTGGTATGGGCGGGATGATGTAATCATCTATTAAAATCCGGCACAATCCATGTGCCGGATTTTTTACGCGCTCGATTAACCCACATAAAAAGGTAAAATAAAAAATGGGTAAATTTTCTGCTGATGCTCCTGATGATCTACAACAACCCTTACTCTCGTTAGCTGATCGTGAAGGCGGTGGTAATGCGGCAGGCGCCGGGGCTCTTGCTCCTGATGATGCAGTTATCGACGTTAGAGAACAATCTTCAGTGATTAGCCAACTCCGTGGTTTCTTGGATGAGGCAGACCAAGAGTTGTCGTCTATTAAAGTTAAGATTGCTGAGGCGACGGAACTTTCTATTTCTATTGAAGTTAAGATTGCTGAGGCGACGGAACTTCCTATTTCTATGACCTTGAATCATGCATCCGATTTTTCAGCAGATGACACTCCTGAAACGATTTTGCGACGAATAGTCAATGCGCGTGGCCCTGCAGAAGAAACTCGCTGCGTCCAAGCTATTACGTCATGGGAGGCGCCAACGGTTGCTGATATTATTACCTGTTTGTGTGAACGTCCTGATCTGCATTGGCAACGCTTAGGCGTTACAATTTATAAAGCGTGGATAAAAAATATAGTCCATATCGCCAACAAAGAGGAAATCATCATTGAAGGAGCAGGAGCAGCAACGCCACTGCAAAGAGCGCAAGATAGTTATGAAGCATTAACAGTTTTACAGGAAAATCTCGCCAGCGAATGGACACGATTGGGAGAACAGGATATTTTAAGAGCTAGCGATGCAGCATATCGTTATTATCAAAATAAAGATGCACAAGAGTGGATGCCCGAAAAAATAGCTATTTTTGAGTATCTAGTCATGCTTGCAGAAACCATCAATCATCCGTTACTACTTCGATTAGCAAAATTGTTAAATCTTCAAGAAGAACCAGGCTGGCGAGAAGAAGCAAAAATATTTTTAGCAGCGCCCAAAAGATTCACAGAGCTGGTGCTGAATTGTTTGCCGCTCTCAAGAGAAACCAAAGGTGTTCTTTTAGCAGAAACAATAGAAAAGAAACTTGACGATACGCTCGTACAAATAACACTTGATGGTGCTCAAGGAAATGCGCTAGATGCAACCACATATCTCAAGGAAGCAATAGAAACCTTGCATCAGGCTTTATCAAAATGTCGCAGCGTCGCTCAAAAACAAATAGGTACGCAATTAGAAAAAAAAGCAGAAGAATTACCAGAGCGTGTTGATTATCAGGGGCTTGTTCGAGTAATGAATTTATCCGAAGCGGATAGACTGTCAGACTATCCATTAACAAAAACAGAAGAATCTCTCAGTGTTGCAGAAACGGTGCTAGAATTTCTTGAACGCCCAGAAAAAGACCCGGGTGAAGCGATAAGAAAAAAGGGATTAGCAATTTTTGCCGCTATTTTAACACCAAAAGAGTGGCCGGAGGGAGCGCGTTTCGACAAAGCCGTATTGCCAATAGTGAAGCAGCGGTTACAAATGATTAGAGCTCTGCTCAAGTGGACGTTAGATAGAACAAGATCGCGCGAAGAGGAATTTGTTAAAATCTCTTTGGAGAGATATCAGTTTGCACGACAAAGGCGAGAGATGAAGGATGCGACGATAAGATCCTTATTTGAAGAAACGCAACTTATCCAAGCGGGTGAGATTGACGTCAATAAAGCGCGGGACACTTTGGCGCAACTTCAAAATGCGTATGAACAGCTGGCTGAAGCACAAAAACTTCGTCAAGGTCAAACAAGCCGTTATCACGAGGCGCATCAATGGCTGGCGAATGAACGAGTACGATATTTTAAACGACATAACGGTGAACAAGATCCCATCTATCATTTTAGTCAACTGTTTGAAATACATTCCATGCTAGATCTTTTTCCGTTTGGCGCACGTCGTCTTACTGATAAAAATATAATAGAAAAGATTGCTGAATTGGATTGTGCGTTAGTGGCGATGCTCGCTCATGAGATTGTTGCTGTTATGATTCATGAAAAGACAGCAAATAAGAATTTAATTGAACGCCAGCAAGTTAAGCTGGTGAGTGATATTCAGCGGGAGACAAGGACAAATGGTAGCGCGCTGCGAATGTTGATCGATCATATCCACTACGGCAGAAGAGAAAGAGCGGAGCTAGAAAAAATTGTTGCTCTTGCTCTCATTGATACGGTTGGCAAACGAGCACAAGAAATTATTAGTAGACTGTCGCCTTCTCAATGCCCCCTGGAGATCAAAACAGCCGCATCTGATGCTATTCAGACCGAAATTATCCAGCCCGCTCGAGTTGCTTATCTTAATCCGGCAGCATGGTTTAAGAGATACAGTATTGAGCTTAGGTGGCTTGGTGGATCGACGGCAAGTTTTGCCGTGGTCTTTGGACTCAATCTATTTAACAAAGAAGGTGAATGGGATCCTTTTGCAGATGCAGAGCAGAATGCAGGTAACTCTGATGTTGGTAGTGCTTTTTCGCTTGGTTTTTTTGGATTAGGGGCTGGCACTTTAGTGAGCTGTGCCGCTCGACTTTTCAGGAGACATCATCATCAAAAAATATTAGAGGAATATCGCCAAGGGTTAGCGACTCAACCAGGGGAAATGGTAACGGGTATAACCGAAGTCAATCCAACTTTTTAATGCTCAGAGGGTAGAGTAGAAGTAAAACATCTTAAGTTGTGGTAGAATGTACAAATGAAATTTTATAGGAGAAACGTTATGAAGCGAGTTTGTCAATATTGTATATTATTAATATTGTTGTTGAGCGCGGCCGCATGGGCATCGATGCCCATGAAGGCGGAAACCGTTCAAGGCAAGCCAGTGAGTTATCTTTTTACTCAAACGGCAAAATCAGCCCATATTATGCCAATAGATAAAAAGCCCAACCTTTATCTATTAACACTATTTGACGTGGGTTCGCATACCACCTGGTTTACTGATCGCCCAGCGCGCAAAGCAGGTGTGCTGAAAACGAGCAAATTTGTCTCGCACTGGAATAACAAAGTTAATGACTTTGCTGATATTAATCCTAATGCCAGTTTTGTTTATACTTTGTCAGGAAAATCGGATCAAGAGGTGATGGTTTTACGTTTGGCATATCCCACATATAATGCCAAAAAACGTACTCTTAGTTATCAAGCCGAAGATATTTCAAACAAAAAAGTTATATCAATGCGTTTAAATACAGTGGCTGTATTTATTGATGCGTTTTGTTTTGGTGGTATTAACTGTTGAGTTGCTATAAACGCGAGTTCTGGATACGGCGGGAATTGCTGTCACTTTCTTGACTTTCTCGCCCCTCTCCTCTAAGGTGTTTACAGTTTTAACTCACCATAGGACATTCTCATGAAACGAAACATTATCATCTCTACGATCGTTGGCATTGCCGCCATCGTGGGTGCAAGTTTATTTTTTACCGCATCTATTCATGCCGTTCCAAGTACTCCGTCATTAATGAAAGAATTAACGCCCGCTAAAACCAGCGCGAACAGTTTTAGTACGGAACAACAAGCGGATATACAAAAAATCATGCATGATTATCTCATCAGCAACCCAGAAGTGCTGATGCAAGCATCTCAGGCATTGCAACAAAAAATGCTAGAACAACAAAAAACGAAAACGGCGAATGCAATTCGTCAAATGGACTTATCTGATTTGTTAAACAATCCGAATTCACCCGTTGCTGGCAATAAAAATGGCACAACCACGCTGGTGGAATATTTTGATTATCAATGTCCGCATTGCCGCAATTTGGCTACCACGCTTGACGCAACAATGAAAGCAAATCCAGACTTGCGCGTTGTCTTTAAGGAATTTCCAATTTATGGTGCAGTTTCTGAACTGGCTTCAAGCGCCGCATTAGCCGCCAATAAGCAGGGCAAATATTATGCCTATCATCAAGCGTTGTATAATGCCAAAACTCAAATTAATAACAAATTGGTCTTGCAAATAGCCAATCAATTAAAATTGAATAGGACGCAATTCAAAAAAGACCTCAAAGACAATGCGATAGCACAAGAAATCAAGCATAATCAGAGCACGGCAACACAGCTTGGCTTAATGGGCACCCCGGCTATTATTATCATGCCGACAAAGGGTAATGCTCAATCACCGATACAATTTTTCCCCGGTGAGACATCGCAAGCGAACTTGCAGAAAATGATTGATGCGGTGAAATAAAAATCCCCGCTTTTTAGCGGGGAAATTTTCGCGTTATAAGATATCCCAATGCTGTCTTTTCGCCAATCGACGAAGCCGTCGATCCGGCGTTACGGCAATCGCAACATGAACCGCCTCTAATAAAAATCGGTCATTAAATGAATTGCCATAAGCAACACAATCAGATAACTGCAAGCGATATTGATCACATAATTTTTTCGCCGCTGTTAATTTTTCTCGCTTAAATAAATGTTGATTGGGCGGCAATGCAGTAAAAATTCCATTTTTCGTATTGTATTCAGATGCGGCCACTTTATGAATACCTAAACGCGATGCAATTTCATTCGCGATAAAATTGGGCGCGCCCGTTAACAATACGATAATATCGCCGGCCTGACGATGCGCGGCGATACGATCTTTCATAAAAGGTCGCACGCGTGGTAACAGATGCTCTTTAACAAACTGTGCCCCTAAAACAAAGATTTCATCTTCAGACAAGCCCGCAAAATATGCTTTATCTTTGATAAAAATTTCTGTTTTAAATTTAAAAATCCATCGACATAGAAACCACAATGAATAAAAAGTTTGTTTAATGCCGAATTTACCTTTTTTGAACAAATACCAAGAAAACGCCGTGCCGGCGCTTTTATTTTCAAGAATGGTGCCATCCAAATCAAATAAAACTAATCGCATAAATCCATCATATCAAATCCTGTTCAAATATCAACCTGCGCAGCTCTGAGCTGCTACAAGGCAGGCTGTGACTGGATTATAGCAGCTCAGAGCTGTTCTGCTTGCTATTTAAATAATATGCTGTATAATTCCTGTACTTGAAAAAAAAATAGGATAATAAAAATGCCCATTCGAAAAGCTGAGTTACTCGCCTTTATTGCAGACTATGACAAACAAAAAGGGGCTATCCGAAAAAAATTAAACAATCGATCGCGGGGCATGCAAGCACTCGCTCAACGCATTGACGATCTAGGAATGCTTCCTGATGACAATGTCACGCCGAACAATTTAATACCCCTCTTCCGTCATATTCTTACGCTATCCCGTTGGGATCGCAATACACTCACGGGTAAGATCGCCAATGACATGAGAGAATGTATATTAAAAGAACTCGACATCGAAAGCTACAACTACAAACATATTTTTCTCGAGAACTGGACGGCTCTATCGCTCGGCAAAGGCGCCCCTGAAGATTGTTTTTCGATCGGTTTTGCTAAAACTTTATTAGCTCGAATCAGCAATCTAAGAAGCAAAAGTGAAAAAGAAAAATTCCGAAAAGAATTTATCGCAATACTAGAATACAATCCCAAGTTGCGTGAGGCAATATTATCCGAAGACAAGCAATATGAAGACCCAATGCAACAACAAGCACAACGTGCCATTAAAAATTTACTCGATGGCGACCCAATACTGGCGACACTCATGTACAAAAAATTTAAGCGCGCAAATAAACCGTTATTCGAGAAGCATAAAGCAATCTGGGGCAGACGTAGCTTGACGAATGCCGAACAAATTTTGGCGACATTGAAACCGAGAGAACACAATGCCTTTTTTGATAACTTATTGATGCGACCACTCGATCCAACAAGAGAGCTCGATATCGTCGCAGCAACTGAAGGAAAATTATGGAAAGCAATCCATCGTTATTTTTCTACTGGCTCATGTCGGAATACGGATCTGCATCCCTATTTTCAGGCGCGCTTAACAATGTTCGATGATCAAGACTTACCAATAGATATTAAAACTAAATTAGGCCTTTCTCAAACGATAGAGGAGATTCCCCAGATTCCTGCGGCACTCGCCACTATCATATTGCACGTTAAATCATTTTGGAAACAAGCCAAGCCATCCTGGTGGGATAAGTTTCTTAGTCGGTTGGAACGCTTAGCTAGCACCTCTGATAAGTTACGTAAAAATAGCCCTCTATTTGGAATCGAACTCGATTCGCCTAAAGATAAATTAGAGCCGTTATGGAAAACGTTCCACACAAAGCTTAAACCTCAAGATCGATCCATTATCGCACATCACTTATGCGAAACATTGTTAGCTGAAACAACTCAGGATAATTTTTTCTCACACATGACCAAGAATACTTTACAAAGTCAACGGTTGCTCGCCTATGCCTTAACCATCGATCGCTATCGACTCATACTCGTACAACATGAGGGCGTAGCAGATTTGCAGGATCTATCTCCAACATCTAAGTTAAAAACTGCCATTGATAGTATGTGGGGCACCCAGGATCCATTTATTCAAGAAAAAAGGGAAATCATTGAGTCTTTGTTCGGCGAACAAGCAAGACTTAGAAGTCCAGGACAGAGCTCTGCTTTTGTACGACACCACTTAGGTGATGAAGGTGGTACTGCTGCGCTGTCCGACGAGGAATATGATAAACCCGCCGCTGATTGGGGTAATTGGGGTAATGTTGGTGTTTGGGCTGGAGCTGGTGCTGGAGCTGGGGCGGCCGGGGCAGCATTTCAAGAACATCATCAATCTGCCGCGCCCCCGGATGAACGTAGGTGGCTTTTAGCCGACGACGGCGCCCCCCGCCCTCGCTGCTAATCGTCCACACAGCTCTGAGCTGCTATAACCCAGTCACAGCCTGCCTTGCAGCAGCTCAGAGCTGCGCTGCTTGCTTTTTAAATTAATATTCTTTATCATTCCTCGAAGAAAATAGGAAAATAAAAATGCCCATTCAAAAAGCTGAGTTACTCGCCTTTATTGCAGACTATGACGCACGAAAAGGGTCTGTCCGAAAAAAATTCAAAATAATCGATCGCTCGAAGGACATGCAAGCGCTCGCTCGACGCATTGGCGCGCTAAAAGATGGCAATGTCTCGTCGGACAATTTAAACTTACTCCTCGCTGATATTCATGCTCTATCCCATTGGGATCGCAATACACTCACGGGTGAGATCGCCAGTCGAATGAGAGAACGTATATTAATAGAACCCGACTTAGACCTACAGATTCTTCTCAATAACTGGACAGCCCTATCACTCAACAAAGGCCCCTCTGGAAATTATTTTTCGATCGGTTTTGCTAAAACTTTATTAGTTCGAATCCACACGCTAGAAAAAAAAGAGGAAAAAGAAAAATTCCGCGAGAAATTTATCGCAACACTAGAATACAATCCCAATTTGCACGCGGCAATATTATCCGAAGACAAGCAATATGAAGACCCAATGCAACAACAAGCACAACGTGCCATTAAAAATTTACTCGATGGCGACCCAATACTAGCGACACTCGTGTACAAAAAATTTAAGCGCGCAAATAAACAGTTATTCGAGAAGCATAAAGCAATCTGGGGCAGACGCAGCTTGACGAATGCCGAACAAATTTTTGCGACATTGGAACAGGACGAACACAAGGCCTTTTTTGATGGCTTATTGGCGCGACCACTCGATCCAACAATGGAGCTCAATATCGTCGCAGCTGAAGAAAAATTAGGGCAAGAAGCCTATGCGTTTGGTAGTCTTTTGCCAAACCGGCACCAGCATCTCTATCTTTATGGGTACCACAAAATACAAAAAATATCACACAAAAGTTTTCTACTTCGACAAAATATTAAAAACATAATTAAACATATATTAGACCATCCTAATGAAACTGAGCTTCACGGGATTTCTGCGGTACGTGCCACTGTCATATTGCGCGTTAAATCATTTTGGAAACAAGTCAAACCATCCTGGTGGGATCATTTTTGTAATCTGGTAGGCTGGAAATCAGAGCGCATCTCTAAGTTATGTGCAAAGAGCCCTCTATTTAAAATCGAATTCGATTCGCCTAAAAATAAATTAGAGTTGTTATGGAAAATGTTCCAAACAGACCTTAAACCTCAAGATCGATCTGTTATCGCACATCACATATGCGAAACATGGTTAGCTGAAACAACTGCTGAAACAACCCACGATAAATTTTTCATATACATGACCGATAATATTTTACAAAATCAACAGTTGCTCGCCTATGCCTTAACCATCGATCGTTATCGACTCATACTCGTACAACATGAGGGCGTAGCAGATTTGCGCGAGCTACCTCCAACGTCTGGTTTACAAAGAGCCATTGATCTTATGCATGCAAACGAGGATGTATTTATTCAAAACAAAATGCCAATCATTACATCTTTGCTCAAACAAGAACAACCTAGAATTCCAGAAGAGAGCTCTGCTTTTGTACGACACCACTTAGGTGATGAAGGTGGTACTGCGGCGCTGTCCGACGAGGAAGATGAACTCGCTGCTGGTGCTGGGGCGGCCGGAGCAGCATTTCAAGGACGCCGTCAACCCGCCCAGGCAAGTGATGACCCACACATATCGCTTTTAGCAAGATCACCCAGCCCTCACTAATCGTCCACACAGCTCTGAGCTGATATAACCCAGTCACAGTCTGCCTTGCGTCAGCTCAGAGCTGCGCATTGTACTTAAAACCGAATCCGTTATAATGCAACCATCGTATTGATAATAGGAAATTCATCGGTGTTTACATCAAAAAAACCTCAGACCTTTCAGGATATGATCTTGGCTCTCCAAACCTATTGGGCTAAGCAAGGCTGCATGATCACACAACCGCTCGATATGCCCGTCGGCGCAGGGACTTTTCATCCATCGACGTTCTTGCGCGCAATCGGACCTGAACCTTGGCGCACAGCATTTGTACAACCTTGCCGCCGACCGACCGATGGCCGCTATGGCGATAACCCCAATCGCGCACAACATTACTATCAATTTCAAGTCATTCTAAAACCCTCGCCCGACGATATTCAAGCCCTTTATTTACACTCCATCAGCGCACTTGGCATCGATCCCAAACAATGTGACATCCGATTTATGGAAGACAATTGGGAATCGCCCACGCTCGGCGCCTGGGGACTCGGATGGGAAGTTTGCTTGGATGGCATGGAAATTTCACAATTTACTTATTTTCAACAAGTGGGTGGCTTAGACTGCAAGCCGGTCACCGGCGAACTCACCTACGGACTCGAACGCATCGCTATGTATTTACAAAACGTCGACAGCATGTTTGATATTTTGTGGTCACATACCCCACGCGTTACCTACGGCGATATTTTTAAACAAAATGAAATTGAAATGTCTGCTTATAATTTTGAATATGCCGATGTCAACGCCTTATTAAAACAATTTGATACTGATGAGCTACAATGCAAAACCTTGCTTGAAAACAAATTGCCCTTACCCGCTTATGAAATGATATTAAACGCATCGCACGCATTTAATTTATTGGATGCGCGTCATGCAATTTCGGTGACAGAACGTCAGCAATATATGCTGCGCATTCGCGCGCTCGCCAAAGCGGTGGCAGAGCAATATTATACATCACGCGAAACACTTGGATTTCCATTACTTAAAAAAGATACCGCATGACAAAAAAAGCCGACTTGTTGCTCGAAATTTTAACCGAAGAACTACCGCCAAAAAATTTGACGCGGCTCGCCATGAGCCTTAAAGAATCTATTGCTGAAGGTTTAAAAACATCGGGCTTCGAGTATGAACTCGACGACGCATTGCTCGCCACGCCACGCCGATTAGTCGTTATTTTAAATAACGTTACGGCCAAACAACCCGATCAAGTCATTGAACGCAAAGGGCCGTTGTCGTCCATCTCTTTTTTTCCCGACGGTGCGCCCAAACCACAAGCAACAGGGTTTGCAAAATCCTGTGACGTATCTGTCGAACAACTCGAGCGACTCGATACGCCAAAAGGTGAATGTTTATATTTCAAAAAAACCGAACCCGGTAAATCAATTTTTGATTGTTTGCCAGACATTGTCACCGAAGCAATAAAAAAATTACCCATTAAAAAACAAATGCGCTGGGGCGATCATGACATTACTTTTGAACGGCCGGTGCATGGCATTATTTTGATGTATGGCCGAAAAATTGTGCCAGGCATCATTTTAGAAAAAACGACGAGCAACAAAACACAAGGCCATCGTTTTTATAACACCTCGCCGATTACCATTTCATCCGCAAAAGCCTATATTAAAACACTTAAAAAATATGCGCATGTGTACGTGGATTTCAACGAACGCAAAAACATCATTCGAACACAAACCATTCATGCAGCCCAGCGCATTGGCTCCCCGGTAATCAACGACGCGTTATTAGATGAAGTGACCGCATCCACTGAATGGCCGATGGCGCTGTTAGCTAAATTTTCAAACGATTTTTTAAGCTTACCCAAAGAAGTATTAATCGCCTCGATGGAAAAACATCAGCGCTGTTTCCCAGTTGTTGATCAATCCAATCAGTTATTACCAAATTTTATTGCGATCGCCAACATCAAACCGTATCGCACAAAATATATTATCAGCGGCAATGAGCGCGTGATGCGCGCACGACTTTCGGATGCAAAATTCTTTTATGAAACAGACTTAAAACATCCGCTCAACATTTATATCGATCAATTAGGTCATGTGGTTTTTCAAAAACAACTCGGGACATTATTAAATAAAACGCAACGTCTACAAAAATTGTCGGGTTATATTGCAAAACAATTACACTTTAAAATCACTGATATTGAACGCGCTGCTTTGCTGTCTAAAACAGATCTGATGACGAGCATGGTCGGAGAATTTCCCGAACTACAAGGCATCATGGGTGAATACTATGCACGGCATGACAACGAGCCTGAAACCGTCGCGATCGCATTAAAAGAGCAATATATGCCGCGTTTTGCGACAGATGACTTACCCCAAACAGCGACCGGCCAAGCGCTCGCCATTGCGGATCGCATTGACACGCTCGTCGGTATGTTTGGCATCAATCAAATTCCAACGGGCACCAAAGATCCGTTTGCATTGCGTCGCGCTGCATTCGGGTTGATTCGTATCATGATTGAACATGAATTGCATTTAAATTTAAATGAGTTAATCAAAGAAACCTATAACATTTACAAACATTCCGATCATCCGCTACCCAAAGAACATCTCGGCGTCACGCTGGGCACATTTATTTTAGATCGCTTAGCAACGTGGGTTGGGCAAAACGGCTTTACGCTCGACCAATATCATGCAACGCTCGGCGGGCCAATTTGGCATGAAGATTTAGTTTTATTTCATGCGCGTCTAAAAGCCGTTCAACATTTTGCGACGTTACCCGAAGCAGAAAGTTTAGCTGCCGCTAACAAGCGCGTTAAAAACATACTTATTAAAAATGAAGCGGGTATATTAAAGCATGTATTTAAAATGGATCTCTTGAAAGAATCGGCCGAAATTCAACTCGCGCGCGACATCAGCAAAAGAATTGAAACGGTTGCCGCATTTGAAAAAAATTGTGATTACACTGGATTATTAATTGATCTTGCACAATTGCGCGACCCCGTCGATCGATTTTTCGAAACGGTCATGGTGATGGACGAGGATCCAAAGCTACAACAAAATCGATTAGCGCTTTTGGTAAAACTGCGCGAACTCTTCTTAAAAGTCGCCGACATTTCTTTATTGCAGATTGGCGCATCATGAAAAAATTAATTATTCTCGATCGTGATGGCGTCATTAATAAGGAATCCGCTGCGTATATCAAATCGCCCGATGAATGGATCCCGATTCCTGGCAGCTTAGAAGCCATTGCGCAATTAAATCAAGCGGGATTTACAGTGGTGATTGCGTCGAATCAATCCGGCGTAGGTCGAGGGCTTTTCTCGTTAGAAACCCTCAATAAAATTCATCAAAAAATGGAGCGCACATTAAAAAAATACGGCGGCCGTATTGATAAAATTTATTTTTGTCCGCACACACCTGATGATCATTGCAAATGCCGAAAACCGAAAAGCGGTTTGTTCGATCAAATTAAAAAAGATTATGCGATCAATTTAAAAAACGTCTATGCGATTGGCGATTCAAAGCGAGATTTAGACGCCGCGAAAGCGTGCAAAAAGATTCTTGTCTTAACCGGTCACGGGAAAGAAACATTAGACAAAAATCCGGATGTTATAAAAACAGTCGCCGTAAAAAATGATTTGGCGGAAGCGGCTGCATTTATCATTCACTCACAAGGGTTAATGCAACCCAAACAAACGAAACAAAACATTCATCAACTGCACCGCTGGACTTAACAACATACCCAGCACACCCGTCACAATTAATAACACCAGAATATAAAATCCATACGGCTCGATGCGATCATATTGATAAGCCATTTTTCCTGGCAACAAACTCGATACAATTTTTGCACCATCGAGCGGCGGCAATGGAATTAGATTCAAGACGCCTAAAATACAATTAATAATGATGCCAGCTTGCCCCATTAAAATAATGGGATATAAATTTGACATACCCTGTGCAACGAATAATTTACCCACAAAACCAATACCGCCCCAAATAAATGCCATCAAAAAATTTGACACAGGACCCGCCAACGAAACCCAAATAATATCACGACGCGGATGATGAAAATTGCGCGGATTGATCGGCACGGGTTTTGCCCAACCAAACATAAATCCACCCAAATATAACAATACCAGTGGCACAATGATGGTGCCAAGGAGATCAATATGCTTAAACGGATTAATCGTCACGCGACCTAAAAGCTGGGCCGTTTTATCGCCCACCTTCGAAGCCACCCACCCATGTGCCACCTCATGTATGGTGACCGCAAATAGCACAGGCAACGCCCATACGGCGATGCTTTGCATGATATTCAGTTGCATAAGACCCATATTTTATTTCCTCAAGCGATTGGCTAATTTATGACAATATCGTATACTGATTCTAACATAATATAGTGGAGAATTTGACTATGCGCAAATTTGTATTAGTTTTGCTCGGCTTAGTAATTATTTTACCTTTTACTGCACAAGCAGTATGGCAGGTCGCCAATCCAGCACGCAGCGATTCAGCACCTAACCTCGTCGTCAATCCCGCATTAGGCAAGAGCGATTACCCCTCTAATTACACCTTGCGCCCCACATTTAATGTTCGTCTCAGCAAAGCATCTTTGAAAACTAATATCGAAAAATTCGCCGCAGCACATCAATGGAATGTTATCTGGCGAACCACACGACAGTTTCCCGTTTTAAATCGATCGCCCGTTTCGGGATCGACTTTTCCGATTACGATAAATCGTTTATTAGAACATTATCCTTTATACGCACAATATAATATGAAAACGAAAACGGTTTGGATTTTTCCGAAAAAGAAATAAATACTATTCTTTAGCGACCTGTGGTGTCTTGATCCGTGTTGTTTTGCTCGGTGCTTTTTTAACAACTTTGGGTGGCGACGGGAGATAAAGCGGGCCGCTCTGCCCACAACCGACCAAAAAAAGTGATAGAAGTAAAATAATAAAACGCATAAGGTACCCCGCCATGGTTGCAATAAATTTTCTAACCGTGCATTATAATCTCCTCTGCCAACACAATACAAATCATCATGATTAAACTATTACCGTACATCGAAGTTAATCCAAACATCACTCCTATGGCGAGTGTTATCTGGCTGCATGGATTAGGCGCAGACGGTCATGACTTTGAACCCATTGTTGCCGACTTAAAGTTGTCCAAAAATCTGCCGATACGCTTTATTTTTCCCACCGCGCCTCCGCGCGCCGTCACCATTAATCAAGGCATGATCATGCCGGCATGGTATGACCTCGCACAGCTGGATCCCAACAAACATGATGAAAAAGGCATTGGCGAATCTGAAAAAATGATCGGCCAACTCATTGAACATGAAATATCTCGCGGCATTTCATCTGATAAAATTACCCTAGCCGGCTTTTCACAGGGTGGCGTCATTGCATTACATACCGGCTTGCGTTATCCAAAAAAATTGGCGGGGATTTTGTCACTGTCGGCGTATTTACCCTTCGGCGAAAGATTAAAAACAGAACGCTCAAAAGAAAATATTAATATACCGATTTTTATGGCGCATGGCATCACGGATAATATTATTCCTATTCAATTTGCACGATTGTCTTATCATGTATTAAAACAATTAAACTACAAAACTGATTGGCATGACTACCCGATGGAACATAGCGTCTGCACAGAAGAAGTGAATGATATTAGCCGGTGGCTGCGAGAAATTTATTTGACTTCATGATGCGAATATACTTCGTTGAGCTGCTGCGTCACGCGAATAAACGTTGTGCGCTTAGATAACTCTTTTAAACTACACGCGCCAACATATGAGCAAGTAGATCGCAATCCGCCTAAAATATCGAGCACTGTATTTTCAATCGCGCCGCGATAAGGCACATAAACCGATCGGCCTTCGCTTGCGCGATAATCTAAAATCTCACCATAATATTTTTGCATCGCTTCCGCGGAACTCATACCATAAAAACGCTTAAATTTACGGTCATTTTCTTCTTCGATATCACCGGCACATTCATCATGACCCGCCAATATCCCCCCTAGCATCACAAAATCAGCGCCCGCTGCAAATGCTTTTGCAATATCGCCCGGCACGACACAACCGCCATCCGCACACACATGTCCTTTTAGCCCATGTGCCGCATCAGCGCACTCAATAATCGCAGAAAGCTGCGGATAACCAACACCCGTTTTTGTACGCGTAACACACACCGATCCGGAACCAATACCCACTTTCACAATGTCGGCACCGGCAATGACTAATTCTTCTGTCATTTCGCCCGTCACCACATTGCCGGCCATAATAATTTTATGGGGAAATGCTTCGCGCGTTCGCTTTAAAAAATCGACAAAATGTTGGGAATAACCATTCGCAATATCCAAACAAATGAATGATGCGTTGGTCATTTTGAGTATTGTGGTTAAGCGTTCAAAGTCCTCTTTGCGCGTACCCGATGTCACAAAACAATATTTTAATGTTTCCTGATCAAGCGCTTGCCAATCTTTTATATCGGCAAATTTATAAATAGCTGTCAACAATTTATGTTTTGCGAGCGCTATCGCAACCGCAAATGTGCCCGTGTGATCCATATTCGCCGCAATAATCGGCACACCTTTCCAAATTAAACCGCAATGAAAAAACTTGTATTCTCGAATGAGACTCACTTCAGAACGGGAATTTAACGTGCTGCGCTTGGGCCGAATTAACACATCCTTAAAATCTAATTTGATGTCTTCATCAATACGCATAGCAGATCCTCATCAATTAAGAGTCGATTGTAACTGCCGCCAGCTCTGAGCTGCTATCAGGCAGGCTGCGACTGCATTCCGCGCCCATCGCCAGCTCAGAGCAGTTGACAATTGAAAAAAATATTATTTTTCCCTATACATGAAAATCAATACCGTCACGGCACCACAGGTGATAATGCTGAGCATATAACCAAACGCTAACAAATAATCATTATTGAAAAAACCGTATAATACAGCCGCCACCTGAATCAATAAAAAACCAATAAACATCGTCAGCGATAAATTTTCAGACGTTTTATTTTTAAAAATACGAATGGCTTGCGGCACAAAAAGCGCGGCATTAATAAATAAACCGGCAGCAAAAATAATATCAATAATCTCTCTCAGCAACTGCATAAATACCTCTCTCGTTCATATTTTATTGAAGAATCTTGTGATGGGTTCGAATAATTTTCCGAAATGATTCGTCAATTGTTGCCCAATCGATAAGATCGACTTTAAAAGTTAAATCCGATTCTGAAAATGCCTCGCGTAGTTTCGCAAACGTTTCAACCGGTACCGCTTCATCGCTAATAATCGCAAGATCAAGATCAGAAAATTGCTTGTTGTCTCCTGTCACGCGTGACCCAAACACCCAAACGGGATAACTAGGTATATATCGCGATAAAATATCTTTGACGATTTGTAATTCACGCTCGGTTAAACTAAGCATTACGTTTTTCTAAGCTCTGTAATAAAAGTTCAGCATCTTTA
Organism: Pseudomonadota bacterium; assembly: GCA_038043025.1. Lineage (GTDB taxonomy): Bacteria > Pseudomonadota > Gammaproteobacteria > UBA12402 > UBA12402 > O2-02-FULL-42-9. The sequence continues at coordinate 25,547 of JBBTCW010000003.1, read as the reverse complement.
ACAAAGTCTAACACGGTCATATAAACACTTTTCGCCTTATTTGCATCATAAGCATGCGAGGTAATATTGCGTTGTTCACGATAAACAAACCAAGGTTCTATATCGTTCAAAATCCCTTTTTCCGCCGCATCACGCAACAAGTCTCTAAATGACAGCTGATCAATAAGATCCGGCGTAGCTGATTCTTGCTCCAACTGCCTTTTTAACATTTTCCAACTGAGTTCATACGTATATTCAAAACGTTGTATAACACTATCGCGTATTTCTTCATCTTGCCGATTTTTTTCTGCACGATGAATGGCTTTCTGTAAACTCGATAATGCTTTTTGCAATGATGACAAATCTAATTTCATAATACCCCCACATTAATTATAAGCCATTCAAATGGTTTTACAAGATCTTAGTTAAACACGCGTAATAAAATCCATCAGAACCGCCAACGGTCGGCAAAAGCTGTTGTTCATGCACTAGAACACTCAGATCGAGTTGGTTTTGATGCAAAAATTTTTGAATCACCTGTTGATTTTCTTCCGCTAAAACCGAACAAGTCACATACAGCAGCTTTCCTCCCGGCTTCAATAACAACCACAATGCTTGTAAGAGGCGTAACTGAGTCTTTGCTAACGTTGCAATGTCTTCTTCGCGACGTAAAAATTTGATATCGGGATGTCGGCGAATCACGCCTGTCGCAGAACAAGGCGCATCCAGCAAAATGCGATCAAAAACTTTTCCATCCCACCAAGCATCGGGCTCCGCTGCATCACCGGCAATGAGCTCTGAGCAGCCGGAAGCCGCGCCAGCACTGGATTTCCCCTGCTCAGAGCTGCGAGCGAGATTTTCTCGTACGAGCGCAAGGCGCTTTGCATCATGATCGATCGCCACTAATGTCGAAATATTTGGCTCGTACTCCAAAATATGACAGGTCTTGCCGCCCGGCGCAGCACACGCATCTAACACGCGCTGATCGGGTTTTAAATCTAATAACGTTACCGCTAATTGCGCACCACAGTCTTGCACAGACACGTCACCTTCAGAAAACCCTGGCAATTGTCCTACTGCGCATGGCTTTTCTAATAAAATCGCATCGCTATAATCTTGCAAAATATTTCCGCGCAGCCCAACGTGTCGCAATTTTTCGCCATACTCGTCACGCGAGATTTTGTTTCGATTAACGCGCAAACTCATCGGCGGATGTTGATTGTTTGCTGTTACAATTTCTTTCCACGCATGAGGATATTCTTTTTTTAATCGCGTCAATAGCCATTCGGGATGCGAATAACTGGCCACTTCATTGTCACTGACTGTTTTCAACAGTTCCTTTTTTTTGCGTCGTAAAAAATTTCGCAATACGGCGTTGATTAAACCCTGCGCCCAAGGTTTTTTTAACGCTCGCGCTGTATTCACCACTTCAGTGACCACCGCATAATCTGGCGTTTGAGTATAAAGTAATTCATACAAACCGATTAAAATTAATATATAAATATTTTGATCTTTTTGTTTTAATGGTTTTGATAATAACCGCTTCGCAATAAAGTCTAACTGCAAATACCATCGCGCAACACCATAACATAATACTTGAATATACGCACGCTCGGAGGGGTTCGGATATGTTTGAAGTTTTTGTTGCAAGTTCGAAAAAGACTGACGATGAATAAACAGGTCAAATAATATTTCAAGCGCAAAAAGACGTGGGGTCATAAATCAAACCGACGATCAATTTGAAATAACGCCGGCTTGCCATTTAACACGGCAGAAACAGGTAATTTTTTTCCGCCCGATAATTGCAACTGCTGAATTTGTAAAACACCCTCGCCCGTTGCGACACCAATACCCACCGGGTTCGCCGAAATAATTTGCCCCGGTTTCTTATGATGTGTCTCGGCGAGCGGTGTGGCTTGCCAGATGCGAATGCGTTCGCCATTCATTTCAGTGAATGAAATGGGCCAGGGATTAAATGCGCGAATTTCTCGATCAAGATCAATCGCCGATTTATTCCAATCAATTCTGGCATCTGATTTATCAATTTTTTTAGTATAGGTTGCTTGCGTCTCATCTTGCGCTTCTGCATTCACTAAACCCCTGTCTAATGTTTTTAAAAGAGTCTCTGCGCCCAGCTGCGCCAATTTTTTTGATAACGTCTCGGCAGTGTCCGTCTTCTCAATCGCACAGCGTGATTGTAATAACATCGGCCCTGCGTCCAGCGCTTTGATAATTTTCATCACCGTAATACCCGTTTCGGCATCGCCTGATAAAATCGCTTGCTGAATAGGAGATGCGCCGCGATACTTGGGTAACAATGACGCATGCACATTGACACAGCCCAGTCGAGGCATGGATAGAACCGCTTCGGGCAGTATCAATCCATAAGCAACAACCACCATGACATCCGCATTAAATTCTTGCAGGGCGTCCTGTAGGACTTCATCGCACAAAGTGGTCGGACTATAAATCGGCAAATCATGCTTTAATGCGATTTGTTTTACCGGTGACTGCTGCAAATGTTTTCCGCGACCCGCGGGGCGATCGGGTTGCGTTAAGACAGCTTGAATCAAGCAGTGACGATCGAGCAACGCTTGAAAATGCGTGGCAGCAAAGAGTGGCGTGCCTGCAAAGATGATTTTTAAATTTGACAACTGACTCATCACAATACCGTTTTTTTCAACTTTTTCATTTTCTTGTGCAGCATATGTTTTTTCAGTGAAGAAAGATAATCTGCTATCAACTTTCCTTCTAAATGATCGATTTCATGCTGAACACAAACAGATAACAAACCATCTGCCTCTCGCTCAAACCATTTCCCTTCAAAATTTTGTGCCTTAAATTTTATTTTTTCGGCACGAGCGACTTTGACATAAATATTGGGGAACGACAAACAACCTTCCTCGCTATTTACCATGGCATCTGATTTTTTTATAATCTCGGGATTCATTAAAACCAATGGGGGATGAGACTTATCCTGCAGATCGATCACAATCAAAGACAATGGCATATCCACTTGCGTTGCCGCCAACCCAATGCCTTGTTGCGCGTACATGAGATCAAACATTTGATCAACCAATGCGCGAATATCATCATTAATTTCATGCACCGGCTCTGCAACAGCTCTTAACCGTATATCCGGATAAATTAATATCTCTCTCATGGTCATTGTTTATACCTTATTCATACGCTGTTTTTGCCAGCGACGCAATTGACTGGGCACTGCCCATATCCCACCAATAATCTTCATCAGATAATGCAGAATAACAAAAAAAATAGCTAACGCAACAACGACAAACCACAACGTCGATTCGACTGTCCAATGACCATATGCAATCAACACATAACCTGGCTCAGCCTTTAACCATAACCCTATGCAAACGGCAATAACAAAGACGATGAAAGAATAAATGATTTTCCCTATCATTGTTTTTCCTTAGATTGCGTTTGCTGCATCGCTTGCAACAAGGTTTGTGACAGTGTTTTTACCGCCGATAATTGATACGTTACTTTCTGCTTGGATAAATCAGAAAGCGTTTGCAATAGGGTTTTCGTCGGCTGATCATTGCTCAAAAAATAACGCTTAACCCATGCTTGTGCCGTCGCGAGCGCCGTCTGATACACCGTTGACTGATGCTGCAACGCAGCCCACTCTGCCTGCATGAGCAACATGGTTAAATGCATTCGAACAACCTGTTTTTGATCGTCGGATAAAACGGGCGGCACCGTATCATCGTGATGACGAATCACGAGCACTTGTTGTATCATCTGCCAACTGATGTTCAACGCAGTTTTCCATACTGACTGTTGAGCCGTTGTCTTTTTCGTTGAATCGGTCGCATCGACTGGTAGTTTTGACGGCAGTGACAGTGATAAGGCATCCACTTCCAGACTGGCCGACTGCAGCCGTTGATAAATATTTAATACGTTGACATCGGTTTGTGATTGCAATGATACGATCGTTGTTGTTAATGCTTGCGAAACACTCTGCCACGGTGCACTTTGAACGCCGTGTAAATCCCGTTCTGCTGCCCTTAATAAAATTAATGACGCTGACAAATCTTGCTGTAAAAACAAATGTGCACTCGCCAATTGAATTAAATAACTCGCCTGCTGTATCCGCCATGCTTGCTGTCCTTTGAACTGCAGCATTTGCTGGATAGCCATTTGGTTCGCGGTGATGTTTTCCGCTTGCTCGGCCTGCCTCTGACTTAATTGCCAAATGTCCGCTTTAGCCTGCGCCCAACCCGTCGTTGCTTGATTTTTAAACCACCCTATTTGATAAGCCACAAACCCAAGCCAGACCAATACTAACAGCACTACAATGATGCTGAACCAAGCTGACCACGACAGCCGTTTTTTGGGTAATTTTGAAACCTTTGCATCCGTCGTAAATGCTGGTCTTAGCTCCTCATTCGACATAACGACACTCCTGTCATATAAAAACGCTAAAAGTATAAAGGAAAATTACCATTTTTAATACAGATGTATTAAACTAAGCAATAAAATTTTTTATGGGAAATGAGCATGGAACCATTTGACCATAACGCTGTTCGTCAATCTGTTGCATTGACGATACATGCGTTGTTTGAACAACAAGTCGAACGTACACCCGATCATATCGCGGTCATTTTTGAGCATCAGTCTTTAACCTATAACGAACTCAATCAAAAAGCAAATCAGTTAGCGCATTATTTAAGGCGTCAAGGAATTAAGCCCGATCAGCTACTGGGAATCTGCATTGATCGCTCGCTCGAAATGATCATCGGCGTTTTGGGGATTTTAAAAGCGGGGGGTGCGTATGTGCCAATCGATCCTGCCTATCCCAAAAAACAAATTGATTTTATGTTGGCAGATAGCGGATGTTCAATTCTATTAACGACAAAAGGATTATGTGACTTTAGCGGCGACACTATTTTTTTAGAAAATTGGGAGGAGGTTGCAAAGGAACCTCAAACAAACCCAGCACCTTTTGCCGAGTCGCATCATTTAGCCTATGTGATTTATACATCGGGATCGACGGGACAGCCAAAGGGGGTGATGATTGAACATCGTTCGCTGATAAATACGATTCAAGCCGTCATTGTTTTGTTTAATATATCTTCAAAATGTAGAGCCTTATCTTTTTTATCGTTTAGTTTTGATGGATTTATTTCTGAAGTTTTTCCCACGTTATGCTCAGGTGCTACATTAATTTTAGTTCGATACGATCAGTTATTACCTAGCGCGTTATTTCTAAAAATGCTACAACATTATTCGATTACATTCATAACGGTTCCACCTTCATTTTTAAGTATGTTGCCGGTTACATCGCTACCCAATATAAACACGATTATCTGTGTTGGAGCCGCATGTCCTGAAACATTAGTCAATCAGTGGGCAATCGATCATCTTTTTATGAATGGTTATGGTCCCACTGAAACCGCCATTTATGCCACATTTAAAATTTGCGAGCCGCATACCGGCAAGCCAACCATCGGCACTGCTCTTTCAAATGTGCAAACTTATGTGGTAAGCGAATTCGGAAAATTAGTTGAAGAAGGTCAAATAGGTGAATTGTATATTGGCGGTGCCGGTGTCGCGCGCGGTTATTTGAATCGTCCCGAATTAACTGCAGAAAAATTTATTCCCAATCCATTTGGCACAGGCCGTGTGTATAAAACCGGCGATTTAGTGCGTCAATTAGAAAACGGCGAATTGGATTATATCGGTCGCATCGATAACCAGGTCAAAGTACGTGGATTTCGCGTCGAGCTTGAAGAAATCGAACAGGCATTAAAACAGATCGAATCGATTAAAGAGGCCGCGGTCGTTATGGTCGATGAGCGTCTAATTGCCTATGTGGTCGGCGATAGTCATAGTCAAAGCATTTGGAAAAAACTCAAACAACAGTTGCCACCTCACATGGTGCCCTCTCAAATCATTGAATTAAAAAACCTGCCGCTCACACCCAATCATAAAATTGATCGACAAGTCTTACAAATGCGACCATTACCCAAAAAGACCGCCAAACATTTGCCCAAGAACGATCTTGAAAATCAGTTAGCCGCTATATGGGCAGAAGTATTAAAATTATCGATTCGTCAAATCGAGCGTGATGCTTCATTTTTTGAATTAGGTGGACATTCGCTATTAATACCGCTTTTATTAGAACGTATTGAATTTGATTTTCGCGTCATGTTAACGCCGCGTGATATTTTTACGCATGAGAGTATTCAACAACTAGCACAGCATATTCAAACATTAAAGCCCGAAACAGAAAAATCATCCATGATTCCGTGTTATCCGGAAAGACAATTTTTTCCGCTTTCCTCGCATCAAGAACAAATTTGGTTGCATCAACAATTAGCGGGAACCACTCCTTTATACAATGAGACGCTGAATATCACGTTTAAAGAGGCGATCAATCCAGCTGATTTAAAATCCGCTTTAAACGCGGTGATAAAACGACAATCCGTCTTTCAGGTGCGTATTTTGAATGGCCAACAAACACTGATTGATTTGCCCTCTGTCAGTTTACCGTTTGTTGATTTAACCACGGTAGATAACCGATTAACGCGTGCCATTCATCTTGCAACAGAAGATGCAAAAAAACCATTTGATTTAGAAAACGATCCATTATATCGATTTTTGTTGATCAAGATAAATAAAACGGACTATCGTTTGTTTATCACATTCCATCATTTGATTATCGATGGCATCACGATGAATATTTTTTTAAATGAATTATATTATTTTTATCGACAAAAAAAAAAGATAAACATGCTTTCTTCACTACCCATCCGTTATGTGGATTATGCTTGTTGGGAAAAATCACCAAAGCAATGGTCAAACGACATTCAATTTTGGCGGAAAAAATTAGCGGCTTTACCGCCATTAAATTTATCCTCCAAAATATCCCATCAAGCAAATTTATTTGTCGGCAAGCGACAGCGTTTAAAATTATCCAAGACGCTGACCGATCGATTAATCGTCTACAGCAAACAAGAGGGCGTCACTTTATTTACAGTATTGTTCACTGTTTTTAATGTTTTATTATATCGGTACATGTCGCAAACTGATTTGGCGGTTGGCACGGTGGCATCACGGCGCGATCGCCCCGAGCTCAAACACTTGGCGGGTAATTTCTTAAACACGATGATTGTGCGTTCGGATTTATCCAACAATCCAACGTTTTCGGTGTTATTGCAGCGTATATGGGCGAACTTACAAGAGGCTTTTTGTCATCAAGCCGTCCCTTTTCAAGAAATATTAAAATCGATCAAACGCTCGGCTCCATTACCGTTTTCAGTATCTTTTGTTTTGGGTCCGGATGTCGGGTTAAACCATTGGGATATCAATCAATTAGAGCTGCATACGGATACGACGAAATATGATTTGACGTTTGTATTAGATGAGCGGATGGGCGCCGTTATAGGTCACGTTGGATATCGAACAGATTTATTTGAGGATGATTTTATTCGGCGGATGATCGGACATTATCGACAATTGATAGATTCTATTTTAAAAAATCCAACCGAATCGATTGATCGGCTAAATCTTTTAACAGAAAAAGAAAAACATCAACTCTTGGTTGAATTTAATGATACAGCAGCGCCCTATCCGAAAGATAAGACGATTCATCAATTATTTGAGGAGCAAGTTGAAAAGACGCCGAATAATATTGCGGTGATATTTGAGGATAAACAGCTCACCTATCGAGAACTCAATGAAAAAGCGAATCAGCTGGCACATTATTTGCGAAGACAAGGAGTGACGTCGGATAAGTTAGTGGGAATTTGTTTGCATCGTTCGTTTGAAATGCTCATTGGGATTTTAGGGATTTTGAAGGCGGGTGGCGCATACGTGCCGATCGATCCCCTATTACCGAAACAACGAATGCATGACATATTGCAAGATAGTCAATGCTCAATATTGCTGACCGCAAAAGGATTGTATGATTTTGATAGAAAGGTGGTTTTTTTGGATGATGGGGAGTTATTCAGCAAGGAATGTTGTAACAATCCCTGTCATATCACTCATCCTGATAACTTAATTTATGTGATTTATACCTCGGGTTCAACAGGACAACCAAAAGGGGTGATGCTGGAACATAAAAGTGTTGTAAATTATATTTCTTGGTTTTCAAATGCATTTGCTTTTGACGCACATGCCATCGTTGATTGTTCCTCATCTTTTGCATTTGATTTTTCAGTATCTTCGGTATTGTTGCCATTAGTCGTCGGTGCGCGCATGATACTTTGTGACCAAATTAAAAAGAACAATCCTATAGATTATCTGAATCATTTAAGAGTAACCAAAATTTCTCATATTAAATTAGCACCCAGCTATTTTCGTACACTATTATCAGTTCAAAAAGAAGTACTTCGATTATCGCATTTGCGATATATCGTTTTTGCCGGTGAACCTTTAATGAATGATGATATTACTCGGTGGTTAAATGTTAATCCGGATCATTATGTGGTTAACGATTATGGGCCGACTGAGACAACGGTTGCCGTAACCAGTATTGTACTAAATCAATCTAATATGAATCTATATGGTGATCGTGTGCCCATAGGATTACCGGGAAATAACGTGTATCTCTATGTTTTAGATGGACAAGGCTGCTTATTGCCTATGGGTGTAGTGGGTGAATTGTATATTGGGGGAGCGGGGTTGGCACGCGGCTATTTAAATCGTCCGGATTTAACGGCAGAAAAATTTATTCCCAACCCGTTTGGCGAAGGTCGATTATATAAAACAGGCGATTTGGTGCGCTGGTTACCCGACGGCAATTTAGAATTTATCGGTCGCATCGATGATCAAGTTAAAATTCGCGGGTTTCGCGTAGAGTGCGGTGAAATCGAAGCCCATTTATTGCAACAAGCCAATGTGCATTCTGCTGTTGTCATTGCGCGCACGGTCGCACAAAATGGCTTATGTTTAATTGCCTACCTGATCGCCAAAAAAGGCAAAACAATCGATATCGCAGAATTACGTCAAGGAATTCAACATCGGTTGCCCAGTTACATGATACCGAGTTATTTTGTGATAGTAGATCGTTTCCCTTTATTCGCTAACGGCAAAATAGATAAAAAAGCATTACCCGATCCAGAAGTGGTATGCACAGAAGACGCGTGCGAATTACCGCGCACGGATACAGAAAAAAATTTGGCCGCCTTATGGGCAACTATTCTGGGCGTCCCTTCAGGTCATATCGGTCGAACAAGCAATTTTTTTTATTTAGGCGGACATTCTTTGTCCGCATTGCAGCTCATATCACAGATCAAAACAAAATGGGCGGTTGAGTTAAATTTGCGAGATATGCGCGATGCATTCACATTGGCGGATTTGGCTACGCAAATTATTCAAAAAAGAATCGCTATTTTCAATCTTTCAAAAGCGGAAACGTCATTATAAACGTTGTATATTCCCCCTCAACAGATTCGCAAATAATCTCGCCGTTAAATGCTTTCATGATGCGCATGCAAAGTGGTAATCCGACGCCGGTGCCATTGTCACGTGTTGTAAAATAACCCTCAAAAATACGGGACATATTTTCTTTGGGAATCCCGGCGCCCGTGTCTTTGACATACAAGATATTTTTATCTTTTTGATGTTCCATCCAAATGGTGATCTCCCCTTTTCGCGCTTTATGAATAAAAAACAGAGCATTTTTGATGAGATTAAACATAATATGTATCGTTAGCGTTGGATCTCCCCAAAATTGAAAATCATTTTCCTGTATAAAATGCACGAGCACTTGATCGTTAGGATCTTGGAATGAAAAAGTCTTGAGCGCTTCCAAAACGATATTAACCATGGATAAGTTTGTAAAATTTTTATTATCAATGTTGGCGTTTTGTGCGGTCACCAGCATCATGGTAATAATGGACAATGAATATTCGCCTTCATGTACGATATGTGCAGCGGTATCTTTTAAAATCTCGAGATGCTCCTTGCGAATGAGGGGCACATCTAAGTTAGCATTTTTGGCGAGGTTATATCCTTCGACGAGTCGCGGCATAAATTTTACGATGCCTGTTCCTGCCCCCACGATAGCAGCAAGCGGTGTTCGTAATTCATGTGCGATGCCGCCGGCAAATATCCTCATGGTGCGAATCTGCTCTTCTTTTTCTTTATCTTTGACAGCAGCTTCGCGCAATTGTGCTTGAGTTTTTCTCAGTTCAGTAACATCAACTGAAATACCCATGACACCAATAATCTCACCTTGTGAATTTTTTAACGGGACTTTGTTCCGCAATAAAAATAGTTTTTGTCCTTCAGCATTACGTACCGGAGAACTTTCTATGTTATATTTCGGCTGACCATTTTTAAGTACTTCGATATCTTCATTTCGAAAACCCTGAGCTATCTCAATTGGCCAGTTTAGTGTTTTACCAATATCAATATCGGTCATCCCAATGACTTTGTGTCGAGAGCTTAATCCAATGGTTTTAGCCATCTGGTCATTACAGCCCAAGTATCGCCCCTGTTTATCCTTCCAATAAACATGGCCAGGAACATTGGCAAGAATATTTTCATAATAGTCTTGTTGGCGGGCACGTTCTTCTTGTTCTTTCTCTTTAACGGCGGCTTCCATGACTTGCTTTTCCAGTTCTTTTTGTTGAGTGATGTTGAAGGAGATACCGAGTAATCCTATGATTTCTCCCTGATTATTATAGAGAGGCTCTTTTTTTGATAAAAATATTGATTTTTTATTATCTAATAGAGCTATTTCTTCTATTGTTTCTGGGATACCCGTCTGCATGATCCGTAAATCGGTTTCTCTAAGTTTATCAGCAATTTCTTTTGAATAAAGATCATAAACCGTTTTGCCTTTTAAATCAGAGGAGGAGTTAAATCCTAAGAATTTTACCATATTATTATTGCACCCTAAAACACGTCCCTCCAGATCTTTCCAGTAAACATTGCCCGGCATCTTCGCAATAATATTTTCATAATACGCTTGGTCTTCGATTCGTGCGGCCATGGGGTTCTCCTTGATAGTGAGGTATTAAACAGACCCTAATCCGACTTGGATTATGCCATATTCTGATGTTTTGTCTATCGCTTGCGTTTTCACGTTTTCTCCCTGTATGATAAATAGAATGGAATAAATAATGGATTTACGATAATGCCAAAAAAATGGACACGATGGGTCGCGCTGTTTTCGCTCACCCTATTTTGCAGCATCGCATTTGCTCAATCAAATCTGGTGGAATCAAACGGCTTCCCTGGCGCATCAACATTTGATGTACAAAACGCCAATCGAACATTAGACAAGCTCACCATTCAATTATCGATCGTCAATGTTAATCCTCAGAATTTAGAAAAGGCCTCGAGCATATTAAGCCGATTACAAAAAAATGCGCAAGAATGCGTGAATCAATCACAAAACGACATCGCAAAACTGGACGATCAAATAGAAGAAACAAAACCAGGCGCACAAACGAATACGCCATTTATACAATATGTTCAGTCCAAAAAACTGGAACTACAAACACAAAAGTCCGAATGTAAATTATTCGTCTTGCGCTCGGGAGAAGCACTCACCGCATTTCAAACAACGGTAAAAAAATTAAGCGCAAAACGTTTGCTGACGGTCAAGCCAGATTTTTGGTCCAACCTCATCACGGGCATTACTGAAATTAAACAAATTCCAAAAAAATTTAATGCACAACTTTTCTCAGAATATGGCGGATGGAAAACCATCCATACGCCGCTTGCGCTTGGATTATTAGGGATTTTTCTCTTGGCAGGACTGATTGTCGGCATACAATTAAATTTTTCACTCGACAATTACTTAAGCCAATTAAAAATTGTCGAAACATTTCCCGAAAAAATAAATTTAGCCCTGCTCAGCACCTGTAAACGATATGTTACACCCATCATCCTATTAGCGATATTAACCGCAGATATTACTGTATTAGGAGACCCTTCGCATCTCGAATCCTATTTACTGACCATTGTATCTGGCACATTTGTTTATGCAGTTTTATCAGCGCTTATTTATTTCTTTTTTCTTCCTTTTCACGGATTACCCCCCGTCAGTGGATTATCCGAAAGTGTTGCGCATCCTTTACTAACGCGACTGCGTTTTTTGCTCGCATTATGCTTGTTCGGTTTTATTTTTTACGTACTATTTCATGATCAGCCATTCCCAGACTCATTCATGAACCTCGCTCATACGACTTTTATCACGCTGCTCATTATTAATTTAATCAGTATTCTCTGGTTGATTAATCGTATACCAAAAATATTAAACCACCACCCCAGCGTGCGTATTATCATTAGTTCCTTGTTAACCGTGGCATTGATCACGCTTGTCGCAGCCGAATGGTTTGGCTATCAACAACTCGTATCCTATATGTTACAAGGCATTACACTTACGTTACTCTTTGGCTTCATCACATGGCTATTACATAGAACATCCATTGGTACGCTGCGCAGCGTCGTGCAAGATACTTCTGTTTTTCCAGAAATCATACGACACCAACTGGGGGTCAAACGTTATGAAAGAATTCCTGAATTATTATGGCTTCACGTCGTATTATATATTGTTATTTGGGGTGGGTTTGCACTGGTCTTGCTGAGAGTCTGGAAATTATCAGAAACACATTTTCAAGCACTGATAGAAACACTGACCAATGGATTTAAAATCACCGGCATGTATCTCATACCCGCCAGAATATTTTCTGCATTTGTTTTTTTTGTTGTTTCATTTTTACTGATCCGCTGGATTCGCAATATACTTGAACACCCTAACAAAGAAGTGCGGGATATCGGCGCACAACAAGCACTGGCCGCCATTGTTGCTTACACCAGTATTTGTGTTGTGGTGCTGATTAGTTTATTAATAGCGGGTGTTGACTTTGCCGGACTCGCTATTATTGCAGGCGCGCTCTCCGTCGGTATTGGTTTTGGTTTACAAAACATTGTAAATAATTTTTTGTCCGGCATTATTTTATTATTAGAAAGACCCGTTAAACCCGGTGATCGTGTATCCATTAATGGCGTCGAAGGCTTTGTAAAACGTATCCGCATTCGATATACACAAATTCGCACATTAAAATATTCGGATCTCATTGTGCCCAACTCGGAAATGATTTCAAAACAAATTACAAACTTAATGTTTCAAGATGTCAGCGGACGAGTGCATACATCGGTGGGTGTCGCGTATGGCTCTGATACCGATCTCGTTCAAAAATTATTGCTCAGCGTCGTTAACGATCACCCGGAGGTTATTAAAGATGATCCGTCGAAACAATGCTCCGCATTCTTTACTGCATTTGGCGACAACAGTCTGAAATTTGATGTGTACTGCGTCATTCGAAACATTAATCTAAAATTCATCGTGCGAAGCGAATTAAATATCGCCATTAACAAAATCTTCAAACAGTACGGCATTTCAATTGCATTTCCGCAACGCGATTTACATATCAAAGAATGGCCGGGCATGCCAAAATAACTAGCCCGCATATCGCTTTTACAATTCTATCCGTATGTTATAATGATAACCAATAGCCATGATTAACAGACCCTAAGGTTAAACGCACTCATGTCACTCTGGAAAAGAACAAAAGAAACTCCTTCATTTTTTTCGCGACTTAAAACCGGGTTAACAAAGACTCGTCAGAGTTTAGTCGGCGGGATAGCAAATACTCTCATGGGTAAAAAAACGCTAGATACTGCGGTTTTAGGAGAGTTAGAAACGCAATTATTAATGGCGGATATGGGCGCTATTGTCACCGATCGAATTATTCAGCAATTAACGGAACGTATTTCACGAAAAGAAATTCATGATGCCAATAATGTCTTTGCCACGCTCAAATCCGTGTTACTCGATATTTTAAAACCCGTGGAACAACCACTTATTCTCTCGCATCACCCGCAAGTCATTTTAATGGTCGGTGTTAATGGCTCTGGCAAAACCACCACGATCGGTAAGCTTGCGCATTATTTTCAACAGAACGGACACACCGTCATGCTGGCAGCAGGTGACACATTCCGAGCGGCAGCTGTCGAACAACTACAGGTCTGGGGAGAGCGCAACAAAATTCCCGTGATTGCGCAAAAAAAAGGCGCCGATAGCGCCGCTGTTATTTTTGATGCCTTACAAGCGACTCGTGCACGCAATATTGATGTGCTCATTGCCGACACGGCAGGGCGTTTGCATACACAAGACAATTTGATGGAAGAACTCAAAAAGATTAAACGCGTTATGGGCAAATTAGACTCAACAGCGCCGCATGAAACTGTTCTTGTCTTAGACGCCGGAATTGGTCAAAATGCGATTCGGCAAGCCAAACAATTTCATGAAACCATCAAATTAGATAGTTTAATCATGACAAAGTTAGACGGCACCGCAAAAGGTGGTATGATTTTTAATATAAGCGAACAATTAAAGCTTCCAATCCGTTTTATTGGAGTGGGTGAAAAAATGGATGATTTGCGTCCTTTTTGCGCAAAGGACTTTGTGGACGCATTATTTGAGAGTAGCTATTCACCGCAAAAACAAGAACACGGGTAACGTTCAGATTTTGGATGATTTTTGGTGAAAAATCGATGAAAAAGCGGAGTGTACACGATAGTACATGAGCATTTTGAAGAGATTTTTCACCAAAAAGCGCCAAAATATGGACGTTTTTGGATTGTGCTGAATAGTTATATTTGAGATACAACAAAATGGCAATGATATATTGTAGCCAACTGACAAAGCATTACAGCCATACGGCTAATGCCTTGTCGAGCGTAACATTTAAAATAGAACCGGGCGAAATGGTATTTCTAACCGGCCATTCGGGCGCGGGAAAAAGCACCCTGCTCCGCCTATTAGGTTCACTTGAACATCCGTCGAAAGGCGATATCATTATCAATGGTCGCAACATCAACCGCATGAAAAAGCGAGAAATCCCCAAGTTTCGACGACAAATTGGATTGATTTTTCAAAACCCGCAGCTCTTATTGAAACGTAGTGTATTTGATAATGTCGCATTACCGCTCGTTATTACTGGATTTCGTCAACATGAAATTAACCGTCGTGTGCGCGCGGCATTAGATAAAGTGAACTTATTGGAATATGAAAAAGAAAAACCCGAGGACTTATCGTGTGGCGAGCAACAGCGCGTTGGCATTGCGCGCGCCATTGTTCATCGACCATCGATTATTCTGGCCGACGAACCCACGGGTAACTTAGATCCCGAATTATCAAAAGAAATTATTGATTTACTCGAACAATTTAATCAACTGGGCACAACGTTATTAATTGCATCACATAACACGCATGTCATCGAGCATTTATCTTATCGCACCTTAAAATTACAAACGGGTCAACTCGTCGAAGATGCGAAGGAAACCATTTATGTTTAACAAATCCTTACATCATTCGCCGATTGTACATTATATTTCACAACATAAAAAAGCCTTAAAAACAAGCTTAAAACATTTTACCATAACACCGGTTACCGCATTGTTAACTTGCATTGTGATCGGTGTTGTACTCACACTGCCCATGGGTTTGTTCGTATTCTTAAAAAATATACAGGTTATCAGCCATAATCTACATAACAGCGCGCAAATTACACTATACACAAATATGAACGTCTCAACCGATCAAATCACACAGTTGGAACAAACACTGCGTGCAAATTCTGATATTCAAAACTTTCAATATATCTCGCCAGAAAACGGCTTAAAAGAATTTCAACAACAAGCCGGCTTCGGTGATGTGTTAGCAGAATTAAAAGATAACCCATTGCCCGGTGTTTTTATTGTTTATCCGAAACCTTCCATCAACACGACCGCGCAAGCACAAAATTTATTAACGCAACTCGAAAACATCCACAACGTAGACTCAGCTCAGCTCGATATGAATTGGTTAAATAAATTAAATGCGATGGTGCTTTTTGGCCATCATCTCGCTTACGTGATCATGACAATATTTTTCTTTGCTGTTTTGCTTATTATTTCTTATACTATTCGTCTCAACACGCAAAATTATCAAGATGAAATTCGCGTGATTAAATTGCTGGGTGGAACCAACCGATTTATTGCTCGCCCTTTTTTATATAATGGCATGTTTTATGGTTTATTCGGTGGCATCATCGCCTGGTTATTAATTAGCGGGGTAATTTGGACATTGCAAAACCCCATGACGGAGCTCGCCAATTTATACGGTGCCACCTTCAACATCACTGGGCTTAATCTACGCTTAACCGTCTTGCTACTCGGCGGCGGCATGCTGCTTGGCTATTTTGGCTCGAGACTGTCTGTATCTCGCTATATTCGAAACGTCGACACCCCCCGCTAATTCGCTAATTATTTCTCAGCAGCTCTGAGCTGCTATACTCCTTGCTACGACTGGATTTCGGCAGCTCAGAGCTGCGCGCGCGTTTCTCAGCCGCTCAGAGCTGCGAGGGGGGAGTAAAACCCTTGCCATGACTAGCTCTCAGCAGCTCAGAGCTGGCAAGTATATTTTTTGCACATTAGCAGCTCAGAGCTCGGATGCAAATTATGTTCACAAATTCGGTCAAATTGCTATAATGGTTGGTCATGAGTACACAATTACAAACAATCGATATGACGCTGCCCATTGGCAGCCTGGGCAGTCTGGATGGCTATCTGCAGCGCATCTATGGCTTGCCCATGCTATCCACCGAGGAAGAGTGTGCGCTGGCAATACGCTTGCGTGAAAGTAATGATATCGAAGCCGCCAGAAAGCTCGTTTTAACGCATTTGCGTTTTGTCGCCAAAGTAGCAAAAAATTATATGGGTTATGGTTTAGCATTGGCTGATTTAATTCAAGAAGGTAATGTAGGCTTGATGAAAGCCGTGAAACGGTTTGATCCATCAATGGGTGTCCGCTTGGTGTCATTTGCCGTGCATTGGATTAAAGCCGAAATACATGAATTTATTCTAAAAAATTGGCGCATTGTAAAGATCGCCACGACCAAAGCCCAACGCAAATTATTTTTTAATTTGCGCAAATCAAAAAAACGCTTAGGCTGGTTTACAAAACAAGAAATCGATGACGTCGCGCGAACATTAAATGTAAAACCCGAAACGGTGCGTGAAATGGAGCAACGTCTCAACGCGCATGATGCCGCGTTTGATGCAGAAGATGAGAATGATTTTTCTGCGCCAGTTCACTATTTAACGAATCAATCACAAAATCCTGCGCAATTAGTAGAAATCACTGATGCCGAACAAGACAATCAAAAACAATTAATGATCGCGATTCAAAAATTAGATAATCGCAGTCAAACTATTATTCAGGCACGTTGGCTTACCGAATCAAAAGTAACCCTACAAGATCTTGCCACACAGTTTAACGTTTCTATTGAACGCGTTCGCCAACTCGAACTAGCTGCGATTAAGAAGTTGAAATCATTGATGCGTGTTGCAGCCTAAGCAAGGCTGTCATGCCGCGGTTTAACCGCATAAGCGTTTTAACCGCGGCATCAAGACTTTCGTCAGACCGGCGAAAGCCGGTATCCAGTGATTATAATAACGGTATTCCGTTATTATAATCTTTAATATAAATTTTTCTGGATCCCGCGATCAAGTCGCGGGATGACAACGTTCTGGATGCTTCGTTTCTCAAAACTCATGCGAACAAGCACCCTTACCCGCGCTTCATCGCTTCAAAGAACTCTTCGTTTGTTTTTGACGTGAGCAATCGATCGATTAAGAATTCGATGGCAGCAAGTTCATCCATCGGATGCAATAACTTGCGCAATATCCACACCTTTTGTAGTTCAGCGGCGCCTACCAACAACTCTTCACGGCGCGTACCTGAACGATTAATATTAATCGCTGGGTAAACGCGTTTTTCGGAGATACGACGATCCAAATGTAGTTCCATGTTACCGGTACCTTTGAATTCTTCGTAAATAACATCGTCCATCTTGGAACCCGTTTCAATCAAGGCTGTTGCTAAAATCGTCAAACTGCCGCCTTCCTCGATGTTACGTGCTGCACCAAAAAAACGTTTCGGTCGTTGCAAGGCATTGGCATCCACACCACCGGTTAACACTTTCCCTGATGCTGGAATAACGGTGTTATACGCGCGAGCCAAACGAGTAATCGAATCTAATAAAATCACCACGTCTGCTTTATGCTCAACTAAACGTTTCGCTTTTTCAATGACCATTTCAGCCACTTGCACGTGACGATTCGCGGGCTCATCAAATGTACTCGCCACCACCTCTCCGCGCACGGAACGACGCATTTCGGTGACTTCTTCTGGACGCTCATCAATCAACAAAACAATCAAATGCGCATCGGGATAATTATGTGAAATCGAATGCGCAATATTTTGCAGTATCATAGTTTTACCAGCCTTCGGCGGTGAAACAATCAATCCACGCTGTCCCTTGCCGAACGGCGCAACCAAATCGATGATGCGCGCAGATAAATCTTCAGTACTGCCATTGCCACGCTGCATCACAAAACGCTCGTTGGCAAAGAGTGGCGTTAAATTTTCGAATAAGAATTTGTTTTTCGCATTTTCAGGCTTATCAAAATTAATACTGTCCACCTGTAACATCGCAAAATAACGTTCACTCTCTTTCGGCGGCCGAATCTTCCCTTCAATCGTATCACCCGTATGTAAATTGAATCGTCGAATCTGGCTGGGCGACACATAAATATCATCCGGCCCCGCTAAATAAGATCCATCGGCGGAACGCAAAAAACCAAATCCATCTGGCAAAATTTCTAATACGCCATCTCCAAAAATATCGGCTCCACTCGCCGCATGTTCTTTGAGAATTTTAAAAATAACTTCTTGTTTGCGCATGCGACCAATCTGCTCGATCTTCATGTCATCTGCCATTTGAACAAGTTCTGATAGCGGTTTTGTCTTTAGTTCTGCTAAATTCATAAATTCACTCTTATTTGGTTGATTAAAAAAGCTAAATGATCTTGAAAAATCGGATTCTGAAATAAAAAAAATTAAATATATAAGATATGCGTGTTTATATTATTAGATTGTATGCACGCCCGATCCCTGACGTTTATGTTGTACTTCCCTGTCTGGTTTACTATATATTACTATTCAAGAAGCCTGTCAACTGTGATTTTGAAAGTCCACCCACCTGCGTTGATTTTATCTTTCCATCTTGAAAAATCATCACCGTCGGAACACTACGAATACCATATTTAGCGGCTGTTTGACCAGCATGATCAACATCCACTTTGACAAACTTAACCCGCCCCGCATAACTCGGCGCCACCTCATCCAACACCAAGCCGAATGTCTTACAAGGCCCGCACCACGTTGCCCAAAAGTCTACTAAAACGGGGATACCGGATTGCAAGACTTCGGACTTAAAATCAGCGTCGGTGACGGATTGAAGGCTACTCATAAGGGGACTCCCATTCAGGATAGATCATATTCGACATATTTCAACCCAAAATCGATAAAAAGGCAAGGACTATTTTGCCTCTTGTAGGTATTAGTCGCCCATGCTGGGCTTTGCTCAGCCCAACCTACCGCGCTCAGCATCAACCTACCTCACTATCAAAATGATGCATCATTAAGTACATTAATATGGATAATGAAAAAAGACCTAAATAAACTAATGCCATAGGTTTTTGCGAATTCAGTGGCAATGTGGTAACAAAAAGCGTTAATAAAAAACCACCGCTCGCGAGTAAAAAACCATATACTGCGCTAGCAGTTCCCGCCAGCTGAAAAGAAAATAAGCTAAAACATTTTGCTTGAATGTGGGGAAAGATCAGTGCGCTCATGAAAAGCAATAAAAATACGGGAATGATGATGATGTATAAATTCATCGAATTTGTAATACTTAAAATAACCATTAAAGCGCTTATCAAAGTACCGCCGATAAGGCCAAAAACTGCTATATCTGTCGGCTCAAAATGATGGATCAAAAGTCTATTAAATAGGTTGCCTAAAAGATAGCCTCCTCCTAAGAATAAAGCTACTTTGCCGTAAGCAACCACAGAGAAATGTAAAACATTTTGTATTAAAAATGGACCTATGAGATTAAATAAAATAAGAACAGAATAAATGAGAGCCAACAATAAGATTCCAAAAAAGAAAATGGGATGAAAAATAACTTTTTTTATACCACAGCACATTTCTTTCAGCTGAATCGAGGATCGTTTAAAATGCGTTTCCGGTAGCAATGCGTACATATAAATAAAAATAATTAATCCATAAAAACTAAAGAAATAAAAATTGGCTTGCCAATCAAAATAATGTTGCAGATAACTGCCAATAACAGGTCCTATCAGCGGGCCGAGTGCCCATCCAATGGACATATAGATCATGGCTTTCGCTAAATCTTTACCCGAAAAACAATCAGCAGCAACCGCACGAGATACCGCGGCAAGACCTGATATACCCAAGCCTTGTAAAAATCGACAGAAAATTAGAAAATAGATGTTGGGTGAGAAAACAGCTAAAAAACTAACGATAGTATAAAATAATGAACTCATTAATAGAATTTTTTTTCTGCCCAAGCTGTCTGATATAACTCCTAAAATTAATTGTCCCATTCCATTAGCTATCACATAAAAGGCTACCGTAAGCTGTACTAGACCGCTGCTTACTTGAAAATAACTCGCGATATGAGGAAATGATGGAACATAAAGATCGATTCCTATGCCCATTAAAAACGGCACGATAAAAATCATGATCATGACAAAACGCGGTGGAACAGAAGAAGACTGCATTTTAGTCATATTTTCATCTGTGATCAGGGTCATTTTGTAACCTTCATATTCTCAATCTCATTCACTGTCTTTGGCACAGCGCTACTTAAAACTTTATGCCCATCTTGCGTCACCAGCACATCATCTTCGATGCGCACGCCGATGCCCCACCATTTTTTATCAACACCTGACGTATGCGGGCTAATATAAATACCGGGTTCGGCAGTTTGAATCATGCCTGGCTGCAACGGACGACCTTTGCCATCGATATAATATTCGCCGACGTCATGCGCATCCAATCCCATCCAATGACCCACGTGATGCATATAAAACGGCTTGTAGGCTTCTGCTTTTATTAATGTCTCCTCATCACCTTGCAAAATTCCCAGCTGACATAAGCCTCGCGTAATCACTTCAACAGAAGCGTTATGCGCATCTCCGACAGCGTATTTTGGCCCGATTTTTTCAATCGCCGCGCATTGCGCCTCGAGCACTAATTCATAAATTGCTTTTTGTTCGGGCGAAAATTTTCCGCTCACGGGAAACATGCGCGTTAAGTCCGACGCATAATAATCGTATTCACAACCAATATCGACGAGCACTAAATCACCGTCATTCAATTTTTGATTATTCGCACCGTAATGCAGCGTACAGGCGTTTGCACCACCGGCAATAATCGGCTCAAACGACACATGCATCGCGCCATGCTTAACAAATTCATGGCGAATGTCAGCTTCCAATTCATATTCATACATACCAGGCTTGCATGCTTTGAGCGCGCGTATTTGCGCTTGACCGCAGATGTCGACGGCTTTTTGTATCAATGCTAATTCATCGGCGTCTTTAATTAAACGCATCTCGTATACAATTTTATCTAAATTGACAATTTCATGCGGCGCGTTAATGGCGGCGCGTACTTTTTTGCGCAATGCAACAATCCAGGTATTAAATCTCGCATCAAATTCGGGTCGACGACCAAAACTATAATAGACGCGCTGACAATTGCCTAATAATGTCAGCATTTTTTCATCGAGCAAATCCAGTGGAAATGCACTGTCCGCCCCATAGTGTGATATCGCGCCCTCTTGTCCCATCAAATCGCCAAACCATTGACGCTGCAACGGATCGCTCACACGGCTAAACAAATAATAAACGCATTGATCTTTTGTCTTAAAAAAAACAGCAACGCAATGCGACTCTTTAACACCGGTTAAATAATAAAAATTACTGTCTTGGCGATAAGCCGATTCAACATCGTTTGTGCGCACATGTTCAGGCGCGCTAACAACGATAGATACACTACGATCAATCATCGCATCAAATAATTTCTGTCGGCGTTTTTTGAAAACTTCTTGGGGTAACATATAAAAACCTTTAATGAACCGCTTCTGTTATTTCTTCTATCTTGGTTGCGTTTTCCATGTGAATTAATAATGCCGACGCACGAACATGTTCCACAACTGCTATAAAATCAAATTCGACTGTTTCGTCATCATCAAGATTTTGCGTATTCACATTCGCGATTTCAGTTAAATCTTGAATAGCTTCGGATAAGTTTGCACGCTCAATAGCGCTTTGTTGCAAACCAGACATTCCTAAGCCTTCCACAAAACTTTGACACCAAAGTGCCAACGCGGTTAATCGAACGGCTAAATCATCGTCATCACTGGGTAACAATAGTTGAAATTCAAAATCGGCATCTTGCAATTGCATTTTGCTTGTTAAAATTAAATCGACAATTTCTTTTGGCAATGTTTCATATTCAATTTCTTCGGCCAACAAATCCGTCATCAACTTAAATTTTTGTGCTTCGTTCAAGTTACCGTTGCCCGCGAGCACGCCGCAAATAAATCCGTGCAATTCTGCCGGCAACGTTGAGCGCGTTTCATTGCCCAACAGCTCTAAAACAGATGAATAAGACAATAATTGTTCTTTCATAAAGTGATCCGATATTTTAACATTAATAACATGAATATTATTATTGTTGCCGCCATCGCCAAAAACAACGTCATCGGTTGCAAAAACAGACTGCCCTGGTATTTACCCGCTGACCTGGCGCATTTTAAGCGATTAACGCTGCATAAATCGATCATCATGGGTCGAAAAACCTATGAATCCATCGGCCATCCACTGCCGCAGCGTGACAACATTATAGTCACATCGAACCAAAATTACCAAGCGCCCGGATGTAAAATACTCCATTCCCTACAGGCCGCGATAGATTCTGCTGACAGCGAGGATATCATGGTTATTGGCGGCAAGAGTCTTTATGCGCAGGCATTACCCATAACCGCCAAAATGTACCTTACATACATTGATGCCGACATTGAGGGGGATGTGACTTTTCCCGATTTTGATAAGAGACAATGGCAAGAAGTCGAGCGCATTGAACATCTCGCAGACAAGAAAAATATCTACTCACTTGCATGGGTGACATACTGCTTGCTTCCAAAGAAGCGCCGCTATTAAGGAACATGCACGAAATAAGTCTCACAAGTAGTGCACTTTTATTTATAGAAGTAAAAATCTTCGAATCATGCTGGTTGCCCTCGTAGGTCAAATGAACTACCAGCGCGGACCTCCTCTCCCCTCTTTTGGAAAGTCATCCGGCGGCATCCTCCGCTTTGCTGGAAAAAGATCCGACTCGTCCCTTGGCCTTCGCTGCCCTCTAAGAAAGGCAGCAGGATTACGCGACAGAGGATATTCACCGCCACCGCCACCGCCACCACCGCCACCACCGCAATCAAAACTCGGAGCGCCTCCAGCAGCCGCATGAGCCGCAGCAACAGATGCGCGCATGGTCACTGCTTTTCCAGGGAACCCTTCTTCTTCATCCAAAACAACTTGCCCCTGCGGTCGCGCCGCTCGCACTTTTTCGATGATGCCTGCCAAAGCGCGATTTGGAATCAACATCAACGTTGGTAGCTCCAGATTCGTCAACGGACTCCTACTATGATATTCAAACCAACGTAAAATATTCCGCTTCTCGTAAGTATAACCATCGCGAGCTATAACGGGATCATCCATCAGTTCTTGTGAAATAGGACATCGTAACTCATAGTCATCATCACCCTTAAAGATCTCAGCCCAAGAAATACCGATGCGTTTTTCAGCATACACCTGTGTCGCGTGTAGTGGATCATCACCAGCAGCCCCTGCGGATAAAATCTCTTTTTGTAAACGTGTAAACGCTGCATCATAGACTTCTGCTGCTCTAGCTCCGCCTTGATGACAACGGTCGATTTCCTCGGGCCGCAAACGCAACAATGAATGCACATAGGCCATGTTTAATTGCCCCTCTAGCACTTTACCTTCAATGCCTGCGCGTTCCTCTCTTTGAGCATCCGCTCTTGCAGCAGCTGGAGCCGTCTTCGTATTTTTCTTAGCCCATTGGTCAAGTTTTTTCGCATTTTCTAAAAATTCAAGCAATTTCAGAACAAATTTGTGTAAACCAACAATCGGAGAAATCTCTCCACGAGACACCTCATTTAAAATCGATAAGGCACATTCTCTAACCACGCCGGGATGCGCACGCGTAGTACCCTCTAGTTGCCTATCCAGATAATTGACAGCCGGACGAACTTCCGTCGTCATATTTAAACTTTCAAAAAAATGCGTGCCATCTAAGATACTGCCTCTCGGGGCATGACGCCCCAGCCGTGCTGCCGCACCTGCCGTCCCATCTTCTGTTGCACTTACAATGGTCGAGTGCGCTGCCTGCAACCCGGCTGTAGCAACACCGTGTTGCCGTCGAGTAGGCGCTAATTCTACTTTGAGACCTGTTCTGTAATACGCGATTAAAAGATAAAAATATAAATCAATGCGCCTGGCAGAGTGTTCTCGCACTTGAGCTGACGCACCACCGCGCTCGTGGACTAAACTGGGAACAACATTGGCAGAAAAAGGCGTCACATCGCGACGACTAGGCTGCTGTCCTATTGTTGGCTCTGGATGGAGAGGGACGGGCGCAACAACAGGCTTCACATCGCGATGAATAGGCGGCTGCGGCACGTCATCATCAGAACCTGAAGAAGTATCACTCTCCCCTGATCCAGCGCTCGCACTCTCTTGCTCTTCAGAAGATGACCCATAATCCCGCTCTTTTAAATAAGCCAACAGCAAGGGGTTTTGCTTTGGCTTGTTTTTAATCGAGTCATAGGGTGTTTTTGTATCTGGACCCGCGCATGCATCAAGCATATCTGGATCTTTTTTAACTAACGATCGCACCATATCCATGCCGGCTTTAGAGGGGTGAGCATTTACAAATCGCACGGCACGATGCAAGGCTGTATCAACAACTACATCTTCTAACTCTTCTATAACGCCATAACAATAAACCGTCGCGCCTGCTTTGATCAACTGCTTAGCCAATACCCAATTCCCTTGATCAAGCGCTTGACCTAAAAAGATATACAGCAAATCTTCTGGTTTTTGTCCTGCCTTATTCTTAACCTTCCAAGCCTTAGACCCTAAATATCTCTTTTTTTTCAGCAGATCAAACAACTTCGAATCAAACCGCTCCCCCATCAACGCTAAATGCATCGCTGTATTGTCATCTTCATTTTTATCGACCTGTTCACCGGCACCTTTCTTTAATAAATGAGCAACAATCTTCCGACGATTATTACTCGGCTGTGCCCGCGCTTGTAATACCGCCAAATGAAGTGGTGCATTTTTATTTGCATCCCGATGATGAAGACTCGCACGTTCATTCCCCCAACAAGCAACCTTAACTTTTTTAAGATCCCCATCCGCAATCGCCTGCGCTAACACTTGATTAAAATCCTGTTTCTTAGGCATAACAACCCCCTCTTTTACGCTTTAAAAAAGATCTTGAATAAAAATCCCCCGCTGCAAGCAGCATGGGTTTATACATAAGTTTATCATGATTTCAATCCTGG
>JBBTCW010000002.1:0-13500 GCA_038043025.1 Pseudomonadota bacterium | reverse complement strand
AATCAATTGTTATCGATTACATGAAAGAGTTTTCACCAGCCCAGCTCAGAGCTGGCTGGATTAATTTTTTGTAGGAAAATGTCCCGGCATAAAGAAAAAAGCTCGCAAAAAAAAGCATGTTTCAAGCTGCGAGCGATTAAATTCATTTAAATTGAAAAATCTCGGCCACTCACGGCCGAGATTGTTGAAAAAAATAGAAAAATTTAGGCGTTTTCAGCAGTTTCTTTTTCTTGTT
Organism: Pseudomonadota bacterium; assembly: GCA_038043025.1. Classification (GTDB taxonomy): domain Bacteria; phylum Pseudomonadota; class Gammaproteobacteria; order UBA12402; family UBA12402; genus O2-02-FULL-42-9. Next base: position 13,265 of record JBBTCW010000002.1, on the reverse strand, counting down.
TCTTTTCATCTTGGATACGTTTATAGATCTCTTCGCGGTGCACTGAGACCGTCTTTGGCGCATTCACACCGATACGGACTTGATTACCCTTGATGCCTAAAACGGTAACCATAACATCGTCTCCGATGACTAAGGTTTCTCCGACACGTCTAGTTAAAATAAGCATCCTCAATCTCCTTCATTTATTGAGAATTAATTTGCGTTTCATGTGATGCTAAGGCCCATGAACCGCTTCCTTTTAAGACGCAAATCGGCCAAAATCGCTTTGGCTTCCTCACAGTCTATTTGAAAGTTTAGTAGACAATTCTTAAGGAAATCTTAAGAGACAAAAAAAAGATCAAAAATATTCAGGATTTTTGTGATTTTCCCTATTTGATTTATCTCTTATTCCTTTAAATTCAAGCAAGAGCAGTATGCTATGCTGGCAAAATAAGTCAAGATATTTGATCGCATATTATAAAAAATCGTTTTAAATCAATGAGTTAATCTGCTGCACACCCCTCTGGCAAGACTCGGTGTCAACTTCGCCGCCGCTTCCTCTGTCGGAATTTCCCCTGCTGCAACCGCTGCACGCGCACGAAAAAAGCATAAATCCTGTAAAGGACGCACCGAACGACGCGCTTCATCGAATATCTGTACGACCGATATATGCTGACAACGCATTGCGACATCACGAGGAGTTTCGCCTGCTGTATTTCGCCGCGTTGGATCTGCGCCATGCTCTAATAAAATTCTAACCAACGCATCATGACCCAGGCTAGCAATTGCATGCAGCAAAGTACCACCTGGCGCAGGTCGTCTATGAGAGTCTCGAATCAACGTACACTGACGTAGTAGCTCAGGCTCAGGTATCTCTCGATTCACATTTTCTGCATTCGCTGTTAGCAGTTGATGAATAATGGATAAACGCTTCTCGGGAATAACCCGTCTCTCTTCTGCTATGAACAACTTAGCCAGTAAAATACCCACACTCGCCTCACAACCCGCTTCCAATAATACCGATACGACATCCGCATTATCGTCATACATAGCTAACCATAAAGCACCGGTTTTATCTTCCACTACTTCTCTGGCTAACATCTGAGACAATCTCGGGTCTAGTTTTACTTCTCCCATCATCGATAAAAAAAAATTTCCCGGTTCTAACGCTACCAACAACTGACGCACAATATCCACATGTCCATATTGTGCAGCCAATCCTAGCGGAGAATTCTGATTAAAAACTTTATAAACAGCGCCCGCATGCCTCAATTGACCAACAATAACTGCATGACCATATCTCGCCGCATAGCTCAAGGGAGTATGATAGCTTAAATCAGGCCGATTATGCGGCAACCTCCCCTGTGAAAAATGATGCTTTTCATCCGGCAAAGACACAAGCAATAGATTCATCATTTCTACATGCCCCCGTTTTGCCGCTATATGAAAAGCATTACAATTACTACCATCATTTTTCAAGATACTCAGCAAATAACGCCGTTTCTTCAGCAATGCACGCACGCCTTCTACGTCATTTCGTTCAACTGCCTCAAAAAATAAATCTACTATAGCCATAACTCTGTCCTCTCGAATACAATATCGTCCACATCAAAAATCATCAAATCCATCGCCAATTTAGGCGTAACTCCGACGCTCATCCCTGCTCTTTCACCCACGACTTAACAGACTTTAAAGCCATATCCAGGTGCGTCGCATCAGTTGCTCCACCCTGCGCCATATCCGGCCGGCCACCACCCTTGCCTCCCAACTGTTCCGAAACGAATTGCATTAATTTGCCCGCATGAAATCGCTTTATCAAATCCGAAGTCACGCCTGAAACCAATGACACCCGATCATTTTCAACAGCCGCTAACAAAATCACTGCCGTTTTTAATTGGCCTTTGAGCTGATCCAAAAGATCTCGCAACCGTTTCGCATCCACGCCTTCAACCACTGCAGCTAATACACTCACACCATTCACCTCTTCAACCATCGACAACAAATCACCACCCTTTTGACGCGCTAATTTTTCTTGCAATTGTGCCAATGTTTTTTCGAGTTTGCGTCTATGCTCAATCGATTGTTTCACTTGATCAAACAATTCATGTTCGCTCGCACCAAACAACATCCCGACATCACTTAATGTTTGTAATTGCATATTCACATATTGTAACGCCGCCGGGCCGGTCAACGCTTCGATACGTCGCACGCCGGAAGCAATGCTGCTCTCGGATGTAATTTTTAATAATCCAATATCCCCGGTGCGTTTGGTATGCGTCCCGCCGCATAATTCTTTTGAAAAATCACCCATCGACACAACGCGCACTTTGTCGCCATATTTTTCGCCAAACAACGCCATTGCACCTTGTTTTTTAGCCTCTTTAATCGTTGAAAGTTGTGTGTCGATTGCGGCATTTTCACGAATCTTTTGATTCGTCAACTCTTCGATTTGTCGCAATTCTTCTGGCGTAATCGATTGAAAATGCGAAAAGTCAAAACGTAATCGCTCATGATCAACATACGAACCTTTTTGCGCAACATGATCGCCCAATACATGGCGCAACGCCGCATGCAACAAATGCGTGGCAGAATGATTTAGCGCGGTGTGTCGTCGCACTTCTTGATTCACTTCTGCAGCAACCGTATCACCGACTTTTAATTTGCCCGACTCTAATAAACCGATATGCAAATACGCCGCTCCAAGCTTTTGTGTATCGTGCACCGTAAATAATGATTTCTTTGCAGTCAGCGCACCCGTATCGCCAACTTGCCCGCCCGACTCCGCATAAAACGGCGTGTGGTCAAGCACAACGGCGCCTGTTTCGCCCGCTTGCAACATATCCACCAATGTGTTCTCACGAATGATCGCCACAATGCTGGATTGTGCCTCACAAGTTTCGTAACCTTTAAAGGTTGTCACATGCTCTAAATTCATTTTGTCATCATAGGTTAATTTAAATTGACTTTTTGATCGCGAGAGCTTGCGCTGTTTTTCCATCTCTTTGTTAAATCCTTTTTCATCAATCGTTAATCCACGTTCTCTTGCCATCATCGCCGTCAAATCCGCAGGAAAACCATACGTATCATACAATTTGAACACCTCATCACCGGGCAAGCATTTTGTTTTTAGCTCGGCGATATAACTTTCAAATACTTTTAATCCCTGATTAATCGTGCGCGCAAATTGCTCTTCTTCTTTTTTCAAAACATCCTGAATAAATGTCCTACGTTTTTCTAACTGAGGATAATACTTCATGACGTCACATAACACCGGCACTAAAAGATAAAAGAACGGTTTTTGCACGCCCAGTTGATGACCGTAACGCACTGCGCGACGAATCACACGACGCAACACATAACCGCGCCCTTCGTTTGACGGAATAATTCCTTCTGCAATTAAAAATGAACTCGCGCGAATATGGTCAGCCAATACTTTAAGCGACGGATCTGACAGATCTCTACATTGAGTAAACTTTGCCGCTGCTTTAATCAAATGCTGAAACAAATCGATATCATAATTGTTGTGCACGCCTTGCATAACAGCCGCAATACGTTCTAATCCCATGCCCGTATCGACAGAGGGTTTTGGCAACGGTGTCATTTTACCCGTCGCATCGCGGTTGTATTGCATGAAAACCAAATTCCAAATTTCGACATAACGATCACCTTCTTGATCAAGCGAACCGGGCGGCCCGCCTGCAATGTTTTCACCGTGATCATAAAAAATTTCGGTACAGGGTCCACATGGACCGGTATCGCCCATCGACCAGAAATTATCTTTTTCACCGCAACGCGAAAACCGCGTGGAATCAATATTCATTTCCTTCAGCCAAATATCCGCCGCCTCATCATCTTCTTTGTAAACGGTCACCCATAATTTGTTGGAATCAATCTTTAACTTAACCGTTAAAAATTCCCATGCATATTTTATCGCGTCACGTTTAAAATAATCGCCAAAACTAAAATTGCCGAGCATTTCAAAAAACGTGTGATGACGCGCGGTAAAACCCACTTGTTCTAAATCATTATGTTTACCACTGACACGCAAACACGGCTGTGCCGTTGTCGCGCGCTTATAGGGACGCTTTTCGTGACCCAAAAAAACATCTTTGAACTGCACCATCCCTGCATTCACAAACAATAACGTCGGGTCGTTTGCTGGAACAAGCGGACTCCCCTCTAAAACTGTATGCCCCTGCTTTTCAAAATAATTTAAAAAGGCCTGTCGAATCTCATCTGTTGTCATCATCATTAAACACCGCTTTTATTTGATCCGTGGTAAATCCACGATAATGTAAAAAATGTTTTTGCTTGGCCTGTTCTTTAAAATCAGTCGGGATTAAACGCCCAAACCGTTTTTGTCGAACATGCACAGCTATTCTAACCCAATCGAGATCGCCGGTTAAATATTGATTGATTAATTCACTAGACACGCCGCGCGGCTGTAACTCTTGCGCAATACGACGAGGCCCATAACCCAAGCGCGACCGCATCCGCACATACATCTCTACAAATCGATCATCGCTTTGAAAATCATTCTCAATTAAATGCGTCAAAACAGACTCGATTGTCGTCTCATCAAATTTGCGTAGACGTAATTTATTCTTTAACTCCGCTTGTGAATGCTCGCGTCGCGCCAATAAATTCAGCGCGACTTTTTCGACGTCCTTTAGTTCGCTCAAGCATCAACCTCAACATCCATCTCGTCTTCGACCACATCATCTAAATCAACGTCGACTTTTGCTTTTTTGGTCGCTTTTGCCGGCTTCGCCTCTGTCTTTGTTCCCACCAATATCGTACGAATTTGTTTTTCGATTTCTTCCGCCACCGATTTATTTGTTTTCAAATACTCACGCGTATTATCTTTGCCTTGACCTATGCGTTCGCCTTTATAGCTATACCATGCGCCAGATTTTTCAATCAAATTATGCTCCACACCCAGCTCAATGATTTCGCCTTCGCGTGAAATACCTTCATTATATAAAATATCAAATTCAGCTTTGCGAAATGGCGGCGCGACTTTATTTTTAACCACTTTGACGCGCGTTTCGTTACCTAAAATTTCTTCGCCTTTTTTAATAGCGCCTGTTCGACGAATATCTAAACGCACAGATGCATAAAATTTCAATGCGTTGCCGCCCGTTGTCGTTTCGGGATTGCCAAACATGATGCCAATTTTCATACGGATCTGATTGATGAAAATGACTAATGTATTGGAACGTTTAATATTGGCCGTCAACTTACGCAAGGCTTGTGACATCAAGCGCGCTTGCAAGCCCATATGTTTATCGCCCATCTCCCCTTCAATTTCTGCTTTCGGCGTTAACGCAGCAACAGAGTCGATGACCAACATATCAACGGCACTGGATCGCACCAACATATCGGTAATTTCTAATGCTTGTTCTCCACTGTCTGGCTGTGAAATTAACAAATCCTTGGTATTAACACCCAGCTTTTCAGCATAAATAGGATCCAATGCATTTTCAGCATCGATGAAAGCGGCTGTTCCACCCGCTTTTTGACATTCTGCAATCACATGTAACGTTAAGGTCGTTTTACCGGATGATTCCGGGCCATAGATCTCAACCACTCGACCACGTGGCAAGCCGCCAATCCCAAGCGCCACGTCTAATCCGATTGACCCAGTAGAAATGACATCAATATCTCTGGCTGCCTCTGAACCATCCATTCGCATGACGGATCCTTTGCCGAATTGGCGCTCGATTTGGCTTAAAACCGAGGATAATGCTTTTTCACGATCTGTACTCATACTATTTCTCCAAATTAATCAATTTTTAAACAATTTTCTTTAAAAACCAATAGGTTATCTACTCAGCGCTGATTATTTCACAAATACATCCAAACTGCATCAGTATTATGCTTGCAGCTCTGAGCTGCTGCAATGCAGGCGGTGACTGGCTTATAGCAGCTCAGAGCTGAAATACGTTTTTTTTACACCTCTTAAGGGTTTCTTAAGATTGAGCAGCTATATTTAGTCATAAAAAGAACAAAATATTATTGGAGATAACACATGCCACCAAAATTTAAAAACACAGCCCGAGCCCGGCCACAAGCGCCCGAAACAACAAGTGCGCTTGCCAGAGCCATATCAGCCGGCGCCGGATCTGCTGCCCCTGGTGCAATCATCTCCTGGGAACAGTTCCTACAAAATAACCTGGCAACGATGCATCAACTGATTGCTGAATGCAATAAACTAGAAGAAGTGCGTCGCACAAGAAACGAGGAACTAACAAAACTTCAACAAAAACCTCAAGAGAATGAAGCGCGCATATTTCTATTAATTAAATCACTAAAGGAAATAGATGCCTATATTATAGAAAAAGAAAAAATCCTAGAAAACTTGCCCGACACCGCGTTTCAATATCTCCGCAGAAACCAATACATCACAATTGGCACTCCCGAGGAATTATTAAAAAAAATCCTCGTTTTGTTTCACAAATACTCGATAGAATTATCTCTTATCAAGAACGACTTGGGTGAACCCGAGCCCAATCTAATATTCTGCTTCTTGAGTAAATTATCGGGGGCTATTACAGACATACAACTCAACGACATCGTATTAAGGATAGTAGTGGACCTAATGGCTCGTAAAATATCCATGCATGAGCAATTACAAACGCTCATCGCAAGCTCACATGAGCAATCCATGAGAAAACCACCCTGCCATCGAGAAACCCTTCCGATACAACCGAAAGATCAAGCGCTTAAAAAACAATTAAAATCAAATAGTCGTTATTATCGGGCTTGGTTAGAATTGCTTTCACTCGACAAATACAGCACACTTCGACTATTAAGAGATGGGCATTATGATATTTTAAGATTGCGCTTGTATGCGTTAAATATTTTCAATGCAAACACAATATCAAAAGAGCAAGACACTAGAATACAAGAGTTATTATCCCTTTTATCTCATAACATAAGCTTACTAGAAAAACATCGAGAATTAAAACTCGAGCTCAACCCACTACTAGAGGCATTCATTAACCCTAAAAGCGATTTTAAAATAGAAGATATTTTCACAGCCTTGGATAACTTAACCGATAGAATACGATGCCACACATCATCAAGACTCGCAGACACTCGCGTCTTACAAACATTACAAGAGGAATTTCAAGCATTACTCGATAAGTTCAGAGAGATAACAGTAAAAGAACCCATTCCTCACAATCCCAAAAAAGCAACAAGTTATGCCGCTCAAATAAAACGCACAACTACGCCAAGCGATGACTCGAGTATTGCTCACTCATCAAATTCCCCTCGTCACTCTCTGTGAACTTTGCCCGTCCCGGCGTCGAAATGATTTTCTGACCGGCCGCCGGGCTAAGGGTCTGTTACAGAATAAGCTCTGAGCTGCTGCAATGCAGGCGGTGACTGGCTTATAGCAGCTCAGAGCTGCAACGCATCAAACAATAAGTTCAACGCCGCACTCACCGCCTGCTCACGCACCGATTGCCGATTACCTGCAAAATGATTTAGTGTTGCGTGCGCACTTTCACCTTTCACCACGCATGCAATCCAAACCGTACCAATTGGTTTCTCTTTTGTGCCACCATCAGGTCCGGCAACGCCGGTAATCGCTAAACTCACCTCCGCATGACTATTTTTTAATGCGCCTCGTGCCATTGCACATGCGGTTTGTTCGCTGACCGCACCAAATTCTTCAACGGTTTGCACACCCAACACTTCTTGTTTTGATTCGTTACTGTACGTCACAAACCCACGTTCAAACCACTTGGAGCTGCCTGCCACCGACGTGATCGCGGCGGACAATAATCCACCAGTACATGATTCGGCAGTGACCAATTTGTAGGACTTTGCTCGCAATAATTCACCTGCTGTGGATGCAAGCTTTTCAAAATCTGATAACATAGGATTGCTCTCCTTATAATAAGCGATGAACATGACAGTCACAACGGATCTTACACAACACACCCCAATGATGCAGCAATATTTACGTATTAAGGCGCAACATAAAGACATGCTGGTATTTTATCGCATGGGCGATTTTTATGAATTATTTTTTGATGACGCCAAAAAAGCGGCGAAATTGATCAACATCACGTTAACGCATCGCGGTCAATCCAACGGAAATCCGATTCCGATGGCCGGCGTACCCTATCATGCCGTCGAATCGTATTTAGCAAAACTCGTTAAAATGGGCGAATCTATCGTCATCTGTGAACAAATCGGCGATCCTAACGAATCCAAAGGTCCGATGGAGCGCAAGGTCGCACGCATCATCACCCCCGGCACTGTCAGCGACGACGCATTGCTTGATGACAAGCAAGATAACTTACTCGCTGCATTATTTTCGAATGGACAAACATTTGGAATTGCGACACTCGATATCAGCAGCGGTCAATTTCGCGTATCACAAGTCATCGGCGATAACGCGCTATTAAGTGAAATCGAACGCATCCACCCTGCCGAATTACTCATCAGTGAAACCTTTGAAAAACAAAACTTATTGCAATCCGTTACCTCCATCAAACATCGACCGATTTGGGATTTCGAATTTGAAACGGCCTCGCGATTACTCACGCAACAATTTAAAACAAAAGACCTCTCGGGTTTTGGTTGCGATGATTTGACCCTTGCCTTATCCGCCGCAGGCTGTTTATTACATTATGTCAAAGAAACGCAACGCACCGCATTACCCCACATTCAAGCCCTCCGCGCTAATCGTCACGAAGATTTTATACTGCTCGATGGCATGACGCAACGCAACCTAGAACTCATCAATAATTTACAAGGCGGCACAGAACACACGTTAACCAGCATATTAGACAACACCGCCACCACAATGGGTAGTCGTTTACTAAAACGTTGGATCAAACAACCACTGCGCGACCGAAATACATTAACCGACCGACAACAAGCCGTCATAAAAATTTTAGAAACGCATAAACACACAGAACTTTATAACACGTTACATCACATCGGCGACATCGAACGCATTTTGGCACGCGTTGCACTCAAATCTGCACGTCCGCGTGATGTCGCACAATTGCGCGATTCGCTCGGGGTATTACCGACTTTACAAAAATTATTACCACGGGATACGCCGCTTCTTAAAACCTTATCAGAAGATATTTCTGAATTTCCAGATGTTTTTGATTTACTCGTGCGCGCAGTCATTGACGCACCGCCCGTTGTATTGCGCGACGGCGGTGTCATTGCAGAAGGTTATGACGAAACGCTTGATGCATTACGCAATTTGAGTAAAAACGCCGGTGATTTTTTGGTCCAACTTGAAGAACGCGAAAAGAAACGCACAAACATTCCCACGTTAAAAGTTGGCTATAATCGCATTCATGGTTATTACATTGAAATCTCACGCGTTCAATCCAAACTCGCGCCAACCGATTACATTCGACGTCAGACATTAAAAAACGCCGAGCGTTTTATCACGCCCGAATTAAAAGAATTTGAAGATCAGGTCTTAAGCAGCAGCGCACGCGCACTCGCGCGCGAAAAAGCCTTATACGACGAACTGTTAGATAAATTACTCGACCATTTGAATCCCTTACAAATCTGCGCACAAGCTATTGCAGAACTCGACGTCATTAACAATTTTGCCGAGCGTGCGCAAACATTAAATTTGAGCATGCCAACATTAACTGACAAACCCGGCATTAAAATTATGGGCGGCAGACATTTAGTGATTGAACAGGCGTTAGAAAATCCATTCGTATCCAACGATACCATTTGCAATGATACACGCCGCATTTTAATGATCACCGGCCCCAACATGGGCGGCAAATCTACTTACATGCGACAAACCGCCTTAATTGTTTTACTTGCCTATACCGGCAGTTTTGTCCCCGCAGAAAGTGCCACGATCGGTCCCATCGATCGCATTTTTACGCGCATTGGTGCGAGCGATGATTTAGCCAGCGGACGATCAACATTTATGGTGGAAATGACAGAAACCGCTAATATTTTGCATAATGCCACTGAAAATAGTTTAGTGTTGTTAGATGAAATCGGCCGCGGCACGAGCACTTTTGATGGTTTATCGCTCGCCTGGGCAGTGGCCGCCTATCTGTCAGACAAAATTAAAGCATTTACATTGTTTGCGACACACTATTTTGAACTGACGGTTTTACCCGATACCTTTTCAAACATTGTGAACATTCATTTAGATGCCGTCGAACATAACGACAGCATTGTGTTTTTACATGCGGTACAAGAAGGATCGGCAAATCAAAGTTATGGATTACAAGTCGCTAAATTAGCCGGCATTCCGCATGATGTGATCGCGCAAGCCAAACAAAAATTATTGCAACTCGAAAACACCTGTGTCGTAAATCAAAAAAAACAGCCACAACAAAATGATTTGTTTGTCGTGAATGAACATCATGAATTAATTGATTTATTAAATAACATCAAGCCCGATGAACTCGCGCCCAAAGATGCACTGGCATTGCTATATCAATTGAAAGAAAAAATATAACGCTATGGTAACTATTCAGCACAATCCAAAATCTGAACGTTACCCGTGTTCTTGTTTTGCGGTGAATAATTACACGCTATGAGCGTATGTCATTTTATTTCCCACCATAACCAAACGGATTAAAATTATCCGCAAGCATTATCATCCAGGAGGTTGAGCAGACACTCGGGATTGGGTTTGCATACCAGCCAAATGGTATCATGTAGCGTTTTGAGGAGTAGAGATAGGGTTGATATCTTTCCGCACTCATCAGTGAAGAGTAATTATCCGGTTTGCCAGGGAATGGCGTGGTCTGGTAACTGTTGAAACGAAGCAGTTGAACCTCTGTTAACATTGAGCTCTCTTCAATTTTTAATGTGGTAACATACTTCTGTGCCGCTGGAATAGTGCTGTAATAGCTGATCATGCTGCGCACCATGTTGATCGCGCCCGCAGTCCACTCTGCGGAAATGATTCCTGATTTGTAATTACCATTTGCATCGATGCCGTCGCCATCCTTATCTGAATAGCCGACACCCCAAAGCGTTTTCTCTTGGCCATAAGCGCCCCAGCTTTTAACCTGCTGCCACGCTTGATAAGAAGCGCCAAAACCGAACCAGCTGTCAACTTGCTTGGGTCCTAATGCGGCAATACCCCAGGTATTGACGTCGACCGCTTTTGGTTCCATGGTCGCTACCCAATCACTTGATTGGATTGGATCATTCGCTAATCCGCCCTGAATAAATTCGCCATTTCGCCATCCTTGGTTTTTAAAGAAAGAAAGCATCCCCTTTTGATCTTTACCATTGCCGTTGATCATGACGTTGATAATGGCGAGAGATGTTGTAATTTGCTTTTTATTTTCTGCCGTTAAATCATTCTCATTCTTTAACTCACTCTGCAGCATCTCTTTTAAAATGTTGAGGCCTGCATAGAGCGAAAAATTATTTTCTAGCGACACCATATGCGGATTGACTGGCTGATCGCCTTGATTTCCTAGCGTGCCGGAAGGAACGTAATAGACGCCGCCAATCGGTGACTGCATTGCCGCAAACGTTGGGAGAACGTTGATTGCATTTAGAATGGCTTGATCACTAAAAGGCACATAGCTTTGCTTCTTGTCTGAAATATAATTAATATATGCAGCCTGCAGCGGCCCGATGAGAAACGCCCAGCCATTCTCACCAGTGATTGGCTTCCAATCAGTCCAGGTCACTTTGCCCGTTTGGTAATCTGGATTATCTTTTGGCAGATTTGTTGCTGTGACATAGCTAGCATAGACACTATTCATAAAGGGATCTGTTGAGAGCCAGTTGCGCGTCACCATTCTGAAGAAGTAAGCGGCCTGAGGCTCTACCACGCTCTTGCCATTGTATTGGAATATATCGTCCTTGGTCACGGCACGATTTTGATCGGGTCTTGGCAGTGTTGCGTTGCCATCATAACCCTCCTGAAGCATCATGTTTTCATTAGAAACTAAATCATAAGCGTTCTGACGCGTTGGGTTTGAAAATTTATTCATGACAGCGCCCAATTCAACTGCGATCTGCCAGGTTGCCGCATCGTAAATGTCCGTGCCATTATGAACGTTGACGCGCTCAATCTGCAGATCACCCGCAGCACTTTTTGTAGGCGTTAACGTATAATCACCCGAATTGTATTGATCGGTCACCGTACAGTCATTGGCAGCAATCTGACAGACATACTGTCCCCAATAATCGGCAGAGTCATAGTAACTGAGCGGCAACGAATGGCTCTGTAGCTTATCTGCAGTCGCCTCATAGAGCGCTCCACCCGTGCTGTTCAGGTTCACTAAAAAGTTATAACTCGCTTGAAGATCATTGACCTGCACATCTGGCGCGGCAACAGCAACATTTAACGAAAGCAAGAAGAGGGCTGAGCCTAAAAGCGGCGTTCTGTAATTCATGATAGCTATCTCCGATATTACTGTTACACAACAACGAAATAATGATCTAAAACAATCTGTCCATTTCATATAGCGCTAAACACCCTGAATTGTGGCATTTGCTGCTCTCGATTCATCTCCAATAATGCAGACGCTGCTTGCTTGCCAACGCTCAATACATTGCAGGAATACTTGACCCCTTGATCGAACTTGTGGGGGGTGCTGTGCAATATACCCTCTAAGCTTTCCGCAAACTGCCCCATATATTGATTAAACGAGTCGATAAAAAAACCCTGGTATTTCAACGGCAAATCATAATGTGTACCCTGTTTATTCAATTGCATTTGAGGCGCATATTCCCCCGCTGTAAAATATGAAAGTATACAACTCACTCGGGGGTCATCCGATTCTAAAAAATTAATCAACTCTTGATGAATATATTGGTCAAATGCCTCCATCTCCCCCTTTTGTTGCGCATCTGTTGCCATCGGCTCTGGTAACGAATCCATAGAAGCATATACCGACTGAGAAGCGCCGGAGGTATTAATAGATACCGACTCTTCGTCATCGCATTCGACGTAACAACAACACCAAAAAGATCGACGCATACATCCACTTCACATAATTATTATTCAAGGGAATATGGTACCATACAAATCTTAAGGAAATATTAAGAACCCCAAAATAAATTGAATATAATCCTGTCATTTCTCACACTCGTTCCGCTGAAAGCGGAACGAGTGTGAGAAATCTTTTGGTATCAAAGCGTAATTCACGAGATTTCTCCTCCTCCGCTTGCGCGGAGTCGTCGAAATGACAACGGCGAAATAACCCCGCAGTCAAGTCGCGGGACAAAAACATTACTTTTTCTTCTCCCCCTTTAACGTTCGCGCGCATATCGCCATGAGCTTGTGGTCAATTGGC
>JBBTCW010000001.1:0-10372 GCA_038043025.1 Pseudomonadota bacterium | reverse complement strand
CGAAAGTCTGGATGCCGCGGTTAAACTGCGGCATGACAAAGAAGCGAAGCAGAATACAGGAATATTGATTTCCCGGATTGCATGTGCTTCGCACATTTCATCCGGGCTACACTGCTTTATATTATCCTCAGCTCAGAGGTAAGCTGATATTCATCGTTAGAATGGCATTTACCAGAAGTCATGATGAATTATTTTGAATCAGATGGACGTGTTGCGTCCTCTGAGGTGAGACATGCTTGTTCGCATGAGTCATAACAGTGAAGCGTCCTCTGAGCTGAGACCAGCCTGTTCGCATGAGTCATAATATGAAATATCCGAGTTAAACCGACTCAAGCTGAAATTGACCATCCGACGAAACACGATACTCTTTACCCATGTGCGTAAAATTAATAATATTTGCCATTTTCAACGCACCTTGACGAAGACGCACGAGCGGCAAACCCTGCGCATCTTTTAATTCACGGCCGTGATAAATACGCGAAATATCGTCTTTTTTAACAATCATGGTTATATAGGCGTGTTGCTCTGGCATCGATCGTGAAGACATCGCTGTATCAACCTGATCCTTACTTTCATAAATCGGTCGATTAAAACTATGTTCAACCAACGAGCGTTTTGATAATAAACTTTGCCATGTTTTTAACACACCGCCTCGCGCATTAAACAAATAAACATACACCAATCGCTCGTCCTCGGCCACTTGGTTTGCAAACCGCTGCTCAATAATTGGCGTTTTGTTATTATTCGGATGCATCGCTCGCACAACACTCTCTTTCAAATTCGCCAATTGATGATGAATAATATTGAAGCGAGCACCCACTTCATATTGCCTACGCAAAACATCTTCGACATCGACCGCCTCTTGAACTATACGAGAAATTTCTTCATCATTGGCCACATCGTACGATTTTAATCCGCGAATACGTATCGCAAATTTTTCCAAACGATCATGTAAATCTGTCAAATAACGTTTTTCTTCAGCCATAATAAATAAACTTATTGACTCAATTGCCCAAAAACAATTATGCGCCCGATGCAGGATTGATAGAATGCCGCCCTGCGTCACTCTCGCGGGATGCGGTGTTTTCAGCCATCGATGGGATATTCGCAGGTTGCCTATCCGCAAACGGCCCAAATTTTTCACAGAGCACTGCTATCTGATGCAACGATGCAGCTACTTCTGCTGGATTTATTTTTGGAAGATTGTCCGACACAGGCTAACCCTTCTTCTCTTTTGTAAAGCGTGAAATTTTAACGGATTCTTGCCCATTAGTATAGCAGTTTATCGCCATAAACCCCATGGACTTGGATAAATTGACCTTCCTACTCGGCGGGCCACCAATCATACAGCAGCGCATCCAATGGCACCGCATCCTTTGAGGGCGCGGCATAGATAAAATCACACAACACATCTGTAATACATAAATAGCGCAACACACTCGGTGTCACATCGTCAAAACTCACTTTTCGCTTTAAGGGTCCCACTTCCGCTTTCTCAAAACTCGCTCCAATACCATAACCCAAACACAGCGAGCATAGTTGATCGGCTCGACGCGCAATACCGGGTAATAATCCTGTATCAGAAAAAACCTCGCCAAATACAACGGGTTCATTACGCAATGTAAATTTAACGCCCAATGCATTTGCGATTTTCACTAAACGTTTTGATAACTCAAGCATCTGATCTGACATTTGTTCTATCCTTAATCTATAGCCACCATGGTCGCGCCATTTTACGCGAACCACCCAAAAAATTAATAAACCATCGCCAAAATATAGGAACCGTAAACCCATAGCGATCCAATACGGAAAAGAACAAGGTAGCAGCCACAGCTACAAACAACGTCCACCATTTGATATGCAATAAAAATAACAGCATGGGAAACGCTGCCCATCCCTCAACAATGTAAAAACGCGGGCTCCGTGCCGAATCACGCCAATGTGCCATTTTCTCTCTCCATTATTATGAAAATTCTAACCCAAAAACTGCTCGACGCCAACCATTAACCAAAATTAACTCCCATTCTCCTCGAAATACACTGATATCAAGAAACTTCGCACACACACCTTGACATTATCTGGCCAACTTGATTCAATAAAATTTTAAGGTTGGAATGTAGTAACTAAAATGATGTACAAAAATTTACTGGCAGTTTTGGGTTGTTGCGCGCTACTAACGGCATGTAGCACTCAATCGTCTTACACTTCTCATAACAACTCCGACTATGACGCCTATATGGCGCTTGGAGAGGCCGCCACATCAGTGAATCAGTCTCTGACGACGCTGGGCAAAACAGAACAAGCGGCTTATCCGCCTGTTAGCGTTTCAGAGCCACCAAACCCAGCCAGCTATGGCATGTCTATGCCGGCCTCGATGGATTGGAATGGTCCAATACAACCGTTAGTGCAACAAATAGCCAATTCGGCAAATTATAAACTGCATGTATTGGGTCAAGCGCCGGCAATTCCCGTTATTGTATCAATTACTGCCAAAAACACACCCATTGGTGATATTTTAAGAGATGCGGGTTATCAATCCGGCAAACGCGCAAACATTGTGGTATTTCCATCTACTCATGTAATTGAATTGCGGTATGTAGGGTCGTAAAGACAAAGTAAGCGAGCAAAGATGAAGCGATTATGTATTGCACTTGCACTGATCACAGGAATACTCACGGGATGTGCCAGCTCACAAGCACCCGTTGACACGACGAATTTTAATGACTTAGTCAACTTATCGCGCCAACAAATTGTCGCAGAACAGCCAACGGGCAGCAAAATTCGACTCCAAGCCATTAAAGAAACCGCGATGACCCTAGGCGCGCAAGGCGGACTCGCGTGGCGAGCAGAACAATTAAATACGATGCTCGAATCCAATCGCAGCACGCTCTCTCAAGTTTTTAATTTTAACGGGTTGCTGCTCGATAAAAATATTTTGCCACCCGTGTTAGAACAAAGCAATCAATCGCTCAACTTAGCAAACTCAACCTCTTTGCGCATTGCTGACCGCACGTACAAAATTATTCAACAGGCACGCTTTGTGACAACCGCGCCCAATTGGGATCAATATTTATTGATGCAATATAAAAAACCCGAGGTACCTGATTCCACGTTATTGCCGCGCAACGCAGAAGAACGCAAACTCTGGGCACAAAATATTGAAACCGGTTGGCAACAAGGCATTGATCAAGCAAATAATATTTATGCCGCCAATTTAGCGCGATTAAAACGCGACTATAATGGTATGACGTTATATCGTAAATTACTGGCACAACAGATGGTCAGTAAACCGCGCGTTGTACAATATAACATGGGCGTGACGGGCGACAACGATGAAATGCGCATTAACGATCAATCGCTACAAATTACAGCAACACCAAAATTCGAGACGAATACAAAGCAATGGCAACCGGCACTCATACAGAACTAGAAAACGAGTTTTCGTTTCCCAACGAACCGATTCGTTTTAATATGGATAAGCTCAATGAGTTATTAATTTATTGCGCACGAAACGAAGCATCTGATATTACCATTCAAACCGACGAAACCATCTTCACAGAAATTTTTGGGCGTTTGCATAAAATAACCCATCGTCGTTTATCCAATAACGAAGTGGGTGAAATCATCAATGCCATATATGGTGCAAACGGTACCGCACAATTATTAAGTGGTCGCGACATCGACACGCAATATGAAATTCGTCCCAATCGATCGGAACGATTTCGCTTTCGTATCAATGCAACCTCTTGTTTAGTCGAAGGCCATAGTGGCATTCAAATCACCGCACGAACCATTCCCAATGAACCCCCTGATTTAAGCGAGATGGATTTACCCCAAGATATTATCGACAACATGGCGCCCGATCAAGGCATCATCTATGTAACAGGACCGACGGGCTCAGGCAAAAGCACACTGCTCGCTTCCATCATTAAAAGCATTGTCATGGATCCTGAGGGCAATCGCAAAGTAGTCACCTACGAAGCGCCGATTGAATTCGTTTTTGATAATGTTAAAAAACCCACCTCCATTGTTAGCCAAGCAGAAATTCCAAAAAACTTGCCAACATTTGCAGCCGGTGTGCGCAATGCATTGCGCCGAAAACCAGGATTGATTTTAGTGGGCGAATCGCGCGACCAAGAAACCATTGCCGCTTCGATTGAAGCCGCGATGACCGGTCACCCGGTTTATACCACATTGCATACCAATGGCGTAGCCGAAACCATACGACGGCTCGTCAATACATTTCCGCACGAAGAACGCCACGGCCGATCCATTGATATTTTAGAAACCATTCGCATGGTCATTTGGCAACGTCTCGTCCCAACCATCGATGGTAAACGCGTAGCGTTGCGTGAATATCTCGTTTTTTCTGAAGAGATTCGCGATAAATTATTATCCGCCGACCTTGAAGATGTCACCGCACATACCCGACAAATGCTAAAACAACATGGCCAGACCATGGATGTCGATGCTAAAAAACAATTCGACGCCGGTCGCATCAGTGAACGCACCTATCGTCTGATTTTGACAGAAGCACATAACGCAGACATTGATTTAGGCACCACTAAAAACAGATCCTAAGCTTTGGGCTGCAAATACGCCATATTTCGGCAGTATTTTGTTATTTTAATGACCTTCACCTTGAGCCGGAGGAACAGGTGGTTCACCTTGAGCCGGAGCAGGAGCAGGAGGCCTGCCTCCTCCCCCCCCACCACCACCCTTCGGCGCAGGCTTGCCGCCACCATGACCGCCGCCGCCATGACCACCACCACTCACACCGCTCGCCGCACCTTTAATGCCAGCTTCAATGGCATGATCGGGAGCGGTCGAACCAAATTGTGTCTGATTACTAATCCATCTCAACACTTGATCGGGAATAATATGTGTCAGCGCAAAACAGCGATTCACAATACCAATCACTAAAGTTATATATACTGCAAACACCATAAGATACTTAAATAATTGCGCAATTCCTCCACCGCTAAGAATATGGCTCATCGCCCCGCCAAATAATAAATTTAGGTAGGTCAGCGATATACGCATTAACAATATACCGCTTATAAATCCAAATAAGATAAAACTCGGCCGCAAAAACACATTCATCAATAATTGCACCGCCGGTTCTGCACGACCATAGACCTCATGCCCTTCCGGATGAGCAATACCCAGCGCCACGAGTGGCGCGGCCAACATCGTTTCTACCACAGCAAACAGCCATCCGATAGCAGCAAACAAAAAGATGATAAACGGAATCAATGGAATATATACGGACATAGTGATTCCAAACACGAAAACCGCACCAAATAAAGCAAACAGTGGCAAAAGAAGCCAAGCAGCGACTACTTGAGCGATTAAAAAGCCCGGAGATACACTACTAAAAGTACCGGAGAGCGCTGCTGCAGTCAGTGCCACCCCGAACGACACCGTCCAAAAAGCCATCGTCTTGGCGATAATATCATCACCCGTCTGGTGAATAGTAATCAATGGATCATTGACTAAATAAATCGGATTGTTGCTGTTCGCCTCAGCATATAAATTCTGGAAATTTGGCGCAAGTATGTTTACAATGCCAGCCCACACGCCCGTCGCTCTAAAAGCCCTGCCTGCAGCATTACCTGTACTAGCAGCGGGCGCCACACTCCCAGCGCCCAATTGACTATCGGCATCTGACTCAAAACTATCTAACAATGGATCACTCACCGGAGGACCATGATCTACCTGACTATAGGTATCACTCGACCAAAACTTTAAACTCTGATCAAATGTTTTATATTTCTTACCCGCGCCGCTAGAGGCGACAATGTCAAAATAAAATTGACCCGCACTCATCCATCCTTGTGTCTCCGCTGTCTCCTTCCAACCCGTTAAGTCCGAAGAGTTAGATACACCACTTAATGCATCTTCCACCTGATAGGCCAAATCCACCAAAGGATTCGTCCCCGGTTGAACACCATTCTTAAGATAGTCATACGTTGCGGTATTTAACGAGTCAACCACTGCCTGCATCTGTGACATTAAAATAGGAATCTGTTGATTAATGCCATCCGTCGGCTTGTCCGTCCACGTACCACTCGGCACCAACAAACTACCACAAGTATAATTCTGCTTATCACCCCAATTCTCCTCAGGAATAAACGCGTAAGTATATGCATCCTGCTTCTCGTAGTCATAAGCGTTCATCCTGCTCTTGCCAAAAAGTCTCTGCAGCGTTCGATCAGGAGAAACGGTATCAGTATTAAAAACATAAGGGATAAGTGGTTGTGGGGGCAATGCGCCGCCATGCGCCGTTCGATATTGCTGATACATACAAAAGATGCCTTTCCAAACATCTTCAATTTTCATCGCATCCTGTAGCGTATCACTGTGCTGAATAGACGTCTCACCGCCATGGCCAGCGCCCGCTAAATCAAATGCAGGCACAACGGCATCCCATAAGCTATCCGCTGCCCCCACGCCCTGCGTAATTACCCACATCATAAAAATTTGAATACTCGAATACCCTTGCATCACGGGAATCAACAAAGCAAACCCGGCAACCGATCGAATCGGCACCCACATAGAGTCGAATTTTTTACCCAAAAATTCACCTTGATGCGCAGTATTTACAATCGCGATCAGCGTCGTGTATAAAATAGTAATCGCGCCTAATACCAATACCGCGTGATTGAACGCGGTAAACATCGTACTTATAATACTCGTCGATCTAAAAACCTGCGGAAGTGCAGTTGTAAAACGTCCGAATAACGCGCTAACGAATTGCAATGAAATATCCGATGCAGGTGCCGTAAAAAATGTAACATTTACATCCGTATCGGCCAAAGCAAAAGGGCAATAAATTAATACGCCAAAAATCAATAAAAATTTCACATAGAAATTTTGCATTATTCTTCTCATCATGAATTGTCCTCTGCTTTGCCCGACCACCATTCGGAAAATGAGCATCCTAACTTACGCTGTTTAATCTGAAATAACCAAAAACGCATTTGAAACGCTTTCGCCAAAAATAAAGAAAACAATAAAACGGTCACAATCAATGAAAGAACATCGGCATGAAAAAAGAGGTAAATAATATATAATGCTGCGAACACCGCCACGCTCATATAAAAAGTAAAGGATGTTTTTAAGAACTGAGCTTTACGCGCTAAATCTGTCTCAGTCAACCCTAAGCGCTCGAGTGCATGCTCAAAACTTTCTCGCGTTTTTTCATCCTCTCGCAAACGATGAGCCGTAAAAACAGGTTTCAACATACGAGCAAGAGAGACGGTATTGTCTTTAAAAAAAGTCCAGCTCATCCAGCCTGTGACATTGACAGCTGGCTTCACTAACTGATTTTTAATTCCTGTAAATATGCCCATTTTTTCAACAATTCCTGCGCCAAATAAATTGATCTATTTTTCACCAAAAAGGTGTATTACCGCAATATCACTGACGACCCCTTACCCTCCCTTTATTATAGCAATCATTCTGCTATACTTATTAAAAATTCAAGATTATATTAAATATAGTTACTATACAACGTGGAACAACATAATGCCAGATTTAAGCTCAAAAGCAGCACATGAATTTTGGAAAAACTATGAAGATAAAATGATTTATCGCGTCGTTTCCTTCATGGAAAGCGTTGAGAATTGGACATTAGATGGACAGGCTGAGCTTGAAAAAGCGCTGGATGAATTTGGCCAAAACTTAGAAGGCGTCACAAAATTCGAATTGGCCAATGAGCAACATTATGTCAAAATCGGCTGTCATCTTAAAATGAGCCGGGTCTTGCGAATTTTACAGGCCATCGATTCAATTTATCCCGGATCGGCATCACGCATTTTGATGCATGCAGAAGAACAAGCACAAAACCAAAACCAAGCAGCAGAATTATTCTTGCGTCGCAATATTGTGTTCGAAAGACTTCGTCTACTCTCGCGCGTATTTTCGAAGGAACGATTTGAACTCATCGCAAAGGCCATGGAAAATGAAAACACGACTCTATAGATTCGTCCTCATCATGGGATATGCTGTGTTGGCCAATACGGCATTCGCAAGCGGTAGCTCGTCGGTCACTTACCCCCAATCACAAGATATGATTCAACAGAATCAAAATTTAGCCCAAGCACAACAAGCAATCGATCAAAATCAAATCGATACGGACAAGTTGCGAGAACAGCTACAACAAAAGTTACAACAACCGGATGCAAGCAATACAACGCAAGCAACACAACAACCGCCCACGCCCACGACAACAACACCCACGGCACAAATAACAGCACAAAAAGTAACACCCACTCCTTCGACAAGTACGGCAAAAACCTGTGATTGTTACACGACAACAGACCCCTATAATTATTCGGGGAACTTCTTGTATGACAACGCTGGAAAGCGCATATCACGCGTTTATCCCAGCAGCTGTCAATGTAATCCGCAAACACAAAACACCGCCCCGACGATTACATCCAGCGGCACAGCCAATTTACAAACAGAACAAAACACACAGATATCGACATCCCCCGTTGTCATGCCAAATAGTAGTAGTTCACAAACCAGTAATCAACAAAGTTCATCGGGTGGCGGATGGAATATTAAATATTAGTATAGGAGCGTTAGTATATGTTTAAGTCTAAATTATTAAAAATAATGACCATGGTCGTCTTGATCACCAGCTCAATTTTTACAGTTGCGCCAACTTATGCATGTAGCTTAGATGACTTCCAAGGATGCGTTGACCAGCTTTTGACCCCATTAGATGCAATCCAAGAAACCTTAAAAACGAATGGAACATTATATCAATTACTAAAAAACAATTTCACATCAACTGGTAGTAAATTGGACACATCAAACACATCGCTCACTTCAATTAAAGGGCTACTCACCTTTTCAAAGGAAAAAGCGTCGGCGCTAAATCAAATTTACGATCAATTAGATCAAATTTATCAAACATTGGCCACTATCCCCGCACCAGCTACTTTAACCTCATCAACAGCCTACTATAAAGATTACTTAGATGACACCGCCGGAGCGACTAAACCTCAAGGCAATCCGTATTTACTTGATACCGATCTTGAAACACCCATAGCAGCAGGCATCGAAGTACAAGCCATGAGTGAGCGCAATCAGCTGACCGAAAAACTTTATAATTACATGACCTATGGGCAATTTACAGACTCTCAATCGATTAAACCAACCATTTTTAAGGCCACGATTAGCCAGCCAGATTTAACCTCAAATTACATAAATTTAATTAATGCTGAGTCAGCCGTTTACGGGCCATTCGATGATGCCTCCAAAATAAAATCAGCAACGCCGCCCGCGTCGGCAAAAGATTTATTAGGCACACAGATATATGCGCATGGAAAAAACATAACATCCATTGATCCTAACTTAGATAAGCGTTTACAAGCCTATATTAAAAATCTTTCTGCATCGGGATTTGCATTACCGGCGATGAATACAGCCAGACTAACATCCGACCAAGCACAATATATCGTGTTACAACGAACGCTATCGGCCATTCAATCCATAGCGGATTACAACATTGCAGAATCTTATGCAGAACGTTTGCCGGCAGAGACCACCAAGGGTTCACCGTCCCCATCAAGTGCGATTTCCTTACTGCAATTTATGGATACGCATAACCCTGGCAGTAAAGCATTTTGGGATTCATTCTTTGGAGACAAAACCAATCTATTTACACGCATACATATGATGCTTGTCTCTTTCTTCGGCATTAATTACAATTTATATAAAATTTCGCAAGAATTAGAACAAATAAAATTAGAATTAGCCGGTATCATGACACAAAATACGGTTACCCTGTCAATAAATGCAATAAAACCAGTGTCATCCTCGGCACAACCGACAATAAAGAGACCGACACCATCATCCAAGACAGATCAAGAATCGTAATCTCACATCATCAATTATCCCCGGCGCTGCTAAAAAAATAGCGGCCGGGGATTTATTCTCGACTCAAAGGAATATGTCATTTTGTGGAGAGGACACGAAGCTTCGCTTCTTTGTCATGCCGCGGTTTAACCGCGGTATCCAGACATTCGTCATACCGGCGAAAGCCGGTATCCAGTGATTATAATAGCGGTACTCCGTTATTATAATCTTTAATATAAATTTTCCTGGATCCCGCGGTCAAGCCGCGGGATGACAAAACACTCACCTCAGAGGACGCGAAGCGTTTATCTGATTCTAAATAATTCATCATGACTTCTGGTAAATACCATTCTAACAATGAATACCAGCTTACCTCTGAGCTGAGGATTGTAATAAATAATCCCGCGGTCAAGTCGCGAGACAAAAAACACGGCCTTTTTTTCTTCCCCCTTTAACGTTCGCGCGCATATCGCCATGAGCTTGTGGTCAATTGGCCTGG